>QHWQ01000360.1:3386-7827 GCA_003222635.1 Acidobacteriota bacterium | reverse complement strand
GGCTTCGAGCGCGTCTTCGTGCCGCCGGCGCCTGGCGATGCCGGTTGCGCGCTCGGCGCGGCGCTCTATGCGGACCGAATCTATTTCGGTCATCCGGATCGCGAGGTTCCCGATCACCCGTTCTGGGGTCCGCGTCTGGATCCGCGGGAGCTCGCGCGCGCCGGACGCGAGGATGGCCAGATCGTCGATGAGCTCGTCGACGCTGATCTGTTCGAACACGTCGCCTCCGAGCTCGCCGCCGGCCGCATCGTCGGCTGGATGGATGGCGCGTCGGAGTTCGGTCCGCGTGCCCTCGGCCACCGCAGCCTGCTCGCTGCCCCGCACTCGAGCGACATGCGCGACCGGCTCAATCGCGACATCAAGTTCCGCGAAGAGTTCCGTCCCTTCGCGCCGGTGACGACCGTCGAAGCGGCGGAACAGTATTTCGATTTGCCGCCGGGAGGTGTGCGTCTGGCGCGCTTCATGTCGGGCGTGTTTCCCGTCCGGCCCGAGTGGCGATCGCAGCTCGCCGCGGTGACGCACGTCGACGGCTCCGCGCGCCTGCAGGCGGTCGATCGCGACATGGCGCCTCGGCTGCACGCGCTGCTCGAAGCGTACGGCCGGCACACGGGCATCCCGGTGCTCCTCAACACGTCGTTCAACATCGCCGGCGAACCGATCGTCAACCGCGCGCTCGAGGGGTATTCCACCTTCAGGCGCTGCGGCATCGATCTGCTCGTCGCGGGATCGACGACCGTCACCAAGCGTCCGTCCGCCCGGCGGGTCGCGCTCGAAGAGGAAATCGCATGCTCCCAAAGCGCAGCGGTATCCGGCGCCGTCTGATCATGCTCGCGACGGCGGGCGGCTCGATCGCGGATCTGGCGCGTGGGCTGTCGCGGAGCGATTCGGGCAAGCGGTGGCTCGTGCCGCTCGCGGTCTTCATGTGCGTCTTCGGCCTGATTCGCCTTTTCCCGGCTACCCGCCGCGCGACAGCCTGCATGCGCTTCGCGCGCGCGCGGAACGAAGCGCGTTCGCGCGACTGCTCGATCGCGCCATTCCCGGCGATGCCCGCATCGTCGAGATCGGCTGCGGAACGGGGCAGATGTCGCTCTATCTCGCGCGTGCCGATCGCGTGGTCGTCGCCGCCGACCTGACGCGCGCCTCGCTGCGGCTCGGCCAGGCGGCGGCTCGCCGGTTCGGCATCGATCGCGTGCTGTTCATCGAGACGGATCTTCGATACCCGGCGTTGAAACCGGCATCATTCGACGTCGTCTTTTCGTCCGGAGTGCTGCATCACACTTCGAATCCGCGCGAGTCGTTCGCGCGGCTCGCGTCACTCGCGCGTCCCGGCGGCCTCATCGTCCTCGGCGTCTACAACGCGTTCGCGCGGCTTCCGACGCGGATGCGCCGCGTGGTCGCAAGGCTGACCGGATTCAGGTATGTGCCGTTCGATCCGGTCCTGCGTGAGCGGAGCACCGAGCCCGAAAGGCGCGAGGCGTGGCTGCGGGACCAGTATCAGCATCCGGAGGAACACCGCCACACGCTCGCGGAGGTGCAGCGCTGGTTCGCCGAAAACGACGTGGAGTTCGTGCGCAGCTATCCGAGCGCGGTGTTCGGCGACGAGCCAGAGGACCTGTTCGCGCCGGCCCACGACAACTGGACGCTCGAAGGGTGGCTGGCGCAGCTTGGCTGGATGTTTACGCTCGGCCGCGAGGGCGGCTTGTTCTTCACGATTGGCCGGCGCGCCCTCCACCGTAGCTGAATCACGGGTGGAACTTCGCGAAGAGCACGTCGAGGTCGTACGTGAGACCGACGTTCGCGCGCACGACGCTTTCTGTGATCAATTCAGTACGATTCGCGAACGTCACCGACAACGGAATCCTGACGCCGCTTCCCTTCACAGGCACGGTCAGCTTCAATTGACCGACGGCGGTCGTTCCCTTCGTGTTCGGCAGCATGACCCCGTCGTCATTGAAGCTGTTTTCCAATTGGCGCGAGTACCTGCCCGCGAAGGAGAGCACAAAGGCACCGACGGTGTCCGCTGACCCCATCTTGATGTCCATCTGGCCGCTGAACTGCACGTCACGAACTGACGACGAGACGCCGGCCGGGTTCTGATCGAAAAACGTGACCGATGCGTTGCCGGTGAGATCCACGGTGCCGCCGACTTCGCCAACCAGGCGCACGTTGGAGGTGCGCGGTGCCTTCAGTGGCCGGTCGTTCGTATATTCCAAAGACACGAGTGCCCCTGTTGCCAACGCCTGCAGCATGTCGTGCCGCTCTCGTACGAATGTGGATGTCGTTCGTTCGTACTGGTCCAACGCCAGCACGGTCTCGGGGCGCAGTTGATCTGCGGTCGGAAAACTCGATTCCCGATCCCTGAGGGTTGTTGCAATATCGATGGCCCGCTCCGTCACGGACTTCGCGCTTGCAGCGACCTTCGCGGCCGTCACCGCATCCTGCGTCGCCTGCAGCCACATCTTGACGACCGGATCGGTATCAAAGGTGGCGAACAGCTTGATCGCGGCCTCGGGAATCCCGGTCTGGATACTGACCAATCGGTCGCGCCAGCGGGCGGCTGCGCTGGGCCCATAGGGGTCACGCTGATCAATGACCTGCAGACGTGCGGTCCACTGCGAGAGCTGCTGCTGATCGGCGGTCAGCGTCTCCGTCTGCCCGCGAGAGGTGTCGAACGACGCTGAAGCCGAAAGGCGTCGCAGCAGCGATAGTGACGGATCCGCGCCAGGCGTCAGCTGGAAGAATCCTTTGCCAGCCAGCGCACGAATGGCACCTCCCAGGTCGCTCCGAAAGGTCACAGTGGTGCCGTTGACAGTCCGCGTGGCGGCGCCGTTCTCAACCGCAAGCCCGAGCACCTTGGGCACCGTTCCCTTGCTGACCAGCGTCGTCGTGCCCGATGCAGACGACGTGGCGCCAACCTGCTTGTCGGATCGCTCCTCTTCGTATTGCTGCAGGATACGAAGCAGTGTTCCAGACTGGCGAGCGATCAGCGCGACGTACTCCAGGTCGTCCTGCAGATTCGGATGCGCGCCTCCCTCGCTCTCGATTTCGCCCGCTAATGACACGCGGATCTTGCCGAGCGACGACGTATCGTTGGCCGCACTCTGTTGTGCGCTCGCGGAAACGGCAATAGTCAGCGACGCCAGCGCGGCGCAAGCCGCGCGAATAAGTCTCACGACGCCCCCTAATCGATGATGAAGATAGCGGTGCGAAATGGAAGTGTGGTCAGCTGCCGGATCTTCGAGGTATCGCCGCCGCCATTGCCGCCAGTGATGACGATGTCGGCGCTGCCTCCGTCCTCGCCGATGAAGCCGGCGGTCACCGCCACCGTGCGATGACCACTGCCGCTGACAGTCATCGGAAGCGTCGTACCGGCCTGCACGTTGGACGCCGCGGTGACGGCGCCGACCTGCGTCTGTCCGCCGACAGAAAAAGTGATCTGTTCTCCTGGGTCGCTCTTGTAGTGGCGATCGCCGATGATTTGCATGACAACTCCTACAACGTGGGACCCGCGTGCGTCTTACAAACGACGGCGACAGCCTCACCAAAGGCGGCGCGCAATGGGTTGGAGGAAGTCGGGCGGCTAGAGACTGTCGATGGCGGGGAAAGCTGTCAAGCGCAATATCGCGGCTGCAGTGGCGGTTTGCGTTGTTTTAATCCAACAACCGAAGGCTGCCGCGCTCGAGGGCGAGCAGCCGATGCTTGATCGGCAGCCCGCCGCCGTAGCCGGTCAGCCTTCCGTTCGAGCCAATCACGCGATGACAGGGAATGACGATGGGCAGCGGATTGCTGCCGTTGGCGAGACCGACCGCTCGCGACGCCGCTGGCTGACCAATCTGCGCCGCGAGCGTGCCGTACGAGATCGTCCCGCCGTAGGGAATGTCGAGCAGCGCGCGCCAGACTCGCTGCTGAAAGGGCGTCCCGTCGGGCGCGAGCGGCAGGTCGAACACGCGACGCTTGCCTTCGAAGTATTCCTCGAGCTGTGACACGACGTCCGCGAACGCGTCGTCGTCGCGTCGCCAATCCGTTTGCACGTGGGGGCCGGCTTTAGCCGGCCCGACGAAATGAATCATGCGGAGGCCTGCCTCGTCACGCGCGAGCAGCAGGCCTCCGACAGGAGAGTCGAGAACGCGGTAGATCACGCCTTCGCGGCGTTCAGCGCGGCGAGCACCCGTTCCTTTCTGAACGGCACGCGTCGCAGGCGGACGCCCGTCGCGTCGAAGATCGCGTTGGCCACCGCGGCGATCACCGGCTTCATCGATGCCTCGCCGGCACCATAATGCGGCAGATCGGGGCGGTTCGGATTCGGATCGCCGTTGACGAGGACGACGTCGATCTGCGCCGGCGCGTCCAGGTGCGTGAGCGTCGGATGCGTTGCCCAATCCCTGCTCAACACCTTCTCCGCATCGAACGCGACCTCTTCGTACAGCGAACGGCTGATGCC
>QHWQ01000360.1:0-3272 GCA_003222635.1 Acidobacteriota bacterium | reverse complement strand
AACTTCTCGGCCGCCGCCTTCAGCACCGCGATCGAACGTGCCCGCTTGAAGCCGTTGTCATCGTCTCTGGCCGCGGTCAGCATCCGCATGCGGAACTCGAGCGGGTCGGCTTTCGCCGCAAACGCCATCTCGTCGATGAACGATTCGGCCGCGAACGTGGATTGCGGTCCATTCGGATCGCGCAGGTTGCCGGTGCGCAGCGGTGTTTCCCAGACGAGCGGCAGCCCCACGACCTCGAGCAGCGTGCGCCGGTTCGGGATCGCATACATGTCGTTCGGATACGCGGAGCTCCCCGCCGCCGGCCGATCGCGGCGCTGTCCCATCAGCTGCGCGATGAGCACGGTGTCGGGCTCGTTGTATCCGAGATGGTTGTAGTCCGCCGATCGCGCGGTGTAGTCGAGGCCAATCATGTTGCCCTGCGCGTCGAGCGCGCCGCGGATCGTGAAGGTGAACGCAGGACCTTTCGTATCCCACGCCTGCTCTTCGTCGCGCATCCACTGCATGCGCACCGGACGTCCGAGCTCCTTCGCGATGTACGCCGCCTCGAACCCCGCATCGTCCGCGGCGGTGCGGCCGTAGCCCTGCGGCCCTTCCATCCAGATGACGCGCACCTGCTCGCGCGGCATGCCGAGGAACTGCGCGACGCCGTTGCGCATGCCGTACGACTTCATGTCGTTGGAATAGATCGTCATCTGGCCGTTGGACGGATCCGCCAGCGCGTGCGCGGGACTGATGGCGGTATGTCCCTGGAACGGAATCTCGTACTCGGCCTCGACGACCTTCGCCGCGCCGGCGAACGCCGCGTCGACGTTGCCGATGTTGATCGGCGTCTGGCTCGACTTGGGCGTCGTCTCGCGCATGTACTTGAACAGGCCGTCCGAGCCCGCGAGCAGCTGCGGTGCCGCCGGCTTCTGCCAGTTGCACTTCAGCGCCTTCGCCGCCGCAATCGCCTGCTCCTCGCGCTCGCACACGACCGCGACGTAGTTGCCCTTGCTCACCACCTTCACGAACCCGGGCATGCCGCGCACGGACGATTCGTCCACGCTGATCAACGTCGCGCCCGCGACCGGCGGCTTCACGTTGCGCGCGTGCACCATCCCGGGCAGCTTCACGTCGACCGCCCACTTCAGCGAGCCGTCGACCTTGGCCGGGATGTCGTAGCGCTGGGGTGAGGTGCCGACCATCTTCAGCTCCTGCACCGGCTTCACCTTGGCGATGCCGGTGGTGGCGTCGATGTTCGCCCCGGTCAGCGTGACGTTGAACTTCCTGCCGCCAATCAGCTCGCCGTAGGTGACGCGCTTCGACGGATCGTTCTTGACGCTGATGACCGCGTTGACCCGCCCTGATCGACCGTGATGTCCGTCGTGCCCATCACGCAGGCCGTGTCCTTGTAGGCGATGTCGAGCTCGTCCGACATCATCTGGCGGAACGACGTGCCGGTCCCCTGGCCGCAGTCGGTCTTGCCGACATAGAACGTCGCGGTGTTGTCCTCGTGAATCACGATCCACGAATCGAGCTGGTGATAGTCGGGATCGGGATAGAGGCCGCGCGCCGCGCTCTGCGCGTCCGCGTCAATCGCGAAGCGAGAGACGAACGCGCCGGCGCTGACGCCGACAATGAGCATGCCCGACGTTTTGAGGAACTCGCGGCGAATCATACGTTCCTCCCCGCGGCGCGCTTGATGGCCGCCTGAACCCGGTAGTACGTCATGCAGCGGCAGAGCGTGCCCGCCATCCCCTGGCGAATCTGCTCGTCGGTCGGATGCGGGTTCTTATCGAGCAGCGCCTTGGCCGTCATGATCTGGCCGTTCTGGCAGAAGCCGCACTGCGGGACCTGCTCGTCGATCCACGCCTGCTGCAGCGGATGGAGCTTCCCCTCCTGCGAGAGCCCTTCGAGCGTCGTGATCTCGCCCTTCACGCTCGAGGTCGGCGTGATGCACGAGCGCACGGCGGCGCCGTTGACGATGACGGTGCACGCGCCGCACTGGCCCAGCCCACAGCCGAACCGCGGGCCCTGCAGGCCGAGGTCGTTGCGAAGGATGTACAGCAGCGGCGTCGACGGATCGACGTCCACCGTGTGCGCACGTCCGTTCACTCTCAAGTTGATGGTGCTCATGGCGTCTTCTTATAATCCCCCCTTCGCGTCCCGTCAATTTTTCATCGAGCATCTTCTGACCGATCACAAGCCCCCCAAGCCCGCCCTTTCGTTGTTTTTTCCTATGTACAACGAAGAGGGAAATATTGAGGAGGTTGTGACCTCGGCGGTGGCGGTGCTGAGCGAGATCGCCGACGAGTACGAGGTGATCGTCGTCGACGACGGGGGCCGCGACCGGACGGGCGAGATCGCGGATCGTCTTGCCGCCGCCAATCCCCGCGTGCGCGTCGTCCACCATGCCTCCAACCAGGGGTACGGCGCGGCGCTGCGCAGCGGCTTCGCGGCCGCGACGCAGCCGCTTGTCGCCTTCGTCGATGGCGACAATCAGTTCGATCTCGGCGAACTGCCGGTATTGCTCCGGGCGATCGATGGCGTGGATATTGTTAGCGGCTACCGCATCAGGCGGCGCGATCCCGTATTGCGGCGCCTGAACTCGTTTCTCTACAACCAGGCGTGCCGGCTCCTGTTCCGCATTCCGATCCGCGACGTGAACTGCGCGTTCAAGGTGTATCGGCGCCAGGTGCTCGACGGCATGCTGCCGCGGCTGCGCAGCACGGGCGCGCTCATCAACGTGGAGATGCTGGCGCGCTCGCGCAAGATGGGCGTACGGGTCAGGGAAGTGGGCGTGCACCACTATCCGCGTGAGACTGGACGACAGACGGGAGGCAATCCCGCGGTGATCGTCCGCGCGTTCAGGGAACTGCTGGAGCTGTGGCGTGAACTCTGGTAACGGAGCGGCGCGGACCTTTCAGGTCCGCGGATGGATCATCACCGCGATCATGGCGGCGACGGTCTGCTACAGCGTGCTGCGGATTCCTCTGCAGGTGACCGACAGCCTGATCCCGATGCTCGATGCGCAGCGGATGCATTCGGTGACCGGCGCGTTCACGAGCGGTGCGACCGATGCCGGCTATTTCCGGCCGCTGCGCGCGGCGCAGATTCAGGCCGTGTTCGAGCTCGCCAACGGCCACTACTTCGGCGCCTTCAAAGGCTTTCAGGTGGCGCTCGTCCTCGTCACCTTCGCGCTGTTTCTGATCGTGCTGCAGGTCGATTCGCCTGAACGCGTGGCCGCGCTGCTGCTCGCGCTCACGGTGCTGATGGGTCTGCACACCTTCAGG
>QHWQ01000359.1 GCA_003222635.1 Acidobacteriota bacterium | reverse complement strand
TGGAGGAGCGGCGCGATGATCATCATGATGATGAGGAGCACCAGCATGACGTCGACGAGCGGGGTGACGTTGATGTCGGATTTGACTCCGCCGCCGCCACCCAGTTGCATTGACATAGTTACAGCTCCAAGTCGATTCTAATCGAAGCTATGCCGTCTTCTTGATGAAGTAATCGACGAGCTCGGACGAGGAGTTGTCCATCTCCACGTTGAAGTACTCGATGCGGCTGGTCAGGAAGTTGTAGAACCACACCGCCGGAATCGCGACGAAGAGGCCGAGCGCGGTCTCGATGAGCGCTTCCGCGATGCCGGCCGACACGGCGCCGATGCCACCCGAGCCGGTCGACGCGATGCCGACGAACGCGTTGATGACGCCGACGACCGTGCCGAGCAGTCCGACGAAGGGTGCGGTCGAGCCGATCGTGGCGAGCGTCGAGACGCCCTTCTTCAGGTCCGACGCGGTGAGCGCGGTGGCGCGCTGAATCGAGCGGCGGACGGTGTCGAGCACGTCTTCACGGTTCAGCGAGGCGCCGCCCGTTTCCTGCTGGAACTGGTATTCCTGCAGGCCGGCGAGCACGACCTTCGCGAGGTGGCTGTAGCGATAATCCTTCGACGCCGACAGCGCGATCGCTTCCTTCAGGCGGCCGTCCTTGAGGTGCTTGGCGACCTGCGGCGCATAGAGCTTCGACTGCTTGCGCGCCTGGTTGTAGGTGTAGATGCGCTCGATGGCGACACCGACCGACCAGAAGGACATGATGAAGAGCACGATCGCCACCGCAATGGCGATGCCGGACATGTTCTGCGCGATATCGATGAGATTCAAACCACCGGCGGCACCTGGTGCTGCCTGTGCGAAGGCCGGGGTGCTGAGCGCCACCATACCAAGGCCCGCACAAACGACTTGCGCAATCTGACGCATCCTTCTGACTTCCATTACTGCATCCTCCGCTGGAGAAACTGGCGTGTAGTAGCTGCCGGTATTGTTTTAACTGAGCGTGAACTGGACGGTGACCGTCATGATGACTGGTACTGGCACACCGTTGAGAAGCGTCGGCGTGAACTCCCACTGGCGGACCGCATCGAGCGCCGCCGCGTCGAGAAGCGGAATCGAGCGCAGCACGCGGGCGTCCTGCACCTTGCCGTTCGGGCCGATGGTCGCTTCGATGATGACCACACCCTGCACGCGCGCGGACTGCGCGATCGGCGGGTAGGTGGGCCGCACGTCCTTGGTCTTCATCGGCGGCTTGATGTTGCCGCCGACACGCACGGGCGCGGCAGGTGGCGGCGGCGGCGGTGGCGGTGGCGGCGCTTCCGGAATGCCGCCGACGACGCCGCCGATCACGCCGCCGGCAATGCCTGCGGGCTCGGCGCGTTCAAAGCTCGTATCGGGAGGTTCGGGAGCGATTTCCTTCGGCGCCTCGATCGGGGCCGCTGCCGGGTTCACTTCGACGACCGGCTTGGGCGCCGCCTGCTGCGGCGGCGGCGGTGGAGGCGGAGGCGGCGGGGGTGGTGGCGGAGCAGCCGCGAACGCCAGCATCGAGGGTGGCGTCGGCAGCACGTCGGCCGCCATCAACGGAATCACAATCAGCGCGAGCACCGCCGCCGTATGTACCGCGATCGAGACCGGAACCGTGTACCACTGCTGGCTTCCGACCTTGACCGTGGGATCGACGATATCGCGGAACATGTCCTTTGGCACCGCTCTTAACCCTCCTGAAACCCGTCTTCAGTGCACCCGGCCGCGCGTCGCAGACGCGGCTGAGCTCGCCCAAGGCGGCCGATTATGCTATCGCAAAAATTGGGTGTCAACGGAACGCACGGCCTATCCGAGCGATCGGCCGACAGTGAACTTAGACACCGGTTCCTCGAAAGTGCTCCCCGGTTGTAACAGGTAAAGACCGGGCATTTTATACCGGTTCCACGCGCACGCAAGGGGGAATTGACCCCGCGCCACATGAAAATGTTCAATCCGTCAACACCCGACTCCGCGCTGCGCGCGACGTCGAGGCAAGCCCCCTAATGCGTGGCGGACCCGATACGCATCCCGTAAAACGAGCGGTAGACGAATACGACCGAGACGGCGAAAAACGCCGCCGCGAGGCCGTGGCTGACCGTCGGTCCCGCCTCGCTGCTCAAGCGCACGGCGAGCGAAACCGCCAGCAATCCGAACAGCGTCGTGAACTTGATCACCGGATTGAGCGCAACCGACGACGTGTCCTTGAATGGATCGCCCACGGTGTCGCCGACCACCGTCGCGGCATGGAGCGGGGTGTTCTTCATCTTCAGCTCGGTTTCGACGATCTTCTTCGCGTTGTCCCACGCGCCGCCGGCGTTGGCCATGAACACCGCCTGATAGAGGCCGAAGAGCGCGATCGAAATCAGGTAGCCGATGAAGAAGAACGGCTCGACGAACGCAAACGCGAGCGTCGCGAAGAACACCGTCAGGAAGATGTTGAACATCCCTTTCTGCGCGTACTGCGTGCAGATCTCGACGACCTTCTTGCTGTCGGCGACCGACGCCTTCTCGACGCCCTCGAGGCGGATGTTCGCCTTGATGAACTCCACCGCGCGATACGCGCCCGTGGTGACCGCCTGCGTCGATGCGCCGGTAAACCAGTAGATGGTCGAGCCGCCGGTCACCAGCCCTAGGAGAAACGGCGCGTGCAGCAGCGACAGCTTGTCGAGATTGGTCGTCAGCTTGTCCGTCAGCTCCACGATGATGGAGAAGATCATCGTCGTCGCGCCGACCACCGCGGTGCCGATCAGCACGGGCTTCGCGGTGGCCTTGAACGTATTGCCGGCGCCGTCGTTTTCCTCGAGCATCGCCTTGGCGTTGTCGAACTGCACCGACAGCCCGAAATCCCGCTTCAATTCGTCCTTGATGCCCGGAATCCCCTCAATCACCGAGAGCTCGAAGACCGACTGAGCGTTGTCCGTGACGGGTCCGTAGGAGTCGACGGCGATCGTCACCGGGCCCATGCCGAGGAATCCGAACGCGACCAGCCCGAACGCAAACACCGCCGGCGCCAGCATCAGGTCCGACAT
>QHWQ01000358.1 GCA_003222635.1 Acidobacteriota bacterium | reverse complement strand
AGGCCGTGTACGCGATAACTGCACCACTTGTACGACTCCGGTGAGCTGACAAGCCCTGCGCGGACAGGATTCATCTCGACATACCGCAGACACGTCAACCAGTAGCGCTCGTCCGTGATGAGGGCTGCGCGATAACGACCTTCCCACAACGTTCCCGTGCGGTTGTAACGATCGTTGAAGTAGCGCACATAGCGACGACCGAGACTTTGCATTCCGCGAGCGAGCGCCGTCGGGGAAGAGGGCGTCACCATGATGTGAACATGATTCGACATCAAGGCATAGGAGTGCACGTCGAAACGGTACTTCCGCATCGCGAAGTGAAGGAACCACAGGAAAGTTTCAAAGTCTGAGTCCGCCAGGAAGGTCGGGCACTTGTTGTTGCCTCGCTGCGTCACGTGGAGGGTGAGACCCTCGATGAAGACTCGCTTCCGCCGGGCCATGGACATCTCAGATCGCAAGACCAGGGCCCCGCCGTTTTGCGCCCAGATCTTCATGAGGCACTTGAAAGTTTGCGGATTGTGCACGGCGCGATCGGCCGCGATAGCGCAAAAACCGCAACCTTGAGTCGACCCATCACCCGACTCTGACTCGGGCGCGGGCCGTCACCGTACTCCGACTCCGATAAGACCCCGCTACAATCGCTGGATGACGGACCGAGAGCTCCTTCGCCACACGGTGGCGACGCTGGCGTATCGAGCCGGCAAGGCGCTGCGTGATGCGACGCCGGCATTCGCCGACTTCACCGTTGCGCCAGGCACGCGCACGCCGTCACAGATCCTCGCGCATATGGGCGACCTCTTCGACTGGGCGCTCTGCTTCGCGCGCGGTCAGCACGCGTGGCACGAGTCGACGCCGCTGCCGTGGGACCAGGAGGTCGCGCGCTTCTTCGCCAGCCTGCAGGCTTTCGATGCGTATCTCGCCTCCGACGGGCCGCTCGGATTGTCCACGGAGCGTCTCTTCCAGGGTCCGATTGCTGACGCGCTGACGCACACCGGCCAGCTGACGATGCTCCGCCGCCTCGCCGGCGCGCCGATCACAGGCGAGAACTACGCGAAAGCGACCATCGCGGCCGGCGTCATCGGCAGTGCGCAGGCCGCTCCGCGCGTCGAGTTCGACTGACATGCGTCGCGCCCCGATCACGATCACCCTGCTCGCGCTCGCGCTGAGCGCGACGATCGCCATCGCGCAACGCGATCCGTTCGCCGACCTGCAGCCGACGGTCATCCTCGTCTCCTTCGACGGCTTCCGCTGGGACTATCCGTCGAAGATGCCGACGCCGAATCTGCATCAGCTGATGACGCGCGGCATCCACGCGCGCAACCTGATTCCCAGCTTCCCCTCGAAAACCTTCCCCAACCACTACGCGATCGCCACGGGCCTCTATCCCGCGCATCACGGCATTGTCGCGAACAACATCTTCGATCCGCCGACGGGACGTCTGTTCGCCACCGCGAAGCGGGAGGAAGTACGCGATCCGATGTGGTGGGGCGGCACGCCGATCTGGACGCTGATGGAGCTGAACGGACGATCGTCCGCCCCGCTCGACTGGCCCGGATCGGAAGCGCCGCATCAGGGACTCTGGCCCACCTACTGGCAACCGTACGCGGAAGAGCAACCGCCCAGCGCGCGCGTTGACCAGATTCTCAAATGGATCGACCTGCCCGCGGCGCAGCGCCCGCGGCTGCTCACGCTCTACTTCGAAGACACCGATGAGGCCGGTCACGCGCACGGCCCCGACTCGCAGGAAGTCCGCGACGCGATCACGCGCGACGATGGCTACGTCGGCCGCCTCATCGACGGCCTGACGCAGCGCGCCATCCTCGATCGCGTCAACATCGTCGTCGTGTCGGATCACGGGATGGCGCCCGTCGATGATGAACACATCATCGTCGCGGACGACTACGTCAGCCCGGACGAGGCGCTGATCTCGAACATCAATCCGGACCTGAGCCTCTTTCCGAAGGAAGGAAAAGAGGACGAGGTGTACGAGAAGCTCCGCCACGCGAACCCGCACCTCAAGATCTACCGACGCGAGGAGTCACCGGCGCGCTGGCACTTCCGTGATGCGAACGCGAGCCCGCGCGTGCCGAGACTGATCGGCATCACCGACCCGGGATGGCAGATCATCCGCCGCGCGGCGTTCGACAACATCACAGCCGGCAAGGCAGCGGGACTGCGCGGGCAACACGGATGGGATCCGCAGCTGATGTCGATGCGCGGCGTGTTCATCGCCGCCGGTCCTGCCTTCAGGCGCGACGCGGACGTGAAGCCGTTCGAGAACGTCAGCATCTACAACGTGCTCGCCCGCGTCCTCGGCGTCACGCCGCCGCCCAACGACGGCGATCGCTCCGTCATGACATCAGTTCTGCGAAACTGATTCTGAGACTCGCTCGCAAGCTTTCGACCTCGCGCGCCTTTGCGCTAAGGTGACGGTCGGCGCTCGTTCATCTTTCATGGTTCAGGGTCTCGCGCGCGAGGCGGAGACGCTCGCCTCGATCAGAAAACTGCTGCTCGGCGCGCTGGCCATCGGCGTGATTGGCACCATCAGCGAGCTGATCCTGCTCCGCCACATCGACAAACCGGCGCAGTGGATCCCGGTCGTCGTGCTCGTCCTAGCCCTTCCGGTTCTGATCTGGCACGGCTCGTCGCCGAGCCGCGCGAGCGTCCGTGTGCTGCAAGCGCTGATGGCGCTGTTCCTCGTCCTCGGCGCCGTAGGGGTCGGCCTGCACTACGACGGAAACGTGGAGTTCGAGCGCGAGCTCCACCCGAGTGAACGCGGATGGGAGTTCATTCGTAAGACAGTTGCGGGGGCAACGCCGGTGCTGGCTCCCGGATCGATGGTGCTGCTCGGCCTCGTCGGCCTGGCGCACGCATACCGACATCCTTCGCTTGACGGCGGCACGCGCCGCCAGGAGACGCCCGTATGAAACAGATTGCCGCCATCCTCGTCGTTGTCGTGTTGACTCTCGCCGGCACCGCCCACGTCGCGCAGGCGCAGGTCGGCAAGCCGGTCACGATTACCGACGCCAACCTCATCACGGAGGCGGATCTCGCGAAGCTGCCGCACATGAACGCGGCGCTGGCGAAGGCGGTCCTCGCCAAGCGGCCGTTCAAGACGATTAAAGATCTCGACAACGCGCTCAGCTCGCTCCCCAAGGAGCAGCGGACCGAGCTGTACGCGAAGCTGTTCGTGCCGATCAACCTGAACACCGCGACCGACGAGCAGATCCTGCGCCTCGAGCAGTACGTCTTCGTTCCGGTCGCGAAGTAATGGTCCCGCGGGCGCTGACCTCGGTCGTCGTTGCGGCCATCCTCTACGCCGGCGTCGCGGGAGCGATCTCGCTGCATGCGGCGCAGGATGCGACGACGCCGGCTACGTCGCTCGCCAATGCGCTGCCGCCGGATGCGGACGGCGAGTACATCTTCAAGAACAACTGCGCCACATGCCACGGTCCCGATGGCAAGGGGTCGCCGCAAAGCGTCGTCGGCTTCGACGTGCCGCTGCCGGATTTCACCGACTGTCCGACGAACACCGTCGAGCCGTTCGGCGACTGGAACTCCGTCATTCACCGCGGCGGACCGATTCGCGGCCTCGATCACCACATGCCCGCCTTCGGCGACGCGTTGTCGGACGCGCAGATCGAGTCGGTCGTCAAGTACCTGTGGAGCCTCTGCGACAACCCGGCGTGGCCGCGCGGCGACCTGAACTTCCCCCGCGCGTTCTTCACCGAGAAGGCGTTTCCAGAGAGCGAATCGGTCTGGACGACCGGCATCAGCACATCGGGTCCCAAGTCGATCGGCAACGATCTCGTCTACGAACACCGCATCAAGCAGCGGAGCCAGTACGAAATCACCATTCCGATCGAGTTTCAGCAGACCACGCCGTCAGGCTGGGTGAAAGGGCTTGGCGACGTGGAGTTCGCGCTGCGCCGCAGCTTCATCGCGAACCTCGAGCATTCGTTCATTTTCGCGGCGGGCGGGGCGGTGACGCTGCCGACCGGGAAGGATGAAGTCGGCGTCGGCGAGGGCGTCACGGTCTGGGAGCCGTTCGCGATGTTCGCCAAGGGAATCGGCGCGAACGGCTTCGTGCAGGTGCACGGCGGCTACATGGCCTCGAGCAATCGTACGAACGTCGAGAACTCCACCTACCTGCGTCAGGCCTGGGGGTACACCTACGCGCAGGATCACGGCTTCGGCCGCGCGTGGACGCCGATGGCCGAAGTCCTCTGGTCGAAGGAAAGCCACGGCGGACCGAACGTCGTTGACGTGGTGCCGCAGATGCAGGTGTCGTTGACCAAGCTGCAGCACATCCTGCTGAGCGTCGGCGTCAGCGTTCCGGCGACCGAGCGCGAAGGACGGCATCCGCAGTTCCTCACCTATTTCCTCTGGGACTGGTTCGACGGCGGCCTGTTCCAGAGGAAATAGGTGAGGAACTGCGGATGCCGTCCTTCGCGCTCGGTCGCCGGAACGCTAACGCCGACGCTCAGCAGGATGTGCTGCAGCTTGGTCAACGACACCTGCATCTGCGGCACCACGTCAACGACGTTCGGTCCGCCGTGGCTTTCCTTCGACCAGAGGACTTCGGCCATCGGCGTCCACGCGCGGCCGAAGCCGTGATCCTGCGCG
>QHWQ01000104.1 GCA_003222635.1 Acidobacteriota bacterium | reverse complement strand
AAAGGTGTCGCCTGACAGGCTTCAGGAGGTCCTGCGGCAGGATGGATGATCTCATCGCGCGTCGCCGCCCGCCGCGTCGGCCCGCGAAGCATCACCACGAAGGAGCGAAGATCGCGAAGGACCATAGCTAGTAGCTGTACACCACCCCGAACTCGAGGATGCGCGGCGGCATGTACGTGAGCACGTTGCCGAACGCCGGCCCCGTGTTCTGCTGCACCGTCAGCGGGGTATTGGCGTTCAACGCATTGAACATGCTGGCCCGCAGCGCCAGCTTGTGGCCGGGCGCGAGCCCGGGAATCGACTTTTCGAACCGCAGGTTCAGGAGATTGGTGTTCGGCAGACGCCGCGACCCGATCGGTTCGACGCGCAGCACGATCGTTCCGATCTCCGGCACGTTGGCGAACGTCTGCGTGCGCGCCCACCGCGTACCGCTCCGGTTCTCATAGTTGGCCGCCGCGCTGACGCCGTACGGCAGCTGGTAGTAGCCGGAGACCCGCGTCAGGTATTCCCAGGTTTTGTTGCTCGCGAAGATCTCCGCGTTCGGATCGTACGTGGTCAGGTCCACGCAGCCGATGCACGCGCTTCCGCTGGTGATCATGCTGTTGCTCACGTACGGAACGTCGAGCCTGGTCGCGGAGTAGGAGGCCTGCATCATCCAGCGATTCGCCAGCCGCCGGCTCGCGGCGAGCTCGACGCTGGTGTAGCCGGCATCCGACTTCGGGTCGTTGATGAGCATCGGCACCTGGTTCGCGAGCCCCGCCAGCGCGTGCGGAAACGTCCTGATCGGCAGCATCCCGAGCGTCGGATCCGCGGTTCCGTTCGGGGCCGAGATCGGACGCGACACGTCGATGTTGTACGTCTCGTACGGCCGCTTTGTGTTGAGGATGCGGTAGGTGCCGGTGTCCTTCGAATAGATGCCGGTGGCCCGCACGGCGAAGTTCGCGACCAGTTGCTGTTCGACGGACACGTTCGCCTCGTGGCTGCCCGGCTGTTTCAGGTTCGGATTCGATATCGCGTTGGAGGTCGCGGCCGATGCTCCCAGCGCGCTCTGTGAGACGAAGTCGCTCCCCGCCGGGTCGAAGTTCACCTCGCCGGGATCGAACAGCCTGTTGCCGTTCAGGTCGTGCCAGAGGAACGTCGAGGTGAGGAACGTCACCCTGTTTGCCATGTTGATCTCGTCGGAGTTCCACATGTGGCGGAACCGGCCCCAGCCTCCCTTCACGACCGTCTTGCCGTTGCCCCTGACGTCCCACGCCAGGTGGGCGCGCGGCGTCACGGGATTGAACGTCTTGAAGTGGACTTCTGGAAACGTCCCGGCCGGATAGAACGTGTCGAGCGGCGGCGCCGACGCCGCGCGGGTCTGCATAGGCAGGTAGGCCCAGTTGTGGTCGTAGCGAACGCCCAGGTTCAGCGTCAGCCTGCGCGCCAGCGTCCAGCTGTCCTGCACGAACGTCGGCACGTTGCGCACGTGCGAGAACGGCGTCACCGGGTAGTTCAACGCGTTGATCGTCGTCGGCACGCCGTTGGCGAAGTGGAGCTGCATGTTGGTGGCGGCGCCGCGGTCCTGCGAGCGCCGGTCCGCATGCGAGTCCCAGTAGTCGAGTCCGAACTTGAAGGCGTGGTTGCCGCCAAGAACGTCGAGATGTTCGTCGGATCGAAGCCGCTTCGATCGAGATGGAACGCCCATTCGCCGGCCTGCACAGACACGTACTTGTTGTTCCGGACCAACTGCCATTCGATCTTGCTGGTCTGCTGGCCGTAGATCTGATGCTGCCGCGAATTCCACGGCACCAGCGGCGTGTCGCCGCTCTGGCTGTCTCGGTGGAAGGCCTGCGTGAAGCCGATGAACTTGTTCGACGGGTTGAGCTGATAGTTGATTTTCTCCGTCGAGTGGAACTGCGTCACCGGATCGACGCCGGCCGTGCCGTCAGGCTTGATCACGCCGGCAATTTGCGCGTCCTCGCGGTGCAGCCTCGGCGTGAAGAAGAACCATAGCTTGTCGTGAAGAATTGGGCCGCCGATCCCGGCATCGGCGTCCCAGCGCGTTGCGATCTTGTTCGGGCTGCCGAGCCCCGCGTTGATGAGGGTCTGATCGAGGTTGTTCCACTGGAGCTTCTGTGCAGTGACGGTGTACACGCCCTGGCCGTGGAAGTCGTTGCCGCCCGATTTCAGAATGATGTTCAGGTTCAGGCCGGCGTTTGGCGTTTCGGCGTTGTTGCCGACGGTCTGGACCGATGTCTCCTCGAACGACTCGTAGTCGAAGTACTGCGCGGTGCTCTGCAGCGCCGATTTCGGCGATGTGGTCGGGAACCCTTCGACCGTCACCCACGCCTCGTAGCTGCGCCCGAACGCGCGGAACGTCGGGTTGGCGGTGACGCCGCTGCCGGTGTCGAGATTGGTGCGGGCGCCAGGCGCCTGCATCAGCACCGATTGCAGGCCCGCGCGGCTCGTCGGAATGAGCTCGAGCGTCTCGCGCGTCAGCTCGGTGCGGGTAGTCGTGGAGTTCACATCGACGACGGGCGCGGCGCCGGTGACCGTCACCGACTCGTTGAGCGTGCCGACCTTCATCGTCATGTCTACGCGCGCGGTAAAGCCGGCCGTCAGGCGGACTTCCTCGCGTCTCATGGTCTGGAAGCCCTGGAGGGTGTAGACAACCGTATACGTGCCAATCGGCAGCGGCGTCAGCCGGTATTCACCCTGCTGGTTGGCGACATCGGTGACCTGCGGGACCTGCAGTGCGGGGCTCGTCGCCGAAACCGTGACGCCCGGGAGGATCGCGCCACTTTCATCCTTGATCTGGCCGATGATGCTGGCCTCCTGCTGTGCGAGAGCCATCTCGGAAAACGCCAGCAGGGTGAAGATGCACACTAATGGGAGAAGGATCCCGTGCCCACGGGGCTGCTCGATCATGCTCGTCATACTCAGCCTCCCTGAAGCCTTCGCAACTCAAGCCATTCGTAACCTCACTCGAAACCGAGCGCCGCTTGTCCGACGCGCCGTGTGGAATAGTGGGAACGCTCCGAACGTTCAGCGCGGATGCTAGCTGCGGGTGCTGCGCACGTCAACGACTTCAGCGCAGTTTGCGGGCAAGTCCTGGAGCGGTAATCCTCACTGCGTCTCGAGGTAGGTCCGCCTGCACCTCGCGCACAAGGATGTCTCGCTTGCCACCTCGCTCGGGCGCGAGCTGAACGTGCCGATGCGCCTGTCGAATCTCGCGCTGGAGGAACTCGCCGAGGCCGTCGAACGCGGCTGGGGCGAGCGCGACTCGCGCGTCGCGATGCTGCTGCAGGAAGAGCGCGCCGGCGTGGAGATAAAGGTGTCGCCTGATCGGATTCAGGACGTCCTGCGACAGGACGGTTAGTGATTGGTGATTGGTGATTAGTGATTAGTGATTAGTGATTAGTGGTCAACTCCCAATCTCCAACTTCCAAGGGCTCGCGCGCGAGCGCTCCGGGATCCAAGGCTGGACGCACGACGCGACTGTGAACCGCCCGGTTATTCACCTTGGGGAGTTGGAGGTTGGAGGTTGGAGGTTGGAGGTTGGCAGTTAACCACCAACTACAAACCACCAACCACTAACCTATCGCGCGGCTGCCGGCGGCGGCTGCGGCGCCGGATTCTGTCCCGCACGCGGCGGCACAGGGATGATCCGCAGCCCGTGGAACTCGTTCACGTACACCTGCTGATAGCGGATCCCGTTGCCGTTCTTGTCAACCCATCCCAGCGACTGGTAGAAGAGGCCGGGTTCCGGATAGCCCTTCGGCACGGTGCCTTCCATCACGTACAGCTTGTTCTCGTGCATCGCGACGAAGGCCATCGTGCGCGACTGGTCCTTGTTGTTCACCAGATGCAGCTCGTACCCTTCGACGAGGTCCTCGAAATTCCAGAGCAGCGCCGTCAGCTTCGCGTCGCGCTGCAGCAATTTATAGGTGGCGTTGAGGAGCGCGTCGCGGATTTCCTGCGTCGCGTAGCCGGGGCCGATGACCGAACGCAACTGTCCCGCGGGCTGGCCCTGGCACGTTTCAGCGCCGACCGGGCACTTCTCGGATCGTTCCATGCCCAGGCGTTCGATGACGTTGTAATCGACAACCGTCATCGAATAGCGGCTGCTCGCCATCTCGCCGCTGTAGATCCGCGCCGGCAGGACGTAGCCCTGGCCGGTGACCCACGTCGTATCCATGATTTTCGGCTGGCCGGGAAAGTTGATCTTGAAGCCATCCTGGATGTTCTGGTACTCGATCCACTCCTGCGCCATCACCGGCGCGGCGAGTCCAAGAACGAGCGCGATGACGAGCATGGTGCGGCACATGGCGGCCCTTTCCCTCATGACGTGAAGTCGAACGTCAGCGGGTTCGGAATGCTCGCGCGGATCATGGCGCCGTCGACCTTGCCGCGCACGACGCCCATCTCCGGCTGCGGACCGCACGAGAGCAGGAACCAGATGTACGGCGCGTCGTTGAACTTCCCACCGGGGTTCGACGCGTTGACCTGCACGTCAACGGTCGGCCGGTTCACCTGCGCCGCGGCTACGCGCAGGTTGGAGAGCGCCGGGAGATGATCGGGAATGGTCAGCGTCGCCGGCGCGGTGCGACCGCGTTCCTGGACGACAACCAGCTGCCGCGGTCCCGGCGCGGCATTCGGCGCCACGTTGACCGTGAACTCCCACCAGACCGAACCCTGATTCAGGTCACGGCTGTCGGTGCGCGTCACCGTGATGCCGTCGGCCGGCGTGAACTCCAGCGCCTTCACGGGATTGTTCCGACCGAGCGCCAGGTGCAGCACGTTGCTCTGCCCGCGAACCAGCTGCGTCGGATAGATGCTGCCAACGACGCCCGGCGCCTCCTGCGCGTAGACAGCAAGCGGCAGCAGGAGAAGGCCGATGGTCGTCAGCAGATGTTTCATGGCCGCGGACGATACGCCCACATCACAGGGCTGTCAAATCACGCCCTCTTCCTGCAGTACCTTGCGCGCGATGCGGAACGCTTCGACGCCGGCCGGAATCCCCGCATAGATCGCCACCTGCAGCAGCGTGTCGCGGATCTCCTCGGGTGTGCAGCCGTTGCGCAGCGCGCCGCGGACGTGCAGCTCGAATTCCGCCGCGCGATTGAGCGCCGCCATCATGCAGAGATTGTTCAGGCTGCGCTGTTTGTTGGTGAGCACCGAGCGAGTCCAGACTTCGCCCCAGCAGTACTGCGTCACGAGCCGCTGGAATTCGCGGTTGAAGTCGTCGACATTCGCGCTTGCCTTGTCGACATACGCGTCGCCAAGCACCTGGCGGCGCACCTTCATGCCCTTCTCGTAGAGTTGTTCGTCGGCCACGAGGCATTATAGATTCATGACCCCGTTCCTGGCGGCGCGCGACTTCATCCTGCAGCACCGCACCGCCTACGACACCGCCGTCCGCGACTTCCGCTGGCCGGCGCTCGATCACTTCAACTGGGCGCTCGATTACTTCGACGCGATTGCCGCGGGCAACAATCGCCCCGCGCTGCACCTGGTCGAGGAGAACGGCCTCGAGACCGTTCGCTCGTTCGCACAGCTGTCATCCGCGTCGAATGGCGTCGCCAATTACCTGCAGTCGCTCGGCGCCAAGCGCGGCGATCGCCTGATGCTGATGCTCGGCAACGAAGTCGCGCTCTGGGAAGTGCTGCTCGCCGCCATGAAGCTCGGCGTGGTCGTGACGCCGGCAACGACGCTGCTGACGACCGCCGATCTGCAGGACCGGATCGATCGCGGCCGCGTGCGGCACGTCGTCGCCGGCGCGGCCACCGTCCACAAGTTCGACAGCGTGCGCGGATCGTTCACGAAGATCGCGGTGGGCGGCTCGATCCGCGGTTGGCAGAACTACGCGGACAGCCGCAAGGCGAGCGCAACGTTCACGACGGACGCGCCAACGAAGGCGACCGATCCGATGCTGCTCTACTTCACGTCGGGCACAACGGCCAGGCCGAAGCTCGTGATGCACACGCATCAGAGCTATCCGGTAGGTCACCTCTCCACGCTCTACTGGACCGGCATCCAGCGCGGCGATCGGCATTGGAACATCAGCTCGCCCGGCTGGGCCAAGCACGCGTGGAGCTGCTTCTTCGCGCCGTGGAACGCGGAGGCGACGGTCTTCATCTACAACTACGCGCGGTTCAACGCGAAGGCGGTGCTCACCGCGCTCGTGAAGCACCGCGTCACCACGCTGTGCGCGCCGCCCACCGTGTGGCGGATGCTGATTCAGGAGCGGCTCGCCGATTACAACATCACGCTGCGCGAACTGCTCTCGGCCGGCGAGCCGCTCAATCCGGAAGTGATCGAGCAGGTGCGCAACGCGTGGGGACTGACGATTCGCGATGGCTACGGGCAGACGGAAACGACCGCGCAGATCGGCAACTCTCCCGGCCAGCGCGTGAAGCCCGGCTCGATGGGACGGCCACTGCCCGGCTATCCCGTCGTCCTGATCGATCCCGACGGCGTGGTGTCCGATACGGAAGGCGAAGTCTGCCTGCGGCTCGACGATCGTCCGCTGGGCCTGACAGGGGGCTACGCGGACGATGATGAGAAGACATTGGATGCGATGCGCGGCGGCTACTACCACACCGGCGACATCGCCACACGCGACGGCGAAGGCTATCTGACGTTCGTCGGCCGTGCGGATGATGTGTTCAAGGCGTCCGACTATCGAGTGAGCCCGTTCGAGCTCGAGAGCGCCTTGATCGAACATCCGGCCGTCGCCGAAGCGGCGGTCGTCCCAAGTCCCGATCCCGTGCGGCACAACGTGCCGAAGGCGTTCGTCGTGCTGGCGCCTGGCGTCGCGCCGAGCCGCGAGACCGCGGCGGCGATCTTCGACTACTGCCGGAAAACGCTCGCGCCGTACAAGCGCATCAGACGGCTGGAGTTCGCGGAGCTGCCGAAAACGATCTCAGGAAAGATTCGCCGAGTGGAGCTGCGCGCAAAAGAGGCCGAACAGCGTGCCGCGGGCGGACGAGCTCCGCTCGAATTCTTCGAAGACGAAATCTAGCGCGCGGCGATTTATGGAAGAAGTCGCGGTTTTGAAATCCGGCAGCAAGACGACGATTATCGAGAGGTCTTGGGACTCTGCGCTTGTGGGTCCGGCTGAAGCCGGACACTACCGACTAGCCGCGCAGGAACGGATCGGCGAGCAGGTTCATGTCGCGCTCGTCGCAATCGGGCGCCTCATCCTGACGCGCAGGTCTGGGATTCAGCCGCCGCACGTACGTGTACGACGTCCACGGCTCCGCCAGAACATCCGGATCGGTGACGGTGAAGTGGTAATACAGCAGGTCGCCGACGCGCGTGAACCGCTCGGTCACTTCCATCTTGTCCGTGTGGAAGTAGCCTTCCCAGCCAATCCACGTGCGATCGCCGAAGCCCACTGATTCGACGACGAGCGTGTCGGCGTCCCAGTGCGCGAGCCCCATCCCGTTGAACGTCGAGAACTGAAGGTCGTTCTCGTCGCGCTTTGCCGCGTCTAGCGGCAGGATGCGCAGCGCGTTCTCGACGCCGTTGAACAACCAGATCTGCCCGTCCTTCTGCACGATGCGCGCGGGAACGTTCTGGCGCGGCACGCCGAGCGGCTTGTAGCAGCCGTAGTACGGATCGACATCCACCTTGCCGTAATCGAGGCTGCGCACCTTCTCCCAGAACTCCGGCTTGTACATCGGCTTGTTCCACTGCGCGCCGCGCTGCATCGACGATTGATCCGCCTCGAACGCGCCGCTGCGGCGCAGGCCCGGCACCTGGAACACGTTGCCGAGATTGCCCGTCCAGGTGCCGCTCAGATCAGGATGCCCCTGCGCGTCGCGCGGCGTCTCGCCCATCGGCATCAACTGCGTGGCGTACGCGTCCTGCGGCGAGACGCGCGTGCCGCACGGCGAGTACGAGCACTGCACGGTCCGCAGCGGCAGATTCTTCGTTCGCTGCGACGCGGGCGGCAGCTGGGCCGCGCTCACTTGCGCCACGCGCTGCCCTTGCACGACGTCAGGAATCGGAAAGACGATGTACGGATTCGAGCGGAAGAAGGTGACCTTCAGATCCGCGAGCGGCTTGCCATCGAGCGTCCACTTGATCGTCGTCGGGAAGATCATCCAGACGTTCGGTTCGAGATCGCCGCGATAGTCGGCGAACGTCGCGCCCCACGTGTGGCCGTTCGCCTTCGCGGTGACCGCGACCGGCAGGCGGATCAACTCGGTCGGATCGTACGGCCCGAGCTTCGGATGGTTCCGGTTGTCCTCGACCGTGACCGCGACCTCGATGCCGTCGTGCGGCGATGTGCCGGTGAGCACCGTCTTGCCGTCGGCGGTCTTGCTGACCACCGTGTGCCCTTCGGCGTCGATCACGGACCACATCGCGCCAAACGGTGTGAGCTTCAGCAACGGCAGGCGATCGTTGAGCTCGTTCATCGCGGCGGTCGCGCCGCGCCCTTCCTGCGTTTCGTTCCACGCGTACTGGTTCGCGAAGACGCGAATCTCGTTCAGTGGCTGGCCGTTGGCTTTGGTCCCCTTCAGAATCGCGCGCGCCGCCGGCAGGTAATACGCCATCTGGAACTCGGTGTTCGCCAGCCTGGCCATGCCCGTCCCGTCCGCCATCGTCCCGTCGACCCTGAACTGCACGCCGATGACGCTCTTGACCGTCATCACCTTCCCACGACCCATGCCGATCGATTCGGCGACCTCGCGCACGTCCTTGCCGATGCACGGGCTCGCGATCTCGTACGCGGTGAACCCGTCGTCGTTCTGCGCGAACATGGCGTAGTAGCCCTGCGCGCCATATCCGTTCGGCGCACATACCTGTTGCGGCTGTTGTGCAAACAGTGCGGAGCCGGCGACCAAGATGGCGATGCACGAAGCAATCAGTATTCGCATGGGGCGGGCGTCCAGTCGTGTCGCCTTCAGGCGGACTTCGATCATCCCCGTAGGAACGGATCGGCGAGCAGCAGAAGATCGCGCTCGTCGCACTCCGTCGCTTCGCCCTGACGGTTCGGGTTCGGATTCAACCGCCGCCAGTACGTGTACGACGTCCACGGCTCCATCAGCACGTCGGGATCGTTCACGGTGAAGTTGTAGAAGAGGAGATCGCCCTGGCGCGTGAACCGCTCGGTCACTTCCATCTTGTCGGTGTGGAAGTAGCCTTCCCAGCCGAGCCACGTGATGTCGTTGAAACCGACCGACTCGATGACGAGCGTGTCGCCGTCCCAGTGCGCGAGGCCCATGCCGTTGTACGTCGAGAACTGATAGTCGTTCTCGTCGCGCTTGCCGCCGTCGAGCGGAAGAATGCGGAGCTCGTTCTCGACGCTGTTGAGCAGCCAGATCTGCTTATCCTTCTGGACGATCCTGCCGGGTACGTTCGCGCGCGGGACGCCGACAGGCTTATAGCAGCCGTAGGCGGGATCGACATCCGCCTTGCTGTAATCGAGGCTGCGGACCTTCTCCCAGTACTCCGGCTTGTAGATCGGCTTGTTCCACTGCGCGCCGCGCTGCATCGACGACTGGTCCGGCTCGAAGCCGCCCGTGCGCCGCAGGCCACCCTGCCCGAACGGGCTCGGGAACGCCGCGCCCCAGTTGCCCGAGAGATCGGGATGGCCGTCCGCATCACGCGGGGTCTGGCCGTTCGACTTCAACTGCCACACGATGCCGTCCTGCGGCGAGACGCGCTTGCCGCACGGCGTGTAGGAGCAGTTCACGGTGCGCAGCGGCAGGTTGGCCGTACGCTGTGCGCCCGGCGGCAGCTGCGACGCGCCAGCGGCGGGTGCGCCCTGCTGCACAGTGTTTGCCTGCTGCGCTGTACCCAGCGGCGCCACCGCGATGGCGACGGCCATCGCGCAACCCGCGGCGAACAAGGAACGCATCTGGTGATTCACATGTCCTCCTGCTACAGCTCGACGACGACGTACTCCTTGCCGTTCACCGTGATCGAACGCATGAATCCGAGCTTGCTCGACGAATCGGGATCCTTCCAGGCCGGCGAGATGCGGTAGCTGTAGGTGTCGCCGATGTGGAGCTCGGTCTTCACCTTCAGGCCCTGGCGGATCAGGCCCGCGGGGCTCAGCGACTCCAGCTTCCACGAGGTGACCTTGCCGTCCGCTCCCTTGACGTCGACGTACCACCACGAGTGCGGGTTGACGTTCTCGAGCTTGGTCAGCGTTCCGGTGATGGTGAATTCCTTCTGCGTATCGAATTCAGCGTTCGCGGAGTGGTGCGCGCGTGCCGGCGCGCCGATCATCAGCAGCGCCAGCGCGGCGGCGGATGCGATGACGATTCTCTTGACGTTGCTCTTCACCATGGTGGTTCTGCAGTCCTTTCTCTACGTGAGTGCGGCCTAATTCGACGCTTTCTGCCCCTTCACCACATCCGGAATCGGGAACACGATGTAGGGATTGGAACGGAAGAACGTGACGTGCAGGTCGGCGAGCGGCTTGCCGTCGAGCGTCCACTTCATGTCGGTCGGGAAGATCATCCAGACGTTCGGCTCGAGATCGCCGCGATAGTTCGCGAACGTCGCGCCCCACGTGTGGCCGTTGGCCTTCGCGGTCACCGCGACGGGCAGGCGAATCAGCTCCGTCGGATCGTAGGGCCCGAGCTTCAGATGATTGCGGTTGTCCTCGACGGTCACCGCGACCTCGATGCCGTCGTACGGCGAGGTGCCCGTGAGCAGCGTCTTGCCATCGGCGGTCTTGCTGACGACCGTGTGAGCTTCGGCGTCAATCACCGACCAGACCGCGCCAAACGGCGTGAGCTTGATGAGCGGCAGCCGATCGTTCAGCGTGTTCATCGCCGCCGTCGCGCCGCGCCCTTCCTGCGTCTCGTTCCACGCGTACTGATCCGCGAACACGCGAATCTCGTTCAGCGGCTGCCCGTTCGCCCGCGTGCCCTTCAGCATCGCGCGCATCGCCGGGATGTAATACGCGATGTGGAACTCCGAGTTGGCCAGCTTCGCCATGCCGTTGCCATCGGCCATCGTCCCATCCGCCCTGAACTGCACGCCGATGACGTTCTTGACGCCGAACAGCTTGTTGCGGCCCATGCCGATCGACTCGGCCACGTCGCGCACGTCCTTGCCGATGCAGGGGCTGGCGACCTCATACGCCGTCTGGCCGTCGCCGCCGTTCTGCCCGAACATCGAGTAGTACGCCTGGGCGCCGTAGCCGCTCGGCGGACAGGCCGGAGGGGGTCCGGCAGGTGCGCCACCCATGCGGCCGCCACGGCCGCCTCGGCCGCCAGCTTCCTCCTGTGCGATGAGCACACCGCCGGTCAGGAGCGCTGCGACAGCAGCCAACGCATAGACTTTGCGCATCTTGTATGCCAACCCGCGTCGCGATTCTCGATGATTACCAGGGGGTAGCACTTTCGATGGCCGACTGGTCATCGCTCGGTCCCGGCGTTTCGCTTCACCCCTTTCACGAACGGATCGGCTCCGAGGACGAGCTCGCCGAACGCCTCCGCACTTTCGACGTCATCGTCGCGATGCGCGAGCGGACGCCGTTTCCCGCATCCCTGATCGAACGGTTGCCCTCCTTGAAGCTGCTCGTGACGACTGGACGACGGAATGCGGCGATCGACGTGAAGGCGGCGAACGCCCGCGGCATCGTGGTGAGCGGTACCGGCACGCTGCCGATGCCGCCGGTCGAGCTCACGTGGGGATTGATCCTGTCGCTCGCCCGGCGCATCCCGCTGGAATCGATCGCGATGCGCAGCGGCGCATGGCAAACGACGGTCGGCGTCGGCCTGCACGGCAAGACGCTCGGCGTGATCGGGCTCGGGCGGCTCGGATCGGACGTCGCCCGCATCGGGAAGGCGTTCGGGATGAACGTGATCGCCTGGAGCCAGAACCTGACGCGCGAGAAGACGGACCCGCTCGACGTCGAGCTCGTGGACAAGGCGTCGCTCTTTCGCCGCTCGGACATCGCGACCGTGCATCTGGTGCTCAGCGACCGCACGCGCGGGATTGTCGGCGAGCGCGAGCTCACGACGATGAAGCCGACCGCCTTCCTGATCAATACGGCGCGCGGTCCCGTCGTCGCCGAGCATGCGCTCATTCACGCGCTGCGTCACAGCGTGATCGCCGGCGCCGGCCTCGATGTCTTCGACGAAGAGCCGCTGCCCGCGGACCATCCGTTGCGGCGCCTCGAGAACGTCGTGCTGACGCCGCACCTCGGCTACGTCACGGCGGAGAACTATCGTCTCGCGTACGGCGAAGCCGTCGAGGACGTCCGCGCGTTCCTCGCGGGCGCGCCGGTCCGGGTGATCGCATGAACATCCTTGTCCTGCCAGGGGACGGCATCGGACCCGAGATCACGGACGCGGCGATGCGGGTGCTCGAGCGCGTGCAGCAGGCGCTGGCGCTCGACCTCTCCTTCGACGTGCGAGAGATCGGACTGACCTCGCTGCAGTCGTCCGGAACGACGCTGCCCTCCTCCGTGCTCGACGCCTGCCGCCGGGCGGACGGCATCATCCTCGGACCCGTGTCGACCGCCGCTTACCCTCCTCGCACCGAGGGCGGCATCAACGCGTCCGCGGAGCTGCGCATCCAGCTCGATCTCTTTGCCAACGTGCGCCCGAGCCGCACGCGCGACGGGCTGCCGCACTGGGGCCGCACGCCGATGGATCTCGTCATCGTTCGCGAGAACACCGAAGGCTTCTACGCCGACCGCAACATGCATCGCGGCAGCGGCGAGCTGATGCCGACGCCGGATCTCGCGCTCTCGATCCGGAAGATCTCCGCCTTCGCCTCGTCGCGCATCGCGCACGCCGCGTTCGAGCTGGCCGCCGCGCGGCGCAGGCACGTCACCGCCGTGCACAAATCCAACGTGCTCGGCGTCACCGAAGGGCTGTTCCTGCGCGAGGTGCGCGCGGCCGCGAAGGTGCACCCGGGCGTCGCCTACGACGAACAACTGGTGGACTCGATGGCCGCACTGCTCGTCCGCGACGCCGCGCGCTTCGACGTCATCGCGACGACGAACATGTTCGGCGACATCCTGTCCGATGAAGCGGCGGAGCTGTCGGGGAGCCTCGGTCTCGCCGCGTCGATCAACTTCGGCGAGCGCCACTGCATGGCGCAGGCGCAGCACGGATCGGCGCCGGACATTGCGGGCCGCAACAAGGCCAACCCGACCTCGCTTATCCTGTCCGCCGCCATGCTGATCGACTGGCTGGGCCGGCGCCACGATCACGCCACCCTTACGGCCGCGGCGCGCATCATCGAGTCGTCTGTCGATGCGCTGTTGCAACGGCCCTCCACGCGCACGATCGATCTCGGCGGTCCGCTCGGCACGAGGGAGTTCACCTCGGAGCTGTGCAAGGCGATCGATGCAGGAACCCTATAGAATGGCGCGCGTGACTGACGCTGCCACGACCCTTCGCACCGACCAAGCTGTCCGCCGCCATCAGATCCGCGCCGTCGTCTCCGCATCGGTCGGCACGACGATCGAGTGGTACGACTTCTTCCTCTACGGTGTCGCCGCCGCGGCGGTGTTCCCGCAGAAGTTCTTCCCCGGCTCCGATCCGTTCATCGCGACCATGCTGTCGTTCACGACGTTCTTCATCGGCTTCGTCGCGCGGCCGATCGGCGCGGCCATCTTCGGCCACTTCGGCGATCGCGTCGGCCGCAAGAAGCTGCTCGTCTTCACGATGATCGTGATGGGCGCATCGACGATGGCCGTCGGCCTCACGCCGGGCTACGACGTCATCGGCGTGTGGGGCGCGGTGCTGCTGACGATCGGCCGCGTGCTGCAGGGGCTGGCGATTGGCGGCCAGTGGAGCGGCTCGGTGCTGATGGCCGCGGAGTGGACCGATCCGAAGCGGCGCGGCTTCACGACCAGCTTCGCGCAGCTCGGCGCGCCCGCGGGGATGGTGCTCGCCAACGGCGCGCTCGCGCTGATGACCGGCATCACCACCGATCAGCAGTTCCTCGACTGGGGCTGGCGCATCCCGTTCCTCGCCAGCGTGGCGCTCGTCATCACCGGCTTCTACATCCGCTCGGGTGTCCGCGAGACGCCGGTGTTCGAGGAGCTGAAGAAGACGGGCGCGATCGTCAAGGCGCCGCTCGTCGAGGTGCTGCGCAACAACGGCAAGGAAGTGGCGCTCTCGATGTTCCTCCGCACCAGCCAGCAGGTGTGCTTCTACATCTACACGACCTATGTGATCACGTACGCGACCACGGTGCTCGGCTTCGGCCGCGGGCTCGTGCTGAATATGGTGATGGTGATGGCGCTCGTGTCGTGCTTCGCCAACCCGTTGTTCGGCCATCTGTCGGACGTGTACGGCCGCCGCACGATCACCGCGATCGGCTGCGCGCTGATGATCGTGTTCCCGTTCGTCTACTTCAACCTGCTGGATACGCGGATGCTGCCGCTCGTCTTCCTGGCGATTGTGATCTCGAATCCGATCCAGGACCTGCAGTACGGCCCGCAGGCGGCGTTCATCGCCGAGGCGTTCCCCGCGTCGGTGCGTTACAGCGGCTCAGCGCTGGGCTATCAGCTGGCCTCGATTACCGCCGGCGGCCCGGCCCCTTTGATCGCAACAGTGCTGCTGAGGGAGTACGGCACATCGTCCGCGATCGCGTGGTATATCGCCATCTGCTCGGTGATCAGTTTGATCTGCTGCTTCTTACTGCCGGAGCACCGGGGGCAGCGGGACCGCGAATAACCTGGCAACCCGATCACGGGCCGCAGAGACGCAGAGCTATTTCTCTTTTTTGAAACCACGAAGGCATTCGCGTTCGCGAAGGTCACGAAGGGATGAGAGGTATTCGCATCGTCGCCTTTTCGCCATACTCGAATTGAAGCGCCGTAATCTCTGATCACGAGCCGTAGAGACGCCGAGCCTCGTTTTTCGACATTACGAATCATCCAGACGCTTCTCGATGCGCCGCAGATCGGCCAGGCTTCTTTCGTCGTCGGGCGATAGATAAGCGCGCGCTCTATCGAGCCACACTCTGGCCGCAACCCGCCGTGGACGTACCGTGGTGTAGAGATCTGCCAACGACAGCGCGATTTCACGAAGATTCAATGTGTCGACGATACGGGTTGCGGCTTCGAACGCGCGCAGCAACAGGCGCTCTGACTCGGCTGGATCCTCCACGTAATCCGCGCGAGTGGCCAGCAGGCTGGGGAGTTCGCCGTACTTTGCAGTCAGTTCGTCCAGGTAATTCAGGAGGTCTGTGCGGTGATGCTGCTCTTCGACAGGTTCATCGGTATTGACCATCGCCAAAGCGAGCTCGTGAACGCGGTCCCAATCCGACGCGGCGATTCCGTCTGACGTTTTCCCCATCGCGAAATGTAGCGACGTCCAGCGGCGGCTTCGTGAGCTTCGTGGATGGCGTTAGGCCTTCGTGGTGAAAGAGAAGTAATTCTCTGTGGCTCTGTGTCTCTGCGGCCCGTCGTCACTCTGGCCCGTCATCATGCGCCGACGCCGCGCTTCTTCCAGTACCGAACCAGGCCGCGCCAGTTGAATTCGAGCGGCCCAACGTGCTCGAGTGGTGCGATCTCGTCCTCGGGGATGCCGGCCGCGTGGATGTACTCGAAGACGGCTTTCTTGAACTGCTCGTACTTCGCCTCATCGGGCACGTCGGTCTGCAGGATGCGTTTCACGACGTCGGCGGCCGCGGTGAGGCTGCGTTCGAGATCGTCGAGATGCTCCGGCACGTTCCCGTACGGACCGAAGTGCGTGATGAAGACGGTCTCCGGTCCCCATGCGCGCAGCGTGGCGATGCTCCCGCGCCACGCTTCGAGATCGATGTCGGGCGGCGGCGTCGGCGGCAGCGTGAAGATCTGCGACGTGAACCGCAGCCCCGCGGTGTCGCCCGCCCAGACGATGCCGGTCTGCTCGTCGAAGTAGCTGACGTGATGTGACGCGTGCCCCGGCGTGTACTTCACGTCGAAGACATGCCCGCCGGCGGTGATGCGATCGTGCTCGCCGAGGATGTGCAGGTTCTCCTGCGGCACGGGCAGCGTCTTGCCCCACAGTCGCGCGACGCCTTCCACGCCCCACAGCTGGTTCGCGCTGTTGATCAACTTCGACGGATCGATAACGTGCGGCGCGCCCTTCTCGTGCACGAACACCTGGATCTTCGGGTTCTCCTGCACGAGCAGACCCGTCGCTCCGGCGTGATCGAGATGAATGTGCGTGATGAGAATCGACTGGATGTCGCGAACGGCAATTCCCTGTGCCTGCAGCAGCCCGGTCAGCGTGTCGATGCACGAGCCGGGGCCGGGATCGACCAGGACGACGGCATCGCCGCCGTAGACGCCGGTCGCGATCGCCTTCGACGTGTTCTGGAAATTCAGATCAACGTAGGCGATGTCCGAGATGATGAAGGGCACCTGCGGGAGTCTATCTCATGGAACGTGGGGCAGGCAGCTTCAGCGCGCGCGACTTGACCGCGCGGAACTCCTTCGTATCGCGGACACCACCGCGGCGGCGCGCGGTCGATGCTGTGAGCTGCGCGATTCGATCCGCCGGCGACGGATGCGTCGAGAAGAACATGTCGACCGCGCTCGGATCGCGCTTCTGCGCCTGACGCAGCGTCTCGAACAGCTCGATCATCCCGCGCCCGTCCCATCCGGCCTTCGTCATGATCTGCAATCCGACTCGATCCGCCTCGCGCTCATCGTCCCGGGAGAATTTCAGGAACACGCCGTTGGCCATCATCGCGCCCGCCGCCTGCGCGGTGCCGGCGCCGCCGACGTTGCCGAGCATCGCGCCGAGCATCCCAAGGCTCCATCTGGCGAGCAGCGTCTTCTCGAGTCGATCCGCCGCGTGGCGCTGCGCGATGTGCGCAATCTCGTGCGCGAGCACGCCGGCGACCTGCGACTCGTTGCCCGCCGCATGCAGCACGCCGCGATTGATCCACACCGGACCACCCGGCAACGAGAACGCATTGATCTCGCGGTAATCAGCCACCTGAAATGAATACGGATACTTCGCGCCCGGCGCCGCTTTCGCCAGCCGTTGCCCGATCCGCGTGATGTAGGCGCTCACCTGCGCATCGCGCAGTTCGGCGGTCTGCTTGCGAACCTGCGCGTTCTCAGCGCGACCTATTTCGATTTCTTGCGAGACGGAGACGATGCTGAAACCTGCGAGGCTGGCGACGATGAATGATCTGGCGGGTCCGAAAGGACCCGCCCTACGCGTACCTAATTCCTCACCCGCCTCACCCGCCCCGCTACACGCGCGGCGTCGGCGCAGCCGGCATTTCATCCGGCCGATGACGACGGAGGCGCGCGTAGGCTGCGGTGAATTCAACGCCGTACATGAGGATAACGGACGACACGTAAATCCACAGCAGAAAGACGACGACGGCGGCGATCGATCCCTGGATGAAAGCCATGCGCGAATTGCGCGCGAGGTACCAGGAGAAGCCGCTGAAGGCGACCCGCCACAGGATGCCCGTCAGCGCGGCACCCACCCAGACGTCGCGGAAGCGCGTCTTGGCGTTCGGGATGAAGTAGAACACGAGCCCGACGCCGAAGATCAGGATGATCGTCGCCAGGTAGCGGAACATCCACGTCTGAACCGCCTGCAGCCAGGCGAAGCGCAGCAGCATCGCGCCGAACCACGACGCCTCGGCGACCTGTATCGCCGTGACGAGGATCAGGCCGACGACCATCACGAGACCGGCGGCGACGAGCATCAGGAACGAGACCATGCGGTGCCGGAGGAAGCTGCGCTGCTTCTCGACGCCCCACGCCTCGTTCACCGCGCTCGTGATCGCGCCGAAGACTCCCAGCGACGACCAGATGAGCGCGAGGCTGCCGGCCACGCCGACCTGGAGGCGGGTCTGGCGGAATGCATCGAGCTGACTGGCGACGAAGTCGAGCCGTGTCGGGAAATACCTGAAGACGAACGTGAGGACGGCGAGCCGCTGCTCCTCGCTCGCGGTGATCGATCCGAGCAGCGAGATGATCAGCAGCAGGAAGGGAAACAGCGACAGCAGCGCGTAGTACGCGATCGAGGCCGCGTGCGTCAGGTCGTTGCTGTTGACGAGTTCGACGAGGCCGCGCCACGCGGCGCGGCCCGTGAGGCGTAGCTCCTCCGTTGGAGTCACGCCGACATTATGCGGCTACGAGCGTCCGAAATCCGTCGTGCCGCCGGTGTTGCCGGTGTTGCCGGAACCGTAGCTGCTGCCGCTGGTCGTGCCGCTGGCGTAGCTGCGCGCTTCGTCGGCGCCGCGGCTGACAGCGTCGCGCGCCTTGTCCACGAACTCGCGCCCGCGGTCCGCCCACTGGCCGGCCGTTTCACTGGCGCGTTTGTACTGCTCGGAGGCGGTATTGCCCCAGTTGCGCGCCTGTTCGCCAATCGCGCCGCGCAGCTCCGAGCCCGCTTTCGGCGCGAGCAGCATGCCGAGGCCGGCGCCGAGCACGGTCCCGGTCAGCAGGCCCATCATGAACCCGGCGCCGCCGCCGCTGCTTTCGTTGTCATACCGATCAAAGCTGTCCGCCATTGTGTTGCTCCCCCCTCTTGTGAGTTTCGAAGTTCGATGTGAGAAGTGCGAAGTTGCCGCTCGAGGCCCTCGTCATGCGTGCTCCGCGCGCCGGTGCAGGAAGCCATCGACCGCCGCGCGCGCGGAGTGCACCAGCGTGAGCACCCGGTGCACGCGCGACGACACCGTCGACGTTGTGCTGCGAATCGCCGCGTCGACGCGTTCGGTTCGATCGCTGACGCGCCCGGTGACCTCCTTGACGTCGCCGAGAATCGCATCCACACGCGTCATCAGCGCGTTGACGCGCGTCACGAGCGGGGCAATCTGCCTCGCCTCCAGCTCTCGAATGGTTGTCATGGTCTGGCTGTAGAGCCGGTAGGCCATGACGCCGACACCGATGAGCACGAGCGCCTCGAGCACGCTGACGGCAGCCATGATGCCGAGCAGCAGGTTCGTCGTGTCCAGATTCCCTGCATTCATACGGTGCGCCGTCAGTGCGACGTCTGCGAGCCGCGGTACGCCGATGACTGGGCGCGCGCCGCGTTGAACTCGTTTACCGCCCGAATTCCGTCATTGGCCATCTCCCCGAGCCGTTCGACGGTTTTCTGGAAGCGCGCGAATTCCGTCCGCAGCTCCTCGACGGCGGGTTCGAACCGCTCGCGCACGTACTTGCCGCGTTCGGTAAAGAAGAGGTAACCCGCGGCGGCACCGACTGCCGCGCCGACGATTGCACCCAAGGTGATTGCACGAGTCTCGTTCACAAACGCCCTCCTTGTGACCCAGCGGTATGCGCCTTCCAAAACAGGTGCCATGGATGGTCCGGCTAAAGCCGGACACTACCGATGACCCTACCGCGTTGCCGCGTTCGCGATTTGCAACTCCGTCCGATCCAGAAACAACGTCAACGACACGCCATCCCAACGATCCTTCTCGGGACTGCCGGGCGCCTCCTCCCCGAGTCCGATGTAGCCGGCGTTCTGCGGCGGTACGTCGTATTTCCCGAGGATGTATTCGCGAATAATTCCCGCGCGTCTGCGGGATAAACGGAACCGTTCGGCCACGGTCGGCGCCGGCGCGTAGCCTTCGACGACCAGCGGATTGGCCGGCAGGTACTTGAGGTAGGTCGACATCGCGGAGTCGATGCGCGCGCGGCCGTCCACAGACAACACTTCAGTTCCGTCGGGTCCCGGCTCGAAGAGCACTGACGATTTCAGCCAGATGCGCATGGCCTTCCGTTTACCGTTTTCGAGCACACCTGTTCTGTATTCCACCGGTGAGATGGCGTCGAGGTCGTAGTAGCCGCGCTTGTTGAAGTAGCCGCGCAGCAGAAAGTTGTGCTTCATCGCCTCCATGTTGTCGGCGAGATCCGCGGTCGCCTCGCGCGCCTGGCCGATGGTGGTGCGCATGTCGGCGAGCAGCCCCTGCGCGGGACCGTCCTTCGAGCGGAAGTCGACGATGGCGCGGCGCGCTTCGTCGGAGACCTGATGCAGGTTCGCCATGACGTCCTGCGCCTGCTTGCTCACATCCTGCAGCTGGCGATAGAGCTCGTCGTCGTTGACCAGCTTGCCGACGGTGCCCTGGCCGTCGTTGATCTTGGCGATCAGTTCGCGCGTGTCGTTGGATATCACGTTGCCGTTTCGCGCCATCGCCTGGAGATCGGGCCGGAGGTTATCGAGCAGCGCGTGCGCGTCCTGGGCGGTGCCGGCGACCTCCTTGACCGCGGTCTCTGCGTCGCCGCGGAGCGCGGTCACGGTGTCGCCGATCATCATCATCGTGTCGCTCGCCTCCTGGAGGAGGTCACTGATCTGGAAGGGCTCCCGGCCCGGAATCGTGCCGCCGTCCGTCACCTGCGGCGCGCGATCGGTGCCGACACCGATGTTGACGAAGACGCCGCCGACCAATCCCTCGGTCTGCGGCACCGCGACGGAGTCGGTTCTGATGATCGGGTGGAGCTTCTCGCGAACTTCCATCTTCACCCGGAACTTCTGCGACGGCGTGCTCGGGATCCGGATGTCGGTCACCTCGCCGGCATCCGCGCCCGCGACGCGCACGGGCGCGCCTGGTTCGAGCTCGCCGAGCCGGGCCAACTCCGTGTAGATGGTGAAGCGCCGCTCGAACAGCATCCGCCGCTCGCCGATCATGAAGAGCGCGACGGCGAACAGCAGCAGGCCGATGACGACGAACGCGCCGGCGCCGACCGCTTTACTGGAAATCATTCGCGCTTCCCCCTAACCACTTCCCCCTAACCCCTTCCCCTAGCCCCCACCCTGTGACTTCATGAAGGCTCGAACGATCTCGTCGTAGCTTTTGTCGAGCTCCTCCGCCGTGCCGCGCGCGATGACGCGCCCGTCGTGCAGCACCGCGAGCTCGTCGCCGATGTGCCGCGCGCTCGGGATGTCGTGGGTGACGACGACAAGCGTCGTGCCGCTCTTCTTGCGCTCGACGAGCAGGTCGTCGATCTCGCGCGCCGTGATGGGATCGAGGCCGGCGCTCGGCTCGTCGACGAGCAGAATGTCGGGGTCGAGCGCCATCGCCCGCGCCAGTCCGGCGCGTTTCCGTTCTCGCCGACGGTGATCGAGTCGAAGAGCGCCGCGTTCTGGAACAGGAATCCCATCGACCGCCGCACGTCGGACAGCTCGCGCCCGCTCAGCGCGGCGACATCCTTGCCGCGCACGAACACGCGACCGGCGTCGGGCCGCAGCAGACCGATGATGTGCTTCAGCGTGACGCTCTTCCCCGTGCCGCTCCGCCCGAGCAGGCAGAACGCGGATCCGTCCTCCACATCGATGCTCACGTCGTCGAGCACCTTGTGGTCGTCGAACGACTTGGTCACGTGTTCCAGCTTGATGGCGGAGCCCTCCCCGCCGGAGCCCTGGCGGGTCATGCCTTCACCGGGAAGACGAAGAAGATCAGCTTCACCAGCACGACGTTGATGAGGATGATGCAGATGGACGAGAGCACGACGCTGCTCGTCGACGTGCGCCCGACACCTTCGGTGCCCTGCGTCGTCGTGAAGCCGAGATACGACGAGACCGTGCCGATGATGAAACCGAAGACCATCGTCTTCAGCGTGGCGGGCAGAAAGTCGGTGAACTCGACGATCGAAAACGCGCGGTGGAAATAGAGCTGCGCCGACATGCCGCTGATCGTGCTCTCGGCGACGTAGCCGCCGAAGATGCCGCAGAAATCGATGACCGCCGTCAGCAGCGGCATCGCGATGATGCATGCGAGGATGCGCGTGACCGCGAGGTACTTGAATGAGTCCACCGCGACCGCCTCGAGCGCATCGATCTGCTCGGTGACTTTCATGGCGCCGAGCTCCGCGCCGATGCCCGCGCCGACGCGGCCGGACACGAGCAGGCCGGCCGTCAGCGGACCGGTTTCACGAATGAGCGCGATGGCGAGGCCCGCGGGAATCATCGCCTCGGCGCCGAAGCGCTCGAGCGACGCGCGCGTGTGCATCGACAGGACGACGCCGATGGCAAAACCGGAGAGCGCGATCAGGGGCAGCGAGCGCCAGCCGATTTCGAAGACCTGACGCCAGATCTCCTTGAGCTCGTAGGGTGGAAGGAACGCGTCGTACAGAGCCCGTGCGCCGAACAGGGCGACGTCGCCAACCCAGGCGAGCAGGGAGAGAATGAGGTCGCCGAGGCGCACCAGCACATACGGCGATATAGCAACAGCCGGGCCGCGTCCTAACTTGCGGCTGGGGTTGGGGGTTGAGCGGCGGCGGCGCGCTGCGCGGCGCGCTGATCCTTAATGTCGTGCTTCTTCATCTTGCTGTAGAGGGTCGGCCGGTACAAGCCGAGAATCTGCGCCGCCTCCTGCTTGTTCCAGTTCGTCCGCTGCAGCGTCTGCATGATTGCCATCTTCTCGATCTCGGCGAGCGTGCGGTGCGGTGGAATCGTGAACTCCTGCGCCGGGCTTCCCTCTTCGCGAATCGTCTCCGGCAGGTCGTTGGGCTGGATTTCGCCGGTCTTGCAGACGAGGACCGACCGCTCGATCGCGTTTTCCAGCTCGCGCACGTTGCCCGGCCACCGGTTGCGGATGAGCAGGTGATACGCGGCCGGTGAGATCGACTTCACGTTCTTCTGGTAGCGCTGGTTGAACTTCGAAAGGAAGTGGTTGCAGAGCAGCGGAATATCCTCGCTCCGCTCCCGCACCGGCGGCACCCGCAGCGTGATGGTGTTGATGCGGAAGTAGAGATCCTCGCGGAGCTTGCCTTCGCGCAGCGCGGTTTCAAGATCGATATTGGTCGCGCAGATGAGACGGAAGTCGACATGCACCAGCCGGTCGCTGCCGATCGGCCGGTACTCGCGCTCCTGCAGCACGCGCAGGAGCTTGGTCTGCAGGTACGGGGGCATCTCGCCAATCTCGTCGAGCAGGAGCGAGCCGCCCTCCGCCATCTCGAAAAGGCCAACCTTGTCGGTGTTCGCGCCCGTGAACGCGCCCTTCTTGTAGCCAAAGAGCTCGCTCTCGATCAGGTCCTTCGGAATCGCCGCGCAGTTGATCTTGATGAACGGCCCCTTCACGCGATTCGAGTTGTAGTGAAGCGCGTTGGCGATCAGCTCCTTGCCCGTGCCGTTCTCCCCCTGGATGAGGATGTTCGCGTCGCTCGCCGCCACGCTTTCGACCAGCTCGAAGAGCTCTTTCATCTTCTTGCTCTGGCCGACAATGTTGGCGAAGCTGTACTGGCCGCGAATCTGATCCTTGAGCTGCTGATGCTCGGCGCGCTCCTGCGTGCGGTCGATCGCGCGGCTGATGATGGTCATCAGCCCTTCCTGGCTGACGGGCTTCTCGAGGAAGAAGAACGCGCCGGCCTGTCCCGCTTCGACCGCGCGCGCCACGGTGCCCTGGCCGCTGATGATGATGACTTCCGGTGAGGAATCGATTTCCTTGAGCCGGCGGAGCAGCTGAACGCCGTCGAGGTCCGGGAGCATCAGGTCGGTGACGACGACGTCGGGCCGCCACTGCTTGTAGACCTCCTCGCCGCGGGTACCGATCAGCGCTGTCCGCACCTCGTACCCTTCCGCTTCGATGACCATCTTCAGCCACTCGGTCATCGATGGCTCGTCGTCAATCGCCAGGACGCGCTTGCGGCGCTTGCTGTTGGTGGTGGATTGACTTGCCATGCGTCACTCGGCTCGGATGTGGCGTACCAGGAGGGTTGCCACGTCCGCAAATGATACACACACTGATGGGCCGCAATCAAACCTTACAGGCTGTAAAGATTTCATACAGCTGAGCTGGCTTGAAAATCGGTGCCCTATAATCGCGGGCATGTCGGAGCTCGGAGGCAGGAGGCAGGCGGCAGGGGGTAGGCGGTCGAATAAAGAAGAGATCGGATCGTGAATGCAGCGCCTCGCCTCCAGCGTCCGGCCCGACAGTCCCGAGTTCAAAGCTAATCAAGACAAATTGACAGCGCTGGTCGCCGAGCTGCGCCAGCGCCTCGCGCAGGCGCGCGAGGGTGGCGGCGCGCGCTACCTGCAGCGCCACCGCGAGCAGGGAAAGCTCGCGGTGCGGGAGCGCATCGATCGGCTTCTCGACGAGGGCTCGCCATTTCTCGAGCTCTCGCCGCTGGCCGCGTGGGAGATGTACGACAACGATGCTCCGGGCGCGGGGATCGTCACCGGCATCGGCCGCGTCTCGGGGCGCGAGGTGTTGATTGTCGGCAACGACGCCACGGTGAAAGGCGGCACCTACTATCCGATCACGGTCAAGAAGCACGTGCGGGCGCAGCAGATTGCGCTCGACAACCGCTTGCCGTGCGTCTACCTGGTGGATTCAGGCGGCGCGTTTCTGCCGCTGCAGGCGGACGTCTTTCCCGACAAGGAGCATTTCGGGCGTATCTTCTTCAACCAGGCGCGCATGTCGGCGGAAGCGATCGCGCAGATTGCGGTCGTGATGGGCTCCTGCACCGCCGGCGGCGCGTACGTCCCCGCGATGTCCGACGAAACGATCATCGTCAAGGGCACGGGAACGATCTTTCTTGGCGGCCCGCCGCTCGTGAAAGCGGCGACCGGCGAAGACGTCACGGCCGAGGAGCTTGGCGGCGCCGACGTGCACACGCGGCTCTCCGGCGTGGCGGACTATCTTGCCGAAGACGATGAGCACGCGCTGCAGATCGCGCGCACCATCGTCTCGACGGTCAACACGCGCAAGACGCTGCCGCCGGACATGACGGAGCCGGAGGACCCCTCATACGATCCGCAGGAGCTCTATGGTGTGGTGAGCGCCGATGTCCGCACGCCGTACGACGTTCGCGAGGTCATCGCGCGGATGGTGGACGGCTCGCGGTTCGACGAGTTCAAGGAGCGCTACGGCGCGACGCTCGTGACCGGCTTCGCGCGACTGCATGGCTTCCTCGTCGGCATCATCGCCAACAACGGCGTGCTCTTCTCCGAATCAGCGCTCAAGGCGACACACTTCATCGAGCTGTGCAACACGCGCGGCATCCCGCTGATCTTCCTGCAGAACATCACGGGCTTCATGGTGGGCAAGCAGTACGAGCGTGGCGGCATCGCGAAGGACGGCGCCAAGATGGTTCACGCCGTGGCCACCTCGGTCGTGCCGAAGTTCACGGTCATCATCGGCGGGTCGTTCGGCGCCGGCAACTATGGGATGTGCGGACGCGCATATGAGCCGCGCTTTCTGTGGATGTGGCCCAACGCGCGCATCTCGGTGATGGGTGGCGAGCAGGCGGCCGGCGTGCTGGCGACGGTCAAGCGCGAGCAGCTGGCGCGCGAGAGCAAGACGATCTCGACGGAGGAGGAAGAGCAGATCCGCCAGCCGATTCTCGAGAAATACGACGCGGAAGGCTCGCCCTACTACTCGACCGCGCGGTTGTGGGACGACGGCATTCTCGATCCGGCGCAGACGCGGAACGTACTCGGCCTCGCGCTGTCTGCGGCGTTCAACGCGCCGATTTCGCCGCCGAAGTTCGGCATCTTCCGGATGTGATGGCGTACGACACGCTTCTCACACGGCGCGATGGTTTCGTCGAGTACCTGACGCTGAATCGTCCCGACGTCCGCAATGCCTTCAACGAAAAGATGATCGCGGAGCTCACGGCGTGGGCGGCCGCGATGAACGCGGATGACGATGTGCGGGTGGCGGTGATCGCGGGCGAGGGGAAAGTGTTTTCGGCGGGCGCGGACATCACGTGGATGGCCAACGCGCTCGGCTACACCCACGACGAGAACGTGCAGGACGCCAACGCGGCGGCGCGGATGTTCGCGGCGCTCGACACGCTGCCCATTCCGCTGATCGGGCGGATTCACGCGGCGGCGCTCGGCGGAGGCGCGGGGCTGGCGGCGGTCTGCGACGTGGTGATCGCCGAGGAAAACACGGTCTTTGGATTTTCCGAGGTGAAGCTCGGCATTCTTCCCGCGGTGATCTCGCCGTACGCGCTCGCGAAGATCGGCCGGTCGGCGGCGCGCGAGCTGTTTCTCACCGGCATGCGCTTCGGCCCGGCGCGCGCGAGGGAGATCGGCCTCGTGCACGCGGTCGTCCCGGCCGCCGAGCTCGACACCATCGTCGAGATGTACGTGAACGAGTTCCTCAGCGCCGCGCCCGACGCGATCTCGACGGCGAAGGCGCTCATCCCGCGCGTCTGGGCGCGCGGGGCGTTCGACGTCGCCGGCTTGACCGCGGAAGCGATCGCCGCGCGGCGCGTGTCAGCGGAAGGCCAGGAAGGACTGCGCGCCTTCCTCGAGAAGCGGAAGGCCTCGTGGGACGTGTCACGCAGATCCTGATCGCCAACCGCGGCGAGATTGCCGTTCGCGTCATCCGGGCGTGCCGGGAGCTCGGCATGCCATCGGTCGCGGTGTTTTCGGAGGCGGACGCGCGATCGCCGCACGTGCTGCTGGCGGATCGTGCGGTGCTCATCGGCCCGCCATCACCGGCGGAAAGCTATCTCTCCATTCCAGCAATTCTGAAGGCCGCGCGCGAGACGGGTGCGGATGCCATTCATCCGGGATACGGATTCCTTTCGGAGAATCCGGCGTTTGCATCCGCCTGCGTCGAGGCAGGCATCACCTTCATCGGACCGCCGGCCGCCGTGATCGAGCGTCTCGGATCGAAGATCGCCGCGCGCGCCATCGCGGAGAAGGCCGGCGTGCCGGTTGTTCCGGGCGAAACACCGGAAGAGCAGTCCAACGGCGCCATCGGCGCCGCGGCGCGGAAGGTTGGCTTCCCGGTCCTGCTGAAGCCGTCGGCGGGCGGCGGCGGCATCGGCATGAAAACGCTTCGCGACGAACGTGGACTGACCGCGCAGATCGATCAGGCGCGGCGCGAAGCGGTTGCCGCGTTCGGCGACGGCACCCTGTACGTCGAGCGCCTCATCGAGAAACCGCGGCACATCGAGATGCAGGTGCTCGCGGACGATCACGGCAACGTCGTGCATCTGTTCGAGCGCGAGTGTTCAATCCAGCGGCGGCATCAGAAGGTGGTCGAGGAAACGCCATCCACCGCGTTGACGCCAACGCTGCGACAGCGGATGGGCGATGCGGCAGTCGCGCTGGCGCGCGCAGTGGAGTACCGCAACGCGGGCACGGTCGAGTTTCTGCTGGAGGGAACCGGCGATGACGCGTCCTTTTACTTCCTCGAGGTGAATACGCGCCTGCAGGTGGAGCATCCGGTGACGGAGCGCGTCACAGGCGTGGATCTGGTGCACGCGCAGATCGGCATCGCGCGCGGCGAGCCGCTGCCGTTCACGCAGGCGTCGCTGTCGCAGCGCGGCCACGCGATCGAGGTCCGCGTCTATGCCGAGGACCCGTCACACAACGACTTGCCGCAGGCGGGACCGCTGCTGCTCTACCGCGAGCCGTCGATGCCGGGCATTCGCATCGACTCGGGCGTCACCGAGGGCGGCGAGATCAGCGTTCACTACGATCCGCTCGTCGCGAAGCTGATCGCCGACGGCCCGACACGCGAGGTCGCGCGGCGCCGCGCCATCGAGGCGCTGCGCAGCTATCCGATTCTCGGCATCCGCACCAACGTCGCGTTTCTGATCGAGCTGCTCGAGCATCCACGCTTTGTCGCCGGCGACATCGATACACGCTTCCTCGATGTGGATGGCGAATCGCTTCGGCGGATCGCAGCTGTTCCAGAAGATGCATCGGAAGTGGCAGCCTCCATGCGAACGCCAGTCTCGTCGGGGAACACAGATCCGTGGGACTCATTGAGAGGGTTCCGTGGTTGATGTGCTCGGGAATGGACGATTTCTCGTAAACGGGCGACTCGCCTATGCGGCGCGCGACGGTGGACGGACCTGGGTCTTCATCGACGGCCGCACCTACGTCGTCGAGCCCGAAAGCCGCGACGCCTCCGAGCGCCTGCATGTCACCGACGATCAGGTGGCGCTCTCCGCGCCGATGCCCGCGACGGTCCTCGCGATCAAGGTTGCGCCCGGTCAGGAGGTGGCCGCGGGCGATCTGCTCGTGCTCCTCGAAGCGATGAAGATGGAGGTGCCGATCAAGGCGCCGCGCGCGGGACGCGTGAAGTCACTCGCCTGCCGCGAAGGCGAGCTCGTGCAACCGGGCACGCCGCTATTAGAGCTCGCGTAGAGCACGAATTGATCGCGATTGAGTCCCGCAGCGCACCGACAACGTCTCGCGTGACGATGCTATCGTCGTCGCTGAGGAACCACAACGATGGCAATCACATGGGACATTCGTCGCCGGGGTCGCAAGTGGACGGGGCAGGAAGCCCGTGAACGGTACGAGCTCACGCCCGAGAAGATCGAAATGATCGATGGAAAGCTGTTCTGGGATGACGAGCAACGTCTGACGATGCTCGGCCTGTTGCTTGAAAACGTCGGGGTCGATGCAGCCGTGAAACTCGGCAACCCCGTCGCGTGGCGTGAGGCGGTGGCGCAATTGTAATCGCACGGTCTCGAATGGCAAGCTGGTGCTGACGCTGACGCCCGCGAAAGAGGGGGTTCATCGTCACCAGCCCGCTCGAACCGGAACTCACTACTGACGCCCGCGCCGGTGATGGGGCGATGTCCGTGTCATCCGGCCAGGAGGTCGACGTTGCGATCTTCGTGGTGATTGGCGTCGGCGCGGTAGGCTCGAGTACGCGGGTCGTGGTCATCATCGTTACACGCTCCTTTGTGAGTTGCATCTCAGAGAAGCGGAACAACCACGACCTGCGTTCTTCACCACCTACATAGTTTCTCGCCCATGTCCCCGGTGCCTATCTCGGCGACGATCTCATACGGGCCGAGGCGAGTCCAAGGCCACCCGCTTGATTTCTGGGTGATCGCGCTCAGCGCTGGAATCACCTTGACGACACTCATCGTGGGTGTGATGCTGAAACGAGGAGATAGGTGATGGACGGAATGATCGTATCTGCGCTCATTGCCGTGGGGGCGCTCATCATTGGCCTGGTGATCCTCCATTTCAGCTCTGACGAGCCGCCTTCCAAGAGCTCGCGCCGCTGATGGAGCACGAGCTCGCGGTTCTCCTCACTGAATTGTTGGAGAAGGTCGGCCTGCTGCGGCGCGACCTCAAACAAAAGGGCGACATCGACAAGTACGAGGCGCGGCTCGCGCGTATCGATCAAAAGTTCTCATCGTTTGCCGAAAAAGTCGCGCAGAACGACCCGGAATTCGCCAAGGCGCTGCGCACCGCGTGGCAGATGCCCGCGCGCAGCTTGGCCTTCCGTAACGCGGATCACCAAAAGAAGGACGACTAGCGATCCCAGGCGCCGGCGGCCCACTCCAGGAACTTTTTCTCCGGCCAGTAGTTGACGATCTTCGCCTGCGGAATCCCCGCGAGCTTCGCGTGCGCGATGGCGATCTCGGCGAAATCGAGCTCCGCGTGCGAATGCGCGTCGCTGTCGAGCGCGAAGATGCATCCCTGCTCGAGCGCCTGCGCGGCCAGCTCGTACGGCACGTCCTGCCGCGACCAGGAGCCGTCGATCTCGATCGCCACCTGACGCTTCGCCGCCACCTCGAACACGCGGCTCCAGTCCGCCAGCACGCCGAGCCGCATGTTGAAGACGCGCCCCTGCGGATGGCCGAGAATGGCGACGCCGCGCTGCGAGACGGCCGCCACCATCCGCTCGGTCTGATCGATCGACTTGCGCAGCGCCGAATGCGGTGAGGCGACGATGTATTCGAAGCGGCGCATCTCGTGCTGCTCCATGTCGATGCCGCCGTCGGCGCGGATGTTCGCCTCGATCCCCTTGAACATGCGGAAGCGGCCGCCGTACGTGCGGTTGAGCGCGTCGATCTCCGCATGCTGCTCGATCGCGCGCTCCATGCTCATGCCGCCGGCGATGGTCAGGCCGTAGGAGTGATCCGTCATCCCCGCGCACGACCAGCCGCGCTCGATGCAGGCGTTGATGATCGACTCGAGCGTCTCCGCGCCGTCGCTGTAGATGGAATGCATCTGGAAATCGCCGCGATACTTCGCGCGTGACGGCGACCCCTTGCGCGCGACAATCTGCTTCACCGCCGCACGGCTCAGGTACTGCCTGCGCAGGTTGTGCAGCCGGGCAATCTCCTGCTCCTTTCCCGACTCGCGCACCGCGCGCTCGACGAACGCGCAGCGCCCGTCGAGGATCAGCTCCCGCGCGATGCGATCGGTCGTCGGCCCGATGCCCGCGATCGCCTTGAAGGTGTTCGACGTCACCAGCGGCGTGATGTCGCGGTCGATGCGCAGCACCGCCTTCGCCGCGCGCTTGTAGCCCCACGCGCGCTGACTGTCGCCCGCCACCGCCGACATGTCGTAGAGCGCACTCGCCAGCTCGAGGTTGACGTCCCGCATCCGCTCATCGTTGATATACCATTTCGATCCATGCGGCGGGCATTGAGCGTGCTGCTGTTAACGCGTGTCGCGTTTGGTAGCTTCTTCCTCTACCTTCTTGGCCATAGGCTCGAGGTATTCCCAGACCGTCCCCGCGATGTAGCGCGCGCCCGCTGCGTTGGGGTGCACGCCATCCTCTGAAATCATGTCAGGGTTGCCGAGCACACCGTTCATGACGAACGGCACGAGCGGCACGTCGTACTTCGAGGCGAGAGCCTCGTACATCCGGTGGAACTCGATCGTGTACTGCCAGCCGTTGAACGGCAGCGCCTCCATCCCGCACAGCAGCACCTCGACGTGGTTCTGCTGAAACGCCTCGATGATCTTTTCGAGGTTGGCCTTCACCTGCGGCACGGGGACGCCGCGCAGCCCGTCGTTGACGCCGAGCTCGATGACCGCGATTTGCGGCTTCAGCTCGAGCGCGCGGTCGAGACGCCGCAGCGCTCCAGTGGTGGTGTCGCCCGAAATCCCCTGATTGACGATGGTGTACGGCAGCCCGGCGGCGTTCAGCTTCTGCTGAATGACCGCCGGATAGGCGTCTTTCTGTGGAAGACGGTGGCCCGACGTGAGACTGTCGCCGAAGGCGACAATCTTCAGCGGCGCTGACGATTTCGGCCCTGCCTCAGCAGGAAGCGCGGCAATCAGCGCGAAAATCAGGACTGCGAAGAACATTCTTCATTTTAGCGGTCCGGCGCGTCCTCCACTAGTCCTTCGGTCCGGCGACCTGCATGGTGAGGTAGCGCTCGTAACCCATCTCCTTGATTTGATGCCGCGACGCATCGTCGCCCTCCTTCACGTTGCTGCCGACGCTCAAGGGGAGGTAGTCCATCTTCGGCGTCGCGTCGAGAAACAGGAGCCGCTCCGTCAGCTCCTCGCGCACCGCCCCGTTGAGATGCTCGATCACTTTCGCGTTCCCGCGCATGTCGTCGTCTCCTCCGGACGGCGATCATATTGCATCCGCCGCCGCGGTCATTGAGGAGCTGCCATGAAGATGTCGTATCGCCCGCTCGGAACGTCGGGAGTGCTCGTCTCCGCGCTTGGACTGGGCGGCTATCACCTCGCGATGGCGGGCTCCGAGCGCGAAGGCATCCGCATCGTCCACGCGGCGATCGACGCGGGCGTCACGTTCATGGACAACGCGTGGGAATATCACGACGGCACATCCGAGCGGATCATGGGGAAGGCGATCGCCGATCGCCGCGAGCGCGTCTTTCTGATGACGAAGGTCTGCACGCACGGCCGCGGCACGCGCGAGGGGATGCGTCAGCTCGAACAGTCGCTGCGGCGGTTGAAGACCGACTACCTCGATCTGTGGCAGATTCACGAGTGCGTCTACTACAACGACCCCGAGCGCCACTTCATGCGCGGCGGCGTCATCGAAGCGCTCGATCAGGCGAAGCGCCAGGGGAAGGTGCGCTTCGTCGGCTTCACCGGGCACAAGGATCCGCGCATCCACCTCGAGATGCTCGCGCACGACTATCCGTTCGACACCTGCCAGCTGCCGCTGAACTGCTTCGATTCCTCGTTCGAGGAGCGCTCGTTCGAGCGCGACGTGCTGCCGGTGCTGCTGCGCCGCGGCATCTCACCCATCGGCATGAAGAGCCTGGGTGGCGACGGCCGTCAGGTCAAGGAGAAGGTCATCACCGCGGAAGATGGACTCCGCTACGCCATGAGCCTGTCCGTGATGACGACCGTCAGCGGCATCGATTCGATGAAGG
>QHWQ01000368.1 GCA_003222635.1 Acidobacteriota bacterium | reverse complement strand
GTGGTCGCTGAAGGTGCTCGGCGTCAAGCTCGCCATCAGAAGCGGCAAGTTCGACGAAGCGCTCGGGATGGCCGACGAGCTCGCGCGAACGCAGGGCATCCCGCCGGCGGAATCGATTCAGGCGGACCTTGCCGCGTGCGAGGCGCTCGTCGCGGCGAGCCGCGTCGGCGAAGCGGAGCTGCGCATCCTCTCATGCGAGGGACGCCTCGATCCGCGCACCGCGCCCGCCAACTGGGGCGAGTTCCTGCGGATTCGCGGCGCCGTGCACGAGCGTTCGGGCCGGCACTCCGACGCGTACCACGACTTCGCGCAGAGCGTCAACGTGTTCGAGCTGCTCGGCGAACGCTACCAGGCGGCGCTCAGCCATCTCGCGCTGGGACGGCTGACGGCGGCGATGGGCAAGCGCGGATCGGCCGAACGCTACCTCGATCAGGCAGCCGCCGTCTTCCGTACGCTCGGCGCGCAGCGCGACCTCGAGGAGGTCGATCAGACGCGCGCCCGCATGGCCACGATCGCCGCCCGCGAAACCGCCGCGTCACCGGCCGACGCGGACGACGCCATCGTCCGGCGACTGGTCGAAGGCTCGGTGCTCGCGGATTTGCTCGCGCGTGAGACCGCAACGTCGCTCATCGAGGCGACCGAAGCGGACGCCGCGGTGATCTTCGTCGTGCCCTCCGCCGGCGAGGTGCGCATCGTCGCCATGGCGGGATGCGATGCTGGCGTTGCGCGCGCACTCGCCCGCGCCGCGGCGCAGGGCAACAGCGCGTACGGCGAAGGCCTGCTGCTCACCGAACCGCTCGGCCGCGATCACGACGGCCCGCGCTTCTGCACCGTTGTTGCCGCGCATCGGCTGACGGACGTCGCGACGCGCCGCTTCCGCATGTTCACCGCGGTCGCCAAGCAGGGATTCGAATTGTGCGGCGCGCGCGATCGCCGCAATCACCCCGTCGAGCCAAGCGGCGCGCGATCGCTCGAACCGCTGCTGCCCGGCTTCATCTGCGCGAGCGCCGCGATGAACCGCGTCGCGGATCAGATTCAGCGGCTGCAGGGCCACGACCTGATGGTCTTGATCACCGGTGAGAGCGGCACGGGCAAGGATCTCGTTGCGCGCGCGATCCACGTCGGCTCGCCGCGCAGCGCCGCGATGTTCCTCCCCTACAACTGCACGACGACGCAGCGCGACCTGGCGGACAGCCAGCTGTTCGGCCACCGGCGCGGCAGCTTCACCGGCGCGATCACGGATCAGCAGGGGCTGATTCGCACGGCGGCCGGCGGCACGCTCTTCCTCGACGAGATCGGCGACCTGCCGCTCGACATCCAGCCGAAGCTGCTGCGGTTCCTCGAGCAGGGCGAGGTGATGCCCGTGGGCGAGACGCGCCCGCAGGCGGTCGATGTTCGCGTGCTTGCCGCGACCAACGCGGATCTCGAGCAGCGCGTGCAGGAAGGGAAATTCCGCGAGGACCTGTACTACCGCCTCTGCGTGATTCGCATCCACGTGCCGCCGCTGCGCGAACGGCGCGAGGAGATTCCCCATCTCAGCACGTTTTTCCTGCGCGAGGCGTGCGAGCGGCTCGGAAAGCCGGATGTGCACCTCAGCTCGGTGACGTTGGATCTATTCGATCGGTACTGGTGGCCCGGCAACGTCCGGCAGTTGCGCAACGAGGTCCAGCGCGCGGTCGCCATGAGCCCTCCAGGCGGTACCATCGAGCCGGATCATCTGTCCCCCGACCTGACTGCGCCGCCGTCGACAAGAGGTGTGGCCAGCGCCCCAACTGCAGCGCGTATTACTGGGGCAACTAACCTGGCGGCGGCGGTGGAAGAGGTCGAGCGCGAGGTAATCGGCAGCGCGCTGCGGCGGAGCAGCGGCAATATATCTGAAACGGCACGGGTTCTGGGACTTACCCGACGAGGGTTGTACCTGAAGATGAGGCGCTTAGGACTTGATGGTGCTGCTGAGGATACCTAGTAACCATGTATACACACCTGTGGATATAATCTATCCACAGCCCAATCGCGCTTTGCACACCCGCAATTAAATTTCACCAATCTTTTCAGGCTCAAACGTGCCTGTGCAAATCTCGGCCTGACACAAGCGACATGGGCCCCGACATTGATACGGAACGAGACACTCTTCCTCAAATTCGCACAGGGGGTCCAAGGTGATTCGCACAGCCACTGTCTCGCTGACGTCATCGATTGAAACCAAGCCGCGCATCGGCTCGCGCCGGAAAGTCCGGGTGCCCGGACGCCTGACGTGGCGCGATTCGTCCGGCACGCTGCGGTTCGTGTCGGTAGTCACCTCCGATGTCAGCGACCTGGATGTCTTTGTCGAGTGTCAGGTGCCGGCGTCAATTCCGCTGTATCGACTGGTGCACTTCCAGATCGAGCGCGGCGCTCGCGAATGCGACGGGTTGCCGGCCTCGCTGAAGGGCGGCAAGGTCCTCTCGGCGGTGTATCGCGTCGGCGCGTATCGCGCCTCGACCGGCACGCCGCACGGCTACGCGCTGCGGCTCCTCGTCGAACCGAGCCGGAAGGCGACGCCGGCGATTCACGCGGTCGCGTCGAACTAGTCCAGCGCCTGGCGTCTGAACGATCTGCCGGGTCCGAAAGGACCCGGCCTGCCTTACCTGCTTACCCGCCCCACCCGCCCTTCGTGCGCCAGTAGCGCGCCAGCCCCAGCCACGATACTTCGAACGGCGCGCCAACGTTGTGCGGCACGATGTGTTCGTCCGTCAGGTGTCGCCTCAGCTCGCGATTCACGTAGTCCGCGTAGCGCGCGGGCCCGCTCCTCGTCCGTGCCTCGGCGCAGGTTTTCCATCAACGACTGCAGATGTGGCCGGACGTTGCGTGACGGGCCGAAGTGCGTCAGGAACATCGTGTCCGGATCCCACGCCTCGATACGCGCGGCGCTCCGCGCCCAGAGCTCGACGTCGATATCGGGCGGCGGGGTGGGCGGGCGCACGTCATCGCCCTTGATGCGGATGCCGGCGACATCGCCGACAAACGCGACGCCGCTCGAGCGATCGAAGAAGCTGACGTGATGCGAGGCGTGGCCCGGCGTATACGCCACATCGAACGTCCGGCCGCCCGCATGAATCGGCTGCAGATCCAGCGCGATCACGTTCGCCGCCGGAACGGGTGCCACCTCGCCCCACAACGCCTGCATCTGATCGCCCCATAAACGTGTCGCGCTTCCGACGAGTCTCGCCGGATCGACCAGATGCGGCGCTCCGCGCTCGTGCACCAGCACCTCGAGATGCGGATGGCGCCGCACGAGCGTGCCCGTCACGCCCGCGTGATCGAGATGCACGTGCGTCAGGAGGATATGCGTGACGTCCGCGAAGCGGATGCCGAGGCCATTCAACCCGAGTTCGAGCGTGGCGAGACACGACGTCGGCCCCGGATCGAC
>QHWQ01000103.1:12913-16340 GCA_003222635.1 Acidobacteriota bacterium | reverse complement strand
ACCGCGATGACGGGAGTCGAGGCGGTGTCCAACGGCGTGCCGGCGTTCCGTCCTCCGGAAAGCCGGAACGCGGCGCAGACACTCGTGATCATGGCCGTGCTCGCCATCACGATGTTCATGGGCATCACGATGCTGGCGCACGCCTACGGGATCATCCCGACCGACAGCGAGACGGTCGTCTCGCAGATTGCGCGCGCCACGTTCGGTGGCCGTGGATGGCCGTATTACGCGCTGCAGGCGGGCACCATGCTGATCCTCGTGCTCGCGGCCAACACCGCCTATGCCGACTTCCCCAGGCTCGCCTCCATCGTCGCGCGCGATCGGTTCCTGCCGCGCCAGTTCATGAACCGCGGTGATCGCCTCGCGTTCTCGAACGGCATCGTCATCCTCAGCGGCCTTGGCGCGCTGCTCCTCGTCATCTTCGGCGGCGATACGCACTCATTGATTCCGCTGTACATGATCGGCGTCTTCGTGTCGTTCACGTTGTCGCAGTCCGGCATGGTCACGCGTGGATCATCATCCTGATGATTCCCACGCTCGTCACCATCTTCACGATCACGCGGAAACACTACGACCATGTCGCGTCGGAGCTGACTCTGCGCGATTGGCGGCCGGAACCGGCCGGCGGCCACGTCGTGCTCGTGCCGATCGGCAGCCTGCAGCGCGCGGTCATCAAGGCGCTGCGCTACGCGCGCACGCTGTCCAGCGACGTGCGCGCCGTGCATGTCGAGCTCGATCCCGACGCGACCAGGGCCGTACGCGACCAGTGGGAACGATGGGGCCAGGGAACCAACCTCGTCGTGCTGGAATCACCGTACCGCTCGCTGATGGAACCGCTGCTCGAGTACATCGAGGAGGTGCAGGCAGAAGATCCGCGTGGCTATGTGACCGTCATCCTGCCCGAGTTCGTGCCTCGCCGGCTGTGGCAGCACCTGCTGCACAACCAGCACGCGCTGCTCATCAAAGGGGCCCTGCTCTTCAAGCCCAACATCGTGGTGACCAGCGTCCCCTATCACCTCGGGCGCGCGGTCGAGCACGCGGTGGAGCGCGACGCCGCGCTCGCCGGTCAGCGGGCGGGATGAGTGATGACGACACGTTCCGGTACTGCCGTCGCACCGCTGCCCGCGTCCACACACCGCGCTCACGGCAGCCGCCTGCTTCCGCTGACGTTAACGGCGCTCGGCGTCGTCTACGGCGACATCGGCACGAGCCCGTTGTACGCCATGCGCGAGTGTTTCTTCGGCACGCACAGCGTCCGCCCCACGCCCGAGAACGTGCTCGGCGTGCTGTCGCTCATCATCTACGCGTTGCTGCTCGTCGTCTCGCTCAAGTACGTCGTCGTCGTCATGCGCGCGGACAACCAGGGCGAAGGCGGGATTCTCGCCTTGACGGCGCTCGTTCCAGGGCGCCGGGGCGAGCCCGGCACGTCGAGCCGCCTGGCGATGGGACGGCCGCTGCTGGTCGCGCTGGGCATCTTCGGAACGGCGCTGCTCTACGGCGACGGCATGATCACGCCGGCGATTTCTGTCCTCGGCGCCGTCGAGGGGCTCGAGGTGGCCACGCCGGTCTTCAGTCCCTATGTGGTGCCGATCACGGTCGCGATTCTGATCGTCCTGTTTGCGATCCAGAAGTTCGGCACGCACCGCGTCGGCGGGTTGTTTGGTCCGATCGTCATCATCTGGTTCGCGACGATTGCCGCGCTCGGCATCATGTGGATCGGCCGGGCGCCGCAGGTGCTGTCCGCCGTCGACCCGCGGCACGCACTGCGGTTCTTCGGGAGCAACGGCTTCACCGGCTTTGCGGTGCTCGGCGCGGTGTTTCTCGTCGTGACGGGCGGAGAGGCGCTCTACGCCGACATGGGACACTTCGGCAAGCAGCCCATCCGGCTCGCGTGGTTCGCGCTCGTGTTGCCCGCCCTCGTGCTCAATTATCTGGGACAGGGCGCGCTGCTGCTGCGCAATCCCGCCGCCCAGCATCCATTCTTCCTGCTCGCGCCATCATGGGCATTGCTGCCGCTGGTGGGCATCGCCTCGGTGGCGGCCGTCATCGCGTCGCAGGCGCTGATCTCCGGCGCGTTTTCCATCACGCGCCAGGCGATTCAGCTCGGCCTCGTGCCGCGGCTCGAAGTGGAACACACGTCCGCGCGCGAAATCGGGCAGATTTTCGTTCCGCAGGTGAACTGGGCGCTGATGGTGGCGACCGTGCTGATCGTGATCGGGTTCGGATCGTCGGGCGCCATCGCGGCGGCGTACGGCATCGCCGTCACGCTGACGATGATCATCACCGTGCTGCTGCTCTACGTCATCATGACCGAGCGGTGGCACTGGCCGAAGCCGGCGGTGCTCGCCGCGACAGCACTCTTCCTCAGCATCGACACGGCGTTCTTCGGCGCCAACGCGTTGAAGGTGGTGCAAGGCGGCTGGGTGACGCTCGCCGTCGCTGGCGTGCTCTTCACGGTGATGACCACCTGGCGCACGGGCCGGCGGCTGGTCGCCGAGCGCCTCACGGCCCGCGCGGTGCCGCTGCAGACGTTCATGGCGCTCGTGGAAGCCTCCCCGCCGTTGCGCGTGCCGGGGACGGCCGTCTTCATGACCGCGCAGCCGACGGGCACACCGCCCGCACTCGCGCACAACCTGCGGCACAACAAAGTGCTGCACGAGCACGTCATCGTGCTCACCGTGTCGACCGTGCAGGTGCCGCACGTCGCCGCGAACGACCGCATCGACGTGCAGCCACTCGGGTATGGCCTCTACAACATGCGCCTGCAGTACGGATTCATGGAGGATCCGAACGTGCCCGAAGCGCTGCTCGCGGCGCGCGAGCGGGGCTTGCCGCTCGACGTCGAGGACGTCACCTATTTCCTCGGCCGCGAAACGATCCTCGTGACCCGCCGGAAAGGCATGGCGATCTGGCGCGAAAAGCTGTTCGTGCTCATGACGCGCAACGCCATGCGTGCGACCGCGTTCTTCCGCTTGCCGCCTGAGCGCGTGGTCGAGCTGGGTGTCCAGGTGGAGATGTAAGTATGCAAGTGCATTCGTCGGATCTCGACCCCGAGCAGCTGCGAAGACTGCTCGCGGATCAGGTCGCGCGCGACCAGGCGCGTGAGGTTCGCCGCTACTTCCTCGTCCGAATTGGCGCGGTTGCCGCGGCGATCTGGCTGTTCAGCTGGCCGATACCGCTGCTGCCGCATACCGTGCTGTGGGCGCTGGCCGCCGCGGTCGTGTTCGCCTACGCGCTCATGTCGCCGCCACAGACTCGGCGAGCCACGCGGCATACCCCGCGGACGCCTCCGCGCTGAGCACGATGAATTCCGGGAGCTCGTACGGATGCAGCTCCCGGAAGCGCGCCTCGATGGCCGCCACCCGATCGCTCGTCGTCTTGATCACGAGCTGCCGCTCCTCGTCCTCCTCAATCGCGCCCTTCCATC
>QHWQ01000103.1:0-12850 GCA_003222635.1 Acidobacteriota bacterium | reverse complement strand
GTCCGCAACGTATGAAAAAGCGCGCGCCCGACACCACGACGACCTCCTCGCTGCCGCGACGCCGGCGGCGCCGGGTCGTGCGCTATCTCGTGGTGGCGATCGGGTGCGTGCTGATCATCGACGCGCTGGTCGGCGATCGCGGGCTGCTCGCGATGCTGAAGGCGCGGCAGCAATACCGGACGCTGGAGGCCTCGCTTGTCCGTTCGCGCGCCGAGAATGCACGCCTGCGCGAGGAGGCGCGGCAGCTGCGCGAGGATCCACAGGCCGTCGAAGACATCGCCCGCCGTGAACTGGGGCTGATCAAGCCCGGAGAGAAGCTCTTCATCATCAAAGATGTGAAGTAGAATCGGTGCGCAAAAAGAGGAGTGTGTATGCGCACCGTGCTCGTGTCCGTGCTCGCATCCGCCTGCCTGGCCGCGCCCGCATTGGCGCAGAATCGCGCCGCCAAACCGCTCGAGATTTACGTCGTCGACGTCGAAGGCGGCAACGCCACGTTGTTCGTCACGCCGTCGGGCGAAACCGTGCTCATCGACACCGGCAACGGCGGCAATCAGGCCGCGCGCGACGCCGCGCGTATCGTCGAGGCGGCGAAGGATGCGGGTGTCACCAGGATCGATCACCTGATCATCACGCACTGGCACGGCGACCACTTCGGCGGGCTACAGGAAGTGGCCAGGCAGCTGCCGATCGCGCACTACTACGACCATGGCGCCAACGTGCAGGCGACGCCGGCCACCGACGATTTCTTCAAGACCGTCTACGAGCCGCTCACCGCGAAGGCGATGCACACCGTGGTGAAGCCGGGCGACACGATTCCGGTGAAGGATCTGAAGTGGACCGTGGTGGCGTCGGCCGGCAACGTGCTCATGAAGAACCTGCCGGGTGCGGGACGTCCGAATCAGTACTGCGCCGAGTCAAAACCCGACGCGGGCGACCCGACCGAGAACGCGCAGTCGGTCAGCAGCTACATCACCTTCGGGAAGTTCCGCGTCGTGCACATGGGCGACCTCACCTACAACAAGGAGCTCGACCTGATGTGCCCGAACAACCGCCTCGGCGCAGCGGACCTGTTCATCGTCTCGCATCACGGCCAGGCGATCTCGAACTCGCCGGCGCTCGTGCACGCGCTGCATCCGCGCGCGGCCATCATCAACAACGGCACGCGCAAGGGCGGCCAGCCCGACGCGATGAAGGTGCTCTTCTCGTCACCGGGTCTCGAGGACCTGTGGCAGATGCACTTCTCATTGCTCAGCGGTCAGGAGTACACGGTGCCTGGCGCGTTCATCGCCAACCAGATCGATCAGCCGGACACCGCGATCCCGATCGGGCAGTGGAATCCGCCGGCGCAGGGACAGCAGGCGCCGCCCGCGCCGGTGCACAACGGCAAGGCGTACTACTTCAAGATCACCGCGCAGCAGGACGGCACCTTCACGGTGACGAACATGCGCAACAACTTCAGCAAGACCTATCGTCCGGGAACCGCTAACGCAACCCGGTAGTGTAGGGCGGCGCTTGACGCGCCGCCGAGGAGTCGTCATGGCAAGAAAGGTCGCGCTCGTTTCTCTGCTGGCTATCGCCTGTGTGGCCGGCCTCGCGCTCGCGCAGAACCGCGCCGCCAGGCCGCTGACGATCTACGTCGTGGACGTCGAGGGCGGCAACGGCGTCCTCTTCGTCTCGCCCACCGGCGAATCGCTGCTGATGGACACCGGCAACGCCGGCGCCGCGGCGCAGCGTGACGCGGGCCGCATCATGGAAGCGGTGCACGATGCCGGGCTGACGCAGATCGACAACCTGATCATCACGCACTGGCATGGCGATCACTTCGGCGGCCTCGCCGAGATCGCCAAGCAGATCCCCATCAAGCACTACTGGGATCACGGGCCGAACGTGCAGCCGGGCCAGGCGGCGGATGATTTCCTCAAGAACGTCTACGCCGATCTGATCTCGAAGTCGCAGCACACGGTCGCCAAGCCTGGCGACAAGATTCCGCTCGGCGCGACCAACGTGACGGTCGTCATTTCAGCCGGGATGCCGATTGCGACGATGAAGGGCAACGGCGCCGGGCAGCGCAACCCGGAGTGCGCGAACTTCCAGCCGATCGACAACAACCAGGAAGACCCGATGTCGGTCGGGATTCTGGTCAGCTACGGCAAGTTCAGGGCGCTGCATCTGGGCGACAACACGCGCAACAAGGAATTCGAGCTCGCGTGCCCCGTCAACAGGATCGGGACCGTCGACTTGATGCTCGGCATGCATCACGGGCAGTCCAGCTCGAACTCGCCGGTGCTCGTACACGCCGTACGGCCGCGCGTCGCCATCGTCAACAACGGCACGCGCAAGGGCGGCGAGCCGTTCTCGATGCAGTCGATGTTCTCCTCGCCGGGACTCGAGGACGTCTGGCAGATGCACTTCTCGCTGCTGAGCGGCCAGGAGTACACGGTGCCCGGCGCTTTCATCGCCAACACGATCGACCAGCCCGAGTCGTCTATGCCCATCGGGCAGTACACGCCGCCGCCGCAGGGGCAGCAGGCGCCGCCCGCGCCGGTGCACAATGGGAAGTCGTACTTCTTCAAGGTGACCGCGCAGCAGGACGGCACGTTCACCGTCACGAACACGCGCAATAATTTCAGCAAGACGTATCGACCTGGCGACACGAACGCCACAAGGTAAGAGGCCATGGCCAAGAGCGGGCGACATTTCCTTCAGATTCCCGGACCGACCAACGTTCCTGACCGCGTGCTGCGCGCGCTGAGCAAGCCGACGATCGACCATCGCGGCCCCGAGTTCGCCACGCTCGCCAAAGAGGTGTTGAGCGGCGTCAAGGACGTCTTCAGGACCTCGTCGCCCGTCATCATCTACCCCGGCTCCGGCACCGGCGCCTGGGAAGCGTCGCTCGTCAACACGCTCTCCCCCGGCGACAAGGTGCTGATGTTCGAGACCGGCCACTTCGCGACGCTGTGGAAAGACGTCGCGACGAAGATGGGCCTGCAGGTCGATTGGGTGACGAGCGACTGGCGCCGCGGCGCGGATCCGGCCGTCGTCTACGCCAAGCTCGCGGACGATGGCCAACACGCGATCAAAGCGGTCTGCGTCGTCCACAACGAGACGTCGACCGGCGTCGTGAGCCGCATCGCCGACATCCGCAGGCAGATCGACGCCGCGCGTCATCCGGCGCTGCTGCTCGTCGACACCATCTCGTCGCTCGGGTCGATCGAGTACCGCCACGAGGCGTGGGGCGTGGACGTCACCGTCGGCTGCTCGCAGAAGGGATTGATGCTGCCGCCCGGCATCAGCTTCAACGCGGTGAGCGACAAGGCGCTCGCCGCGTCGAAGAGCGCGAAGCTGCCGCGCGCGTACTGGGACTGGGAGCCGATGCTCCGCGACAACAAGGCGGGCTTCTTCCCGTATACGCCGTCGACGAACATCCTCTTCGGCCTGCGCGAGTCGCTGCTGATGATTGCCGATGAAGGGCTCGACAACATCGTCGCGCGCCACGAGCGCTTCGGCCGCGCCACGCGCGCCGCGTCGAGGGCGTGGGGCCTCGACATCGTCGCCGTCAATCCGAACGAGTACAGCGGCGTGCTGACCGCGGTGATGATGCCGGAAGGACGCGACGCGGATGCGTTCCGGCAGATCGTGCTCGAGCGGTTCGACATGTCGCTTGGCACGGGCCTCGGCAGGCTGAAGGGAAAGGTGTTCCGCATCGGCCACCTCGGCGATCTGAACGACCTGACGCTGGCTGGAACACTCAGCGGCGTCGAGATGGGTCTCAAGCTCGCCGACGTGCCGCACAAGCCGGGCGGCGTGCTCGTTGCGCTCGACATGCTGGCGAGCGAGTCCGCCTCCGCCAAGGCTACGGCGGACAAGTCACTCGCGCCCGTGTCGTAAGCGGCAGGCTCAGCGCGCCATCAGGCGCCGGCCGCCGGCCGGATGTCACGCTCCCCCATCATCCCGAAGACGTCGGCGGCGGCAATTTCGACGCGATCGCCTCGACGAGCGAACCGGTAGACAGTCCCCGAAACCGCGCCGCGCACCGACACGCTGCCGTGGCCGACGTACTCGAACGTCCGCGGGTTGCGTGCGCGCCCGGCCGGTTGCGGAGCCGGCTCGATCTCAACGGCGGCGCGTTCCTGCACGCGCCGCTCGCGTGCGAGTTGTTCGCGTTTTCCTCCACAGCAGCTCATTGGTTCTCCTTCATTGGCGCCGAACGCTCGGTGAGCAGAAAAAGAATCGACGCCGCGCCCGAGAGCGCGAGCCACGCGACCGCGTGCGCGAGCCAGTCGTCGCCGACGAGGAGCGCGAACGGCGCGGCGACCCACACGCTCACGCAGAGAAAGCAGTCGAGCAGGGCTCCGAAGAAACCCTGCCCGACTCTCCTTCTGACCCTGAACACCACGTCGAACGGGCCGTCCTCCCTCGACAGCAGGTGAGAGACCCGCCACACCGCGAACGCGTATACCGCGAACGCGGTGCCGTTGACGTCGTTCACGGGGTCAGACGCTCCAGGTAGATGCTCGCGCTCGACTGATACGTGCCACTGATGCCCGTGTTGTAGCCGTTGGTCACGCGCATCGCCGCGGTCAACCCGAACGAGAGCACGGTGAAGTACTCCGCCGGCTTGATCCATCCACCCTCCGACATGGCCGGCTGGATGTCGATGTTTACCAGGCCCGACGTCGCGAAGTCCGCGAGCGTGCCGGTGTAGCCGGGACAGCTGTTGTGCGTGTTGCCCGAGGCGTCGCCGTGCGCCAGCGTTGATGCGCCCGATACGGTGTTCGACAGCGGCGGATTCGGCGCGTTCACCTGCAGCGCCAGCATCGGCGCCGGGCACCGGCCCATCGTCAGGTCGTAGCCGTTGACGAAGCCGTACGGATCGTTCGCCTTGAACGACAGCTGCATCGGCGTGTTCAGCTGCGCGTTGGTCAGGCGATAGAGCCCGCACCCCGAGTTGACGATCGACGGATCGGAGAACGACGGTCCGACCAGCTGGAAGTTGAGCGGCAGGTTGTGGATGAACAGCGCGACGAGATCCGTCGCGTTCGCCACCAGATGGCCGGCGGCGTCGTAGCCGTCCACCCGCACGTAGAACGTCCCCGGCGTCATCACGCCCGCGATCTTGTCGTAGAGCGACGTGTGGAGCTGCATGTAGCGATCGAGGTTCGAGAACTCCCAGTCGATGCCGTCCACGAAAATCTGCCGCTGGATGTTCGTGTAGGCGGGCACCGTCACGGCCCCGCCGCCGTCCACGTGCAGCGACGTCGCGAACGGGCCGACGTCGTCGCCGATGTAGCCCGGCAGGTTGCGTTTGGAGTACTTCGGATGCTTGTAGTTCTCGCTGACGAAGGTCCAGGTCGGGTTGCCCTGCCGGCGGATGCGGATGGTGTACTTGACGATCGTGTTCTGCGCCGCGGTCTTCGCCGCGTCGTAGAGGCACCCCTTCATGTCGATCGCCCCGGTCCACGCGGCGCACTCGACGTTGAAGAGCGCCAGCGCGCTGCCGACGCTGATCTTGCCGTTGGCCTCGAGGAAGTTGCCGTTGCCGTAGCGGCGCAGCGCGACCGCCGCCGTCGACGCCGAGGAATTCTGGTTGCCACCGAGGAAAACGTTGCCAAGGCTTCCGACGAGGCTCCCGTTGAAACAGACCGAACCCTGCTGCACGGTGGATTTCGGCAGGCAGAGGTCGATGCGCTTCAGATTCGGGATGTTGTAGTACGGCGCGCTCTCGTACAGCACCGTGTACGGCGAGAAGCCGAGCAGCTTCACGATGACGTCCGGATAGACGATCACGTTGACGTCTTCGCCCGCCGCGATGTCCGACGCGTCTTCGAGACCGGGCAGCGTCAGGTCGAACGTGAACCGGAAGATGTAGTTCCCGTTCATGTCGGTGATGGCGTCGCCGAGCGCCCGTCGCGGGCCGGTGCCCGTGTACGCGCCTCCCGACAATTCCGAGGCCGTCCGGTCGTATTCGTCGAACGACAGCGTGACGTTCGCCGCGCCATCGACGTCGCACGGGAAGAACACGCTGTCAATCGCCTTGGCGAGATCGATGTTGGTGGAAAGCGCCGTTGCGCTCTGCTGCAGTTGCGCGCTTCGCTGCGTCGACTGCGCGAGGGTGAAGTTGGCGGCGGCAAGTGCAGGCTGCGCCCCCGCGGCATCTTTGGATGCCTTGGCGCCGCGCGTCTCCGCGGTGCGCGTGTCGACGCGCTGGAAGACGTTCACCGTCTGCGGGCGCGACGCTTCGTTGAAGAGATCGAGGACGATGGGCTTGAAGTACGGCGGGTCGGGCGGATTCGGGTCGATCGGCCCGACGCGCTCCGGATAGAGCTGCGTGATGATCTCGCGCAGCTTCGGGTTCTTCAGCGCGTCCCGCAGCGCCGCGCCCGTCTCGATGACGAACGGACCGCGCCGGCACGGATTGAAGATGCATCGCCCGCTGTAGGTCGTGACGTTGCCGTAGACGATGAAGTCGTTGATCGTCGCGGGAGTGGAGCACGTGAGCACCAGGTCGTTGAAGTCCTGGTCTGCGCCCGCATCATTGGACTGGATATCGAACTGGTAATTGCCGCCGACGTGCTGCGGAAAAGTAATCTTCGTGTCCGACAGCTGGAAGCCGGTACCGGGATCGTTCTGGATGGCGATGGTCCACTGCGCGCCAGTCACCGCAACCGTAGTACCGACGGTGCCGGCGTGCGTTCCATTGCCGGTGGTCGCCCCGCTGATGATGAACCGCTGCGGGAAAGCGGCGCTCTTCGCCTTCACCCGGACAGTCCAATTGCCCTGCATCGAAATGATCATTGGCCCTCCTGCTTTTGCCACACGACAAACAGCGGCAAAGGACCGCAGTTACATGTCCGGGCGTTCATAACTCTCAAACGCCCGGCTGACGGCAATCGAACAGGGAGGGATGAACGTCAGGGCGTCTCTGCACGGTCTTTGGACCGTGACAGGACTTCTTCGGTATGTTCTCCGAGCAGCGGCGCGCGGCGCCTCACGTCAGGCGGCGTCGCGCTCATTTTGATCGGCGAGCCGAGCGCCTTGATCGCGCCCAGCGTGGGATGCGTGACGTCGACGACGAGCTCGCGCGCGATGACCTGCGGATCCTGGAACACCTGCGCGTAGTCGTTGATCGGCCCGCACGGGATGTTGTTCGCGTCGAACAGCTGGAGCCAGTGCGCTCGCGGCTGCGTCGTCGTAATCGCCTCGATGCGCGCCGCCAGGTCCTCGCGGTTCCTGATGCGCATGCCGTCCGTCAGAAACTCCGGCATCTCCTTCCACTCCGGATGCCCGAGCACCTCGCAGATGCGGTGAAAGCTGCGATCGTTGGCGCCGCCGATCGTGATGTAGCCGTCCGCGCATCGGAACGCCTGATACGGGGCGCTCATGCGGTGCGCGGAGCCGAGCCGCTCCGGGATCCCGCGGCCCGAGAAGTACTGCGTCGATTCCCACACCGAGAGGCCGACGCCTGCATCGAGGAGCGAGGTGTCGACCTGCTGGCCCTGTCCTGTCTTGTGGCGATGCTCGAGCGCCGCGAGGATGCCGATCGTCGCGAACATCCCGGCGCCGAGATCCGTGAGCGGGATGCCTGACTTCACCGGCGCGCCATCAGGCTCACCCGTCACCGACATGATCCCGGAGACGCCCTGCGCGACCAGATCGAAGCCGCCTTTGTTCCTGTCCGGACCGGTCTGCCCGTAGCCCGAGATCGATGCGTAGATCAGCCGCGGGTTGATCGCTGAGAGCGCCGCATAGCCGAGTCCAAGCTTCTCGAGCGTACCAGGCCGGTAGTTCTCGACAACGATGTCCGCCGTGCGCACGAGCGCCTTCACCGCATCGACGCCCGCGGCGGTCTTGAGATCGAGGACGACGCTCCGCTTGCCGCGGTTGACGGCGTTGAAGCTGGGGCTGTCGGTGCCGACCGCGCCGGGCATCGTCCGCGTCGAATCGCCGTTGGGCGGCTCGATCTTGATCACGTCGGCGCCGAGGTCGGCGAGCAGCATCGTGCAGAAGGGCCCGGCCATCACCTGCGTGAGGTCGATGACGCGCAGCCCCGCGAGCGCGCCGCTCTTCGTCTGATCCATTGGTTTTCAATAATATCCTTCGCGGCCTTCGCGTTCTTCGTGGTTGAATTCCTTTTCTCCTGGAGGGGACTTGTCCGAAACCATCTTCCAGATCGATCCGCCATTTGCCGTGCTGACGTTCAACCGCCCCGAGGCGCGCAACGCGATGACGTGGGCGATGTACGACGCGCTGCTGGCGGCGTGCGAGGAGGTCGATCGCCATCCGCAGGTGCGCGTCTTCATCCTGAAGGGCGCGGGCGGCAAGGCGTTCGTCTCGGGCACGGACATCTCGCAGTTCCGGAGCTTCCGGACGCCGCAGGATGCGATCGATTACGAGAAGAAGATCAGCGTCGTGCTCGGGCGGCTGGCGAGCGTGACCAGGCCGACGATCACGCAGGTCGAGGGGTTCGCTACCGGCGCCGGCTGCGGCATCGTCGCCACGTGCGACCTGAGCGTCGCAACCATCGATTCGCAAATCGGCATTCCGATCGCGCGCACGCTCGGCAACGTTGCCTCGTCTGGCACCTTCGCGCGCATCGTCAACCTGATTGGTCCCGCCCGGGCGAAGGAAATGATTTTCACGGGCCGCCTCTTCTCCGCTAGCGAGGCGCAGGCGATGGGGCTCATCAACCGCGTCGTGCCGAAGGAGTCGATCGAGTCAGAGGTGATGGAGATGGCGCGGCAGATTGCCGCCAACGCGCCGCTGACGATCCGCGCGACCAAGGAGATGACGAAACGCCTGATGGAAGCGCGCAACCCCGAGCAGGGCGACGCCGACCTGATCGAGATGTGCTACATGAGTGCCGACTTCAAGGAAGGGGTCGACGCGTTCCTCAACAAGCGGAAGCCGCAGTGGACCGGCGCTTGACCGTCGGGACACGGTCGTCCATCGCCAGCCGTTTCATCTTCGACATTGATTTGCCTCAGACGACGATGGCACGTCGTCGTGAGGGGGACTGCCCATGACGCCGCTCGTCTCATCGTGACAACACCTTCAGGCGTTTGGATTGCGGCGGTTGCGTGGGTTTTGTACGTCCTGTCGTTCTTCCTGCCTGCGGCGGAGCTCGGTACCAGTAATCAGCTCGAGCCTGGATGGAAAGCTGCCGAGGTCGCGTACGTGGCACTGCTCGTGGTCCTGTCGCATCCTGCTCTCGATGTGATGATTGTCGCGCTTTGGGGGTTGACGAACGTACTGATGCTGTTGTCGCCAATTCCCGTGATTCGCGCGCGCCGCCCGAAGAGCGTCACGTTGGCCTCCCTGGCGATGACGATAGCCACGTGCGTCAATGCACTGGCATTGTCGGACCGCCGCCGACATCATCTCGGCGTAGGTTACTATCTCTGGCTATCAGCGTTCGGTCTCCTGGCGTTGGCTTTGCTTCGTCGGCGCCAAGAGCAGTCTTTGAAGATCTGAGCAACCACCTAACAGCGGTATCTGGGCTCCTCCGTCAAGAAAAAGCGGCGAGTGAAACGTTCGGTAAAGCCCTCCCGTTGAGACAGCGACGAAGGCGTGCCTTCGTCGCATAGTTGTATTCAGGCCGCGGCGTGAGCACGGGTCAAGGCTGCGCGAAGCGCACCGCCGACGGCGGCGTGGCCTTGACGCGGGCGGAGCGCCGTGGCTCTGCATGAGCGTCACGATCGGGAGCACGGTGGTCAGACTGCAGACGTATCTTCGGCCTCTACCGGAGAGCCTGTCGGCTCCGGGCCATCATGGAAATCCGCGCGCGGGGAGCCAATCGCTGTTCAACGGCCTCGAGGGCCAGCGCTGTTATCGGCGCTTCCCCGCGCCGGTCCGACCGGTGCGCCATCGTCTCGTGAGCTCGGTGCAGTTCCTCCGGTGAAATCAGTTACTCGAGACGCTCGTCGTCTCCGCGTGTCGATGGTTCGCGGCGAAGGGCCGCTGCTGGGTCCACACCGCCCACACGATCCGCGCGAGCTTGTTCGCCACGGCCACCGCAGCCACATTGTGGCCCCGTCGTTGTTCGATGCACCGCGCCCACGTCTGGAAGCCACTCGGGTGCGCACACGACTTCGCGTGCCACAGCACCGATCGGGCGCCATGAATCAGCAGCATGCGGAGGTAGACGTCGCCTTGCTTGCTGATGGCGCCGAGCCGCCGGCGTGAAGCGCTGGCATCCTCCTTGGGCGTCAGGCCGAGGAAACTCGCGAAGTGCCGGCCTGAGCCAAACCGGCCAATGTCCCCGACGAAGGCGATGAGCGCGGTCGCCGTCATCAGGCCGACACCGGGCACGGTCTGCAACAGCGCGACGTCCGGAAGTTGGCGGGCGATCGCGGCGAGCTGCCGTTCGACGTCCCGCCTATTCGTCTCGAGGACGTCGATCTCGGCACACGCGTTGGCCAGGGTGCTTCGCACGGCCACGGGCAGGGCGCCAGTCGGGTCGCCCAGCAGTTCGCGCACGCGCGGCACGACGTGTTGGGCACCGACCGGAATGAAGATGCCGAACTCGCGAAGCAGCCCTCGTAGGGTGTTCAGGCGCGCGGTGCGGGTCGCGACCCACGTGGAACGGAGCCGATGCAACGACGTAATCGCTTGGTGCTCGACCGTCTTGACCGGCACCGGGTGAATCTCCTCATTGCGCGCCGCTTCGAGCAGGGCTTTCGCGTCGGTGCGATCGGTCTTGTTGCGGCGCACGTATCGATGGACGTCGTGCGCCGGCAACAGCCGGACGACGTGGCCGAACTGTTCGAGCTGGCGCGCCCAATGGTGCGACGAGCCGCACGCTTCGAGCAGTACAGTGGCTGGCGGCTGTTGTGCCAAGTACGCAAGGAATCGATCGCGCGACAGGCGTCGCTCGGCATCCACCCGACCAGCTCTGTGCGAGACCGCTACCTGAAAGACTGACTTTGCGAGATCGACGGCGATGGTCGTATGCTCCATTTGGATTCCTCCTGACCGTGGCCTCTGAAAGGCCGCTTCTACCTGGCACGATGATGCCGCATCGGCAGGAGGAGTCCATTCCATCACTGCACCCGACGGCGGTCGGGTGCCAAGACAACGATTCGAAACGATCGTAAGCGGCCGCCGCGGGTGATCCGCAGGCGTTGCCGCCTGGGCGCAGCATTCGAACAGCGCGTACACTGATTCGGTGACGTTCACTTGGGATCCGAAGAAAACCGAGGAGAATCTCAAGAAGCACGGCGTCGATTTCCGCGAAGCGGCGACGGTATTCGACGACACTTTGTCGACGACGTTTCCGGACGCAGGACATTCGACGGGCGAGCGGCGATTCCTCATGATCGGGATGTCTGCACTGGGCCGAATCCTCGTGGTGTCACACACCGAAGCCGCGAATATCATTCGAATCATCAGCGCCAGAACCGCCACACGGCGCGAACGAAAATTCTATGAAGAAGACAAATCCAACCCCATCTGACGAGATGCGCCCGGAATACGACTTTGCGTCCATGAAGGGCGGCGTCCGCGGCAAGTACGCAGGTCGAGCACGGGAAGCGACGAACATCGTTCTAATCCAGCCTGAAGTCGCCGACGCGTTTCCAACGGAGCGGGCGGTGAACGAAGCGCTGAAGGGCGTACTCAATACCACACGAGCCGTACGGAATACGGGCGGGCTGCCTAACAGGGCGCTGCAGCCGACGAGCCGCACTCAGCGCACGGGCAAAGCGAAGCGCCGTCGGCGTGCGGCTCGCGACTGAGCGCCAGTCCGTTAGCCTGATCGAAGGCGAGTCTGGATATGGCGAAGAAGCGAAAGGTCGCGCAGCGATTCAAGGTCGAAGCCACCCTCCACAACGTTGAATTGGTGCGCGCGGGAAGCAGTGTTCGTCTCCAGGTGTTCAGACGTGGCGAAAAACTTGGAGACTTGCAGATCGGACGCGGGTCCATATTTTGGTGGGGAGCAAAGCGAAAGAACCGCAAGCGTCTGCGATGGGACACGGTAGCAGACCAGTTCAACCGCTTGGCCTATCCCAAGGAGTTCAAGTAGATCCCAAAGGGAGTTTCGCCGCTGGATACAATGCCAACAGTCCCTCAACGAAGGGTAGCTCAGTGACCAAGAGCGAACGCGCCGCACAGATCTGGCCGCTCCTCGCGCTCTCCGCTGCCAAGCGTCAAACGTTGACGTACGATCAGGTCGGTCGACTGATTGGGGTGCCTAGGCAGGGCCTCGGTCAGCTTCTGGAGCCAATTCAGTCGCTGTGTATCCTGCGCGATCTGCCGCCTCTGACGGTGCTCGTCGTGAGCGACATCGACGGAACGCCTGGCTCTGGGTTCATCGGGGCCCAGCATGTTCCGAGCGCCCAGGCGCGAGTTTTCTCTTTTGACTGGCTCGGTTCGCCCCCTCCACACCCGGATGCGCTTGACGAAGCCTCGCGAAGGCTGCCAAGCAACGGCCGTTCTCTCGAAGAACTCGAACGGCAGAAGGCGACAGGCTAACATCGCGTTGCACCAGTCGGCCGCGGGTGCGATCACGAGGGGCCGACTGATGAACGCGGGCGTTAGCCGGACACAATCCGTCGAGGTCTTGGAATGAAGGGACCTGAGCTGAAGCTACTGGAGGACTTTCGAGATGAGGATGGCGTGCCGCGGTTCGCCGTCAGGCGCTGGAATGCCCAGGACGGACAATTTCAGCTTCGGAACGTGTCAATCAGTGACGATGAACTGCGCGAGCAGCTTACGATTCCCGTGCGAATTGCTGATGAACCGTCGTATTGGTTATTTCGCGGTCGTGTCGTCAAGGAGGAAGGCCCGCGAAGCCAGCCCGACAAAGTTGTCGATATTCTTGAGGACGTGTCAGGATCGGAAAATGAGCTACGCC
>QHWQ01000367.1 GCA_003222635.1 Acidobacteriota bacterium | reverse complement strand
CGCCAGGATGAAGCAGCCGAGCAGCACGAGGACGATGTCGTGCCCCGGAATCGCGTTCGGCTTTCCCTCGCGCGTGTACTTGCCGATGCGCGGGCCGATGAGGATCGCCATCGCGAGCGCGGTCACGCCGCCGACCGCGTGCACCACGCCCGAACCGGCGAAGTCGCAGTAGCCGTGGCCGAGGCCGTAGCTCGCACCGAGCGTCGCAAGCCATCCGCCGCCCCACGCCCAGTTGCCGTAGATCGGATACGTAAAGGCGCCCATGAAGAACGACGAGATGATGAACGCGGAGTATCGCCACCGCTCCGCTGCGGTTCCGGTGACGATGGTGAGCGCCGTATCCATGAACACCATCTGGAAGAGGAACATCACCATGACGCCGACGTCATAGGTGGCGCCCGCGAGCATCATCCCCTGCGTGCCGAACAGCCCCCAGTTCTTGCCGAACAAACTGATGGCGACCTCGTGATTCAGCGGCGCGAGGCCGCCAAGGTTAGTGTTCGGTGCCTGCATGAACATGACGAGGAAGCCGGTGACGAGCGTCCAGATGAAGTTCGACGCGATGACGTTCTGTCCGACGGTGTTTACCACGTCGGCGACCGTCAGTCCTTTCTTCGCATCGCCCACGGGAATGTCGTTGACCGTGCCCGTGATGGTGCCGGCCGGATCGCCCTTCACCTTGTCGTCCGCCGAGGGCCCGCTGACGCTCTTGATGTCTGCATCAGTGATGGGTACGGGGGCGGGAGCCGCAGCTGCGGGAGCGGCGGGCGGCGCTGCCGGCTCGGGTGCGGGTGCGGGCGCCTGCGCCCGCGCGAGGCCGGCCGCAAGCAGCCACGTCGCTGCAAACGCTATGAGGATTCGTCTCATCATCTCCCCCTTACCGCTTCCACAGGGCGTTCTTCTGGTAGGCGGGGTTGATGAGTCCGAAGATCCCGCCGAGACACAGCGCGATACCCACCAGCACGATCACGAGCCGCACGCCGTTTGCCGCCGCAATGCCGACGCTGCCGGCAGCGAGCAGAAATCCAGCGAACGTAACGAGTACTCCCGCGATTGCCATCGCTTCCCCCTGCGTATGAATCGAGTGAACGCACACATCGACCGACGTCTCCAGTCCGATGCCGTCTTGTTGCGCCGCGCGTGAACGCGCGAACTGAAATGAAGAGCGTCGAGGCTTGTGGTGGCGCACGGGAGCAAGATCAACGCCACGGCAACCGTGGACCCGGCTTCGTTGAAACACGCCGGTTTTGACGGGAATCCGCTCCGGCGCGAGAAACGCGCGGCGGATCACATCACGACTTTTATGAAGCTTTCATGCGAGCATCGCGACGTTCTTGAAGCCATTCGGTGACGTCGGGTGGGAAGACGCTCGGCGAACGGGTCGCAGAGCCTACCGGCTGTGCGGCGAGTGTCTCGAAGCCTGGGCCTGATGACGACGCGGGTCGCGAACGTCCGGCGGTCCGATGAGCGTTTCGTCAACCGTGCCGAGCACGAAGGCGTGGCGCGGGAACGCGAGGCGAACGAGCGGAGGGGCAACGATCGTGGTCACCAGCACCATGACGACTGCCGCAGAGAAGATGTCGCGGCCGATGATGCCGCTCGCCAGCGCATAACCGGCGATGATGAGCTCGACCTCCCCGCGCGGGATCATGCCGACCCCCACGCGGATCGCCGGCGCCGGCGAAAACCCGGACAGCCAGGCGAGCGACGCACAGCCGACAGCCTTGGCGACGATGGCCACGCCGATCAGTGCAATCGTGAAGGCAGCACGCGCCCCCAGCTCGCGTGCGTTGGCCTGGAGCCCGATGCTGATGAAGAACAGCGGCACGAAGATCGAATAGGTCAACGGGTGAATGCCCGCATCGATGATCGTCTTGAATTCCGTCTGCGCGATGAGGACGCCGGCGACGTACGCACCGGTAATCGCCGCGACCCCGCCGATGTACTCCGCGCCCCACGCGTAGGCGAACATGAGGACGACCGCCGCCGAGAGAACCGCCTGGCTGACGCCGAGCGACGACGCCCATCGCAGCGCCGCCGTCAGCCACCTCCGCGCCAGAATCGCAATCGTGAAATAAATCGAGACACGCAGCGTGACTGTGGCGAGCACCCTCCAGTCGATTCCCGCCGTCGATGCCCTCGCGAACGCCACGACGAGCGACAGGACGATGATCCCCATCACGTCGTCGATGACCGCCGCGGCGAGAATCGTGGAGCCTTCACGCGAGCGAAGCGCGCCGATTTCGAGCAGCGTCTGCGCCGAGATGGTGACGCTTGTCGCGGTCAGCATCGCGCCGATGAATACCGCTTGCCAATAGAGCGGCAGCCCGAACGCGAGCGCGACCGCGGTGCCAACCACCAGCGGCACCACCACGCCGCCGAACGCCGACCAGAACGCCACCTTGCCGACGTGCCGCATCATCGCCACATCGGTTTCGAGCCCCGCGACGAACATCAGCAGCAGCACACCGACCTGCGCGAGGTCGCGGACGAGATCGAGCAGCGGCGCCCCGGGCGCGCCGGGCGGCGGCAGGAATACGGGCCAGGCGAGAACGTCGAGCACCGTGGGACCGAGGATCAACCCCGCGAGGATCTCGCCGAACACCGATGGCTGATGCAGCCGGTTGGCGAGCGCGCCGGCGGTCTTGGCCGCGGCGACGACGAGCATCAGCAGGAGAATGACCTGAAGCGAGTGGGTCAGGCGAATAGGATACTGAATAAAAAGGCCAGGATTGCTCCTGGCCTCTCCGTCATCGCGAGGCGGGCTGGAGACCCTCTCGCGTGTGCCGTGCGGGGACTGGAGACCCGCACGGCACGACGAAGCTCAAACCGTCACACATGTACCCACATCGGCGACCTCACGAAGCGCAGCATCGACAGATCACAGCTCGAGAAGGGCTCCGTAAACGGGAGCATCACGAGCACGATGAGCAGCGATGCGGTGAAGCGCGAACACACGGCGCTGCCCGCGTTACAAACGGTGTGCCGCGGGGCGCACGAGAATTCCTGAGAAAAAGTCATCGTGATTTTCCGCGTCGATCGTCTCGCCCGACAAATCTGGGACTCCATCCGGGGCAATCCGACAGCGATGTCGAGCCGTCACGAGATCGCGCCCGCGCCGCGTCCCGCGGACGAGCCGACGGTCCGACGGCGCGGTGAGGAGCCTTTTCGCGTGCGGCGCGCACGTACGCGACGCCAAAGACCAGCAGATTTGGTCGACAAATCAGCGCTCCGGACCGACATGCGGTCGCGCCTCGCGCTGGCCGCGATCTTGTTACCGCGCTCCATACCGAACGGTCTGCCCCCTCTCGTGATTACCGGCGGATGGTCGAGTGGCGCTTGGTGTCGCGCATGCCCACGTACACAAGGAGCGACACGGCAATGACTGCGGTCAGGTAGTAGTAGAACCAGCGCTCGTGGCCGATGGACTTGAACCAGAGCGCGATCGATTCCGCCGTGCCTCCGAAGATGGACACGGTGACGGCATACGGGAGCGCGACGCCCATCGCGCGAATGTGCGTTGGAAACAGCTCGGCCTTCACGACCGCGTTGATCGACGTGTAGCCCGCGACGATGAGCCACGCGCCGCAAATCAGCACAAACGCGATCAGTCCGCTCTTGGTGACCTGCAGCGCGTCGAGCAGCGGAATGGTGAGCAGCGTCCCCATCACGCCGAACCAGATCAGCAGCGGCTTGCGCCCAATGCGGTCCGACAGCGCGCCGTAGGTCGGCTGCAGGGCGAGCGCGAAGAGCAGCGATCCACCCGTGACGATCGTCGTCTGCATGTCGGTGAGGCCGACCGACAGCTTGAGGAACTTCTGCATGTAGGTCGTGTAGGTGTAGAAGGCCGTCGTCCCGCCCATCGTCAGGCCGACGACGAGCAGCACCTCGCGCGGGTATTGCATCAGCACGCGCAGCGAAGGCTTCGTCGTCGTCGTCGACTTCGCCGCGACGAACTCCTCGGTCTCGTGCAGGTTGCGCCGCATGGCGAGCGCGGTCAGCGCCAGCAGCGCGCCGACGGCGAACGGGATGCGCCAGCCCCACGCGCGCAGCTGCGCGGGCGTGAGAAACACCTGCTGCAGGAGCAGGAGCACGAGGATGGCGCACAGCTGTCCGCCGATCAGCGTCACGTACTGAAAGCTCGAATAGAACCCGCGATGCTTCTCGCCGGCGACTTCGCTCAGGTACGTCGCGCTCGCGCCGTACTCGCCTCCGAGGCTCAGGCCCTGGACGATGCGTGCGAAGCCGAGCATCGCCGGCGCCATCATCCCGATGGACGCGTAGGTTGGCGTCACCGCGATGAGCAGCGAACCGAAGCACATGAGCAGCACGGACAGCATCAGCGCGCGGCGGCGGCCGTAGTGGTCCGCCATGCGTCCGAACAGCCAGCCGCCGATCGGCCGGACGATGAAGCCGACAGCGAAGAGCACGGCCGCGTTGAGCTGCTGGACGACCGGATCGGTGCCCGGGAAGAACGAGCCCGCGAAGTACAGGGCGAAGGCCGCGTAGGCGTAGAAGTCGTACCACTCGACGAGGTTGCCGATCGAACCAACGAAGATTGCCCTGATGCGGCGGCGCATGTCCGCGCGGGCGGTCTCTCCAGGCGTGTGGACGGGAACGTGCGCGGTGGCTGTAGCCATGGGGCCCACATTCTGTCTCAGATCCCCGGCGTTTGATATCCTCGGCGGCGCATGCACACGACGGATCATCCGCTGGGCACGGTCGTTGCGGCCCCCGCCGCCGTTCCCGAGGAGCGTGGCGCCCCGGGATCGCTGAGCGTCAACGTCGGCCGCGCGGCGTGCGTGGCCGTGCCGCTCCTCATCTGGTTCGCGCCGGTCGAGCTGGACGTACGCGCCGCCTTCAGCGGTTTTGCGACCGATACGCCCTGGTTCCTCTTTGGCGCTGCCCTCTTCGGCACGATGGCGTCGAAGACCGGTCTCGCGCGCAGAATCGCCTTCTTCGTGATGCAGCGCGTCGGCAGGACCTACCCGCGCCTCCTGCTCGGCCTCATCGTCACCGACTTCCTGCTGACGTTCGTGATCCCGTCGGGCATCGCACGTGTGGTGGTGATGTCGGCGGTCGCCCTCGGTCTCGTGGAAGCCTTCGGCCTCGGCCCCGGCAGCAACGTCGGCCGCGCGATGTTCCTCATCCTCACATATACCGCCAGCATCTTCGACAAGATGATCATCGCGGGCGCGGCCTCGATTACGGCGCGCGGCGCCATCGAACGCGTCGGCGGCGTCGAGGTGCTCTGGAGCCAGTGGTTTCTCGCGTATCTCCCGTGCGACATCATCACGATTCTCGCGGCGTGGCGGCTGACGCTCTGGCTCTATCCGCCGGAAAAGCCGTCGCTGACGCGCGACGAGGCGGCGTACCTCGAGCGCGAAATCCGGCAGATCGGCGGCTGGACGCCCGAGAGCACGCGGGCAGCGCTGCTCATCGAGCTGGCGATCGGGCTCTGGATGACCGACTTCATCCACCACATCTCACCGTCGATCATCGGCCTCTGCGTCGGCCTGGCCGCCGTGCTGCCTGGCATCGGCGTCCTCTCCGTCGAGGACATGAAGCGGATGAACTATCTGCCCGTATTCTTTGTCGCGGCGGCGGTGAGCATGGGAGAGGTGCTCGTCCAGACCAAAACGCTGGACCTGCTGACTGGTGTCCTGCTGTCGTGGATGGAGCCGCTGCTCGGCAGCCTCCTGCAGTCGACGCTCGTGCTGTACTGGACCGCCTTCGCGTAC
>QHWQ01000102.1 GCA_003222635.1 Acidobacteriota bacterium | reverse complement strand
AAGTCTGTTGCGTGGGAACTGCTGGCCGCGCCGACGCCCCGCGCACCGGTGAACACGACGGTCCGCCAGAACGATCCGGCGAGCGGTTGTGCCTTCGACTCTGCCCATGGCTACGGCCTCGTGCTCGACCTGAGTTGGGACCCACCGGCAGGACACCCGCCAATCACGCACTATGTCGTCGACATGTTCGATGGGGCTGGACGCCGTGTGTCGTCATTCCTCACTTCGGATCCGGATACGGCAGCACATGGAAAACGCATCGTGCTGTGCAACACGCACATCGAAGCCGGTGCTGAGCGTGGCGCCACATGGACGATCACGGAGTGTCTCGGAAATTGCGCTGTTGAGTCCGACTTCAGTGTGGCAACGTTCGATTTTCAGTCCTGCCGCGACGCTGGCGTTCCCGCGTGCCAACCGTGATTCACGCGTTTGAGGGGGACTATGTGGTTTTGCGGCGCGCGAGCCATCGGGCTCGCAGCGCCGCGCGATCGACCTCCGCGCCGCGGAGATAGACCTTGTCGATCTTGCGGGTGTTGGAGATCTTCTCGAGCGGATTGGCATCGAGCACGATGAAGTCCGCGTTCCTGCCCGCCGCGACCAGCCCCGTATTGATCCGGGCAACCGCAGCGGAGTCGCGCGTCGCGGCGACAATCGCCTCCATCGGCGTCATCCCCATCGCGACCAGGCTCTCGAGATCGAGATGATTGAAATACCCGACCCAGAACCGCGTCTGTCCGGTGTCGGTGCCGTTGACGATCGTCATCCCGGCCGCGCGCAGCAGCATCGCGTTGCGGGCGTCCTCCTCGAACGACTGCCGCGCGCGGGCGACGTCCTGCGCCGTCATCTTCTTCAACGGCTCGCCCCAGTGCTGCTCGATGTCGGCCTGTGAATACGCCGCCTGCAGCAGCGGATCGTCCAGCCACTCGGGCCGCGTGCCGCCGCCCTGCGTGTTCATCCACTGCGTGATGAGCGACGGCGTCATCCACATCTGCGGATGATCGTTGCGCGCGATGCGATCCTTGACGATGGCGATGAGCTCCTGGTCCGCCGCCTCTCCGCCGCGCACCGGCACGTGCAGCCACCCTTCGACGCCGGCGCGCATCAGCTCCTTGGCATTCGCGAGCGTGACGTTGTGCACGCCGACCGGGAGATTGAGCTTGTGCGCCTCGTCCGCGACCGCGCGATAGAGCTCCGGCGTGAGCGTCTTCTTGGTGCCGCCGCGATCGTCCACCCAGATCTTGATGAACGCCGGCTTCATGGCGGCGTAGTCGCGCACCGCCGCGCGCGCTTCATCGGGTGTGGTGATCGGATACGAGACGTCGACGCGCGACGGATCGCCCTGCGCGCCCGATCCGGGCCACGCGATGCCCGGCCCCGCGGTGCGGAAGAGCGCCGCGCCTGGAACGACTTCATCTCGCACGCGCAGCGGCACGTCGCCCCAGTTCGTGCGCCCGCCGTGCAGATCCGATCGGCTGATCAGATCGCCGACGCCGATGACGGCGCCGACGCCGTTGAAGGCGAGCAGCTGCAGGTGATCGATCAGGTTCTCGCGCGTGTAGCTCTCTTTCGACATCGTTCCTGCGGCGATGTTCTGGAACCCGATGTGCCCGTGGAGATCGACCATCGTCGGCATGACGGTCTTGCCACGGAGATCGACACGCGTCGCGCCGGCCGGCGCCTGCAGGTCGGCGCGGCGGCCGGCCCACGTGAACCGATCCTTCTGAACGATGAATGCGGAGTCGTCTATGGGGGCGCTGCCGTCACCCGTGATGAGCCGAGCGCCTTCGAAGACGGTGACGTCCGCGGGCGGTGGTGTGGCGCGGCACGCGGCGATGAGAATTGCGAACGCCGCAATCAGCAGCGTTCGCAATCCACCAATCCGCATATGCCTACTGCAGGAGGGCCGTGGTGTTGCGCTTCGGCACGAAGCCGACCGGGATCTTCGCGATCTCCTTCATCGACTTCACGTCCACGACGGAGACGTCGTTGGTCACCGGGTTGGCGACGTACGCGGTCTTGCCGTCGGGCGTCACAGACGACGAGCGTCTTGCCGTCGGAGGTGACCGCCATGCCGTGCGACGGGTCGGAGCCCTCGGGCACCTCCTTCTTCCCCGCCGGCAGCGGCGGATTCTTGATGCGCTGGACTTCCTTATGCGTCGCGAAGTCCACCACCGCAAACCCGTTGAGGCCGCTCATCTGGACGAAAATCCATTTCGTCGAGCCATCGGGGTTGCTGGCGAACGCCATCGGCCGCACACCGAGATCCTCCTGCAGGTACCACGCGGGCTCCTCCGTCTGCGTGTCGATCACGTTGACGGTCTTGCCGACGATCGATCCCGCGACGACGTACTTGCCGTCGGGGGTCACGTACGGGTTGTGGATGCTGCCTTTGGTCGGGACCGTCTTGACCCGCGTCAGCGTCGCCGTGTCGATCACATCGACGCCGCCCGGCTCCTGGATGATGGCGACATACACGCGGCGGCCGTCCTTGCCGACGGCGATGTTGTTCGGATGCCCGCTCAATGGGATGCGCTTGGTCACCTTGAGCGTTTTCGCATCGACGACGTCGAGCGTGCTCATGGCTTCGTCGCTGATGTAGATGCGGCTGCCGTCGGGCGAGCCGCCGACGCCGTGATTGACCTCGATGCCCTCGATCACGCCGACCACTTTGTTGGTCGCCGGATCGATCACGTGCACGTTGTCGCCGGCGCTGTTGGTCTGGAGGATCCGGACCTTCTTGTTGGTCCCCTCGCCCGCGGCACTGAGGCACAGCGTGCCGAGCTGCGACGCGAAGTGCTTGCCGCCGTTGTGGAAGAAGTCGCCGCCCGCGTCTTCGGCCAGCGGATGCACGAGCAGCTTGCTCTTCACGTTGCCAGGCACGGCCGCCACGCGCCGCACGGCGTCGAAGTTCATCCGTGACTCTTCGTCGGTCCACGTCGTCGCGCCCGGATCGAGCGGCTGCAGGCGCATCGGCGTGCCCTGGCCATGGCAGGAGATACAGCGTGCATGCCCCGGCCGCTTCTTGAGAAAGATCGGCTCGACCTTCGTCTTGAAGTACTCATAGTCGAGCGACGGCCGTGCGGGAGCGGCCGGCTGTTGTTGTCCGAGCGCGCCCACGGCGAGAAATGCCCAGCAGCCGAGGGTGAGAATGATGACGCTTCTATACACGGCGCCCTCCTTCAGGTCCGCAGATTATCTACTGTTTCGGCGCTCCTTCAAACGACGAACCGGCAAACAGCTTTTTCCCGTCCGCCGTGCTCACGCTGACCGCGTTGACCAGCCGGGAGCCGTCCCTCGCGAGAAATCCCTCGACTTTGATGATGTCCGCCGGCTTCAGCGACGTCCGGGTCCACCCCTGACGCACCAGGCTGGTGCCGCTGCCAAGCTCGAATTCCCAGTTGTGCACGGCGCCATCCTGGTCTTTCACGTCCGCATAGAAGCGCACGTGCGGATTCAGCCACTCGACCTTGGTGACCGACCCGGTGAGCGTCACGGGTTTCTTCGAGTCGAACTCGGCCGCAAACGAATGATGCGCGCGCGCCGGCGCCGCGCCCAGGACCATCGCCACGATGAGCGTCGCGAGGATTCTCATGCTATTTGCCCAGGACGATGTGCTCGGAATCTCTCTCGTTCTCGCAGATGTTCTCGAGCAGCTCGGTGTCGGGCTGCAGGTCGAAACGCACGGTTGCCGTGAACGGCGCCAGATAGGTCTGCGGGTCGTCGATGGTGACCTGCATTTCCATGTGGCCGAAATCGATCCGGCGGAAGCGCTCGGTCGTCTTCAGCGCCTCGCCGTGCGGATGCCCGGTGTCGTCGAGCCACGAACGATCGTTGAAGCCCGTCGTCGTCACGACGAAGGCGTTGCCGTCCCATCGGCCGATCGAGTAGCCCCACCACGCGGTCTGCGGATCCGCCGGGAGCGCGCGGCCGTCGGTGAAGATCTGCCGGAAGTGGTTGAACTCCTCGAAGAGCATGATCGTCTCGTCCGGGACCTGCACGATCTTGAACATGACGCCCGGCAGCATCGAATCGGGGATGCTGTGCGGCAGGCACTCCTGCGAGGGACGGCCGCCGCCTTTCAGCACGTTGCGCCGATGCAGGTAGAGCGCCTCGGCCTCGGGCTTCATCCGGATCTGCGCGCCGTCCGGCATCCAGTCGAGCAGATTGAAGTTGCCGTCTTCGTTGTCATGCTTCGTCGGATTGACGCGCCGCCAGATGCCGGAGAGATCCGGCTTGCCGTCGGCGGTGCGCGGCGCGGGCGCGGTGAGATTCGGCTTGCCGTCGGCGGTCCTCGGCGTCCGCGGCAGCTTGACGGTGATCCACTGCGCCGACACCGAGGCGGTCAGCAGCAGACAGGCGGCGAAGCATCCGAAACAGGAGCGCATGCCGGAAATGAGGCGGATTATACGCCTGTTAGATCCGGCCCTCCTCGCCGTTACTGCTTCACAAGACTGAAGCAAACGGAGGCTGCGTATGTTCACCCGTCATGATCGCGCGCGTCTGACTATCTTGTCGCTCGTCGTCGCTGCGGCGTTTGCGCTGCTGTCGGCGTTCGGTTCCGCCCAGGGACTCCTGCAGCTTGGAAGCATGACCTACGCGCGAGCCGCGGCGCCGGCGCTGAGCATGCCCGTGACCTCGGGAGTTCGGTTCTTCACCAGCGTCGGCGGGGTCGCCTTCTCCGCCGTCGCCCGCGGTGAGCAGGGGCTTGTCGTCAGCGGCTTGCGCTACGACGCCTCCGCGCCAGATGGCCAGCGGCTGGTCGTCTCGCTCCGCGGCACGGACGGCGCGACCACCGTCGTCCGAGGGCGGATCTACGACTGGCAGCTCGTGCCGGTGGCGAGGTTCGCGAATGACGACAACGGCTCCGCCGTCACGATGTTCGGCCATCTCAGTAATAAGGCCGAGGACGAACGTCTCGGCGAGGCCCACGAGCACGTCTTCAACTACCACAAGGCGCTCGACAACACGCTGGTCGGTCTGCGGTTGCTGCAAGCCGACATGCTGATCATCGAGCCCACCGCCGCGGATCTCTTCAGGGAAGACGGACGCCTGATTCTCGGGGCGGGCGAGACTGGTCACGACGTCGAGCATAATCGCGACAGGTTCGATCAGCTGGCCGACTGGCAGGACACGCGCAAGGCGAACGGCGACAAGTACCAGTCGTACGTCGTCGGCGACATGCACCAGCAGGTGACGTTTGCGGCGAGCAACGGCCGGCTCGCGTTCACGGGCGCGCCCTACTGGAACGCGTGGAGGCTGAAGAAGCTCACGGCCGACGAGAAGGCGAGAGCCGCCCTCATTCGGCAGCGGTACAACTCCAAGCTGCCGGCCTTCGAGGCGGCCCGCAGACGTGTGCTGGATGCGACGGCCGGAACCGCACAGCGCGAGGCGGCGCTTGATCAGTTCTACGCGCTGGACGATGAGCTCGAGGCGCTCGAAAAGCAACTCGATGCGTTGACGATCGAGGAGATGCCGGAGTACAGCCGCGCCCTCAGCCTGCGGATCGGTCAGCTCGACGGCGTCAACCCGATCGTGTACAGCACGGTCCGCAACGTGATGCACTACCGCGCGTTGTTCAAGCACTATCAGCAACAGGACCCAGCCGGCTTCGGCGCGTTCCTGACGTCTCTGCGGACGGTTACCGTGCGGCCGCCCGTGCAGACACCGACCAATGCGAGCGGCTCCGTCGCGCAGCCGTGACGCATCTCTTCGTCAGCTTCTCTGTTGCTGACGACGCGCGCGGACGCGACTTCGTGCGGCAGCTCCTGGTGCGGCTGCAGCAGCAGGGGATCGATCCGTGGATCTTCGAATCTCCGTCGGGCGAAATCGAAGCCGGGGCATCGATCCCCGATTCGTGCCGGCGGCAGATTGACCAGTCAGATCTGTTCGTCGTCCTGATCACGGATGCGGCGCTCACGTCCGGCTACGTGCGCCTGGAGGTCGAACACGCCGTGTCGCGCGCCCGGGAGTGCCAACTGCCGATCGTGCCGCTCATCGCGACGACGACGCCGGTCCGCGACTGGCCGCACGCGATCCAGCAGGCCGCGGCCTTCAAGGGCAGCGTCCTGCCCTCCACGCCGCTCGATGCCCTCGAATCGGTGGTCGCGCAGCTCTGCGCGCGGCTGTCGATCGCGTACGTGCCGCCGCAGCCAGGCTCGCCGAGGCTGCCGCTGCGTCAGCGGCTCACCGGGGAGCTTCAGGGATGCCGCTCCGGATCGCCATACGACGTCGGCGATTTCACGGCGATCCTGCACAAGTGCGATCTGGCCGTCGAGGCGCTGGGGAAGGATGAACTCGCGCGGGCGCACGGGCTGCTCCAGTCGATCCTCGTCGATCTCGACGTCCTGTACGGGCTCGAGGATTCCTACTACCCGCGCGTGGTCTTCGGCGCCGTGCTGATGGCCGAAGCGCGCGCAGGCCGCGGATCGTTTACGGAGGTCGAACGCTACTTCGCGGCGCTCATCGACGAGCGTGGCGAGCAGCTGGACGCCAACGCGTTCGTGGCACGCGGCCATGCATTGATGGAGCTGAATCGCTTTGCCGAAGCGCTCTCGGCGTACGAAACGGCGGAACCGTATCTCCACAACCCGGACTCCGCGCTCTTCTACAACATCCTGCGCGCGCGGGTGCTCGCGGAGCTGCCGATGGATGCCGACGACATCGCCCGCCGCCGCTCTGCGATTGCGCCGGGGCTCGTCGCGCGCATGCCCGGCGACCTCGATCGGTGGCTGTCCAGCCTGTCGCTGGCATGCGCGTACGGGGGCGACGTCGACGGTGCGCTGGCGTTCTGGCGGCAGATCGCCGACGCAACGGCCGTGTTTCCCGAAGTCGTGGTCGACATCTGCAGCCAGCTGCATCGACAGGCCGTCCAGACCGCAGGCGGAGGTGCCCTCACCGCCGCTCGCGGCCTGATATCGAGCTACATCGCGCGCCGTCCCGACCTCGCCGAGGAAGCGCTCGTACCCCTGCGACACATGTGGGCGCGTGTCGTCTTCGATCGGGGCGACCGGCGGCTGGCGCGGCGGCAGCTGGTGGATCTCGTCGCGCGCTTCCCCAAAACGCCCGTCATTCATGTGGATGCCGCCATGTTCGCGGTGATCGACGGCGACGCCGCGACGGCGCACGCACTGTGCCGGACCGTCACCGCGTTGAAGGATGCATCGGAGTGCGTGCCGGCCATCGGCGCGCGCGAGTTCAACCTGGCCCTGGGTCACGCGTTCTGGCTGTTAGGGCGCCGCGTTGAAGCGGAGGAGAGTTTCCGGCGAAGCGGGTATCGCTGTTCCGTGTGGTACGAGAGTACGATGCCCGCGTACTTCGGGACGGCGCGCGACCGACCCGGCGGTGTGCAGCGCATCGCGGCGCTCGGGACGTCGCGGTAGACGCGGATGCATTGCCGTCTTCGCGCATGAAGACGGCAACGCATCTCGGAGATACGAAGCCGCTAGAACGTGAAGCGGAAGCCGAGCTGCACGCTTCGCGGCGCGTAGGACAGATTCGAGCTCGAGATCGGCTGTCCGTATTGCGGGCTCGCCTCATTGGCGACGTAGCCGCCGTAGTTCGCGCGGTTGAACGCGTTGAACACCTCCACGATCCCGTCGGCGCCCGCCCGCGGCGTCAGCTTGAAATGCCGCTGGAGCCGCGCATCCACCCTGTGGACCGACAGGCCCACCAAGCCGTTGCGCGGGGTAAACGTCCCGTTCAGCCGCAGCCGGTCGCTGCCAGCCGCGCCGGTCAGCCCGCTGATGACGCCGCACCCGCACGTCGTCGCGACGCGCTCGCCGGAGCCGTAGAAATAGATTCCGCTCAACTGGAACCCGTACCCGACGTCCCAGATGCCGTTGAACACCGCGCGATGCCGCTGATCCGAAACCGCGGGTCCGTAGTCGGTCCCGAATACTCGCAAGACGGCGAACGGCACCTCGGTCAGCCCGCTCACCGGTTGCGGATCGCTGTCTTTCAGCGTGGACAACGTGTAGGTGAGAGTTCCCTGCCAGCGATGACTCAGACGCTTGGTGAACACGGTCTGAAGGCCGTTGTAGTTGGACCGTCCAACCATCCGATACATGCTGACGACACCCCAGGTGGGATATGGGAGCAGGGCGCGATTGGAGATCGGATTGGGCAGGCCGGTCGCCTGGTTGAAGCTGATGTTCGCGTTGTCCTGGACACGGTGCTCGTTTCGGCTTCCCGTGAACACGTAGTCGGCCTCGACGGACATGTCGCTCGCGAGCTGCCGCTGCATCCCGATGGAGGTCTGGATGCTGTTGGCGACGTTCGCAAACTGGGGAGGCGGAGCGAGTTCGTTCGCATCCCGGAGCAGGCATCCCGGCGCGTTGTTGTTCACATAGCAGTACCGCTGCTCCGCCTGGGCGAAGGTCGGCAGCGGGCCGTTGAACGGATTGGCCGCGAAGTCCGGCCGGCCGTCGTTGGCAACCGACAGGATCGCGATGATTTCCGGCGACTTCGACCATTCGACATTGGGTGACGTGACGTCGGCATAGTACCGCCCGGCGCCTCCGCGCAGCACCGTTCGGTCATTCAGCGAATACGCGAAGCCGAGTCTCGGCTGAATGTTGTTCCTGTCCTGAGGACGCCCGGACGTCAGCCACGGCAGCAGCGTCACGTCCTGCGCGAACCCGTTCCACACGAAGTCGTAGCGGACACCGAGATTGAGCGTCAGCCGCCGCGACAGCTTCCAGTCGTCCTGCGCCCAGGCGCCGTACTTCGGGATCACGTACGACTCCTTGAAATGGTTCCCCGACACGCCGACCTGGTAGCGCGTCGTGATCGGGGAGAGCGCGGCGACGTTCCACGTATCGACGTTGAAGGGGTCGGGGAACATCGCCTGCAGCGTCGCCGGATCCGGAATCGGCCCTCCGTTCGCGGTAATGATCCCCATACACCGATCGCACTTGTTGGTCGTCTCGCGGTGGTCGAGCATCTCGCCGCCGACCTTGAGGGCATGCGTGCCGCCGGCTTCGTATGTCATCGAGAAATCGTCGCGGGCGCTCCACACCCGCTGAATCCTGTTCCGCGGATAGTTGGTGTTGCCGGCGATGGAGAAGCCCCTCAGGGTGATTCGCGGGCTGCCCATGGTGACGTCCGGCGCCTGCCAGTGATGGCTCCACGTCGTCAGGTTTCCATTGAAGATTTCATACGAGGACATGCCGCCCTTCACCACGTTGACGGCCCGCGTGCCAAGCACCTGCGTGAACTGCGTGACGACTTCCCTCGACGCCTCCGTGCTGTTGGTCGTCGCCGCCGGATGATTGTTGTCGGCCGCCGAGAACGGCGAGGCGAGATTCATGCCGCTCACCTTGGTCATCAGGTGCGTCTTCGGCGACAGCTCGTAGTCCAGACGAACGCCTTCCATCTTCGTGCTGAGCGTGCCCTTGAGCGTGACGTTGAACGCCGGGTACGGTGTGTTCCAGATGGAGGTCAGCGGCTGGTGCTCGTAATCGAAGTTGCCGAAGAAGTGGATCTTGTCCTTCCGAATCGGCCCGCCGAAGGTCCATGCGTACTGCTGGTCCTTGTACGGCAGCACTCTGTGCAGGACAGGATCGGGCTTGTTCCACTGGCTGTTGCGGAAGTTGCCGACGAAGGTGCCGGCCAGCGCGTTCGTGCCCGATTTCGTCACGGCGTTCACCTGCACGCCGGACGAGCGGCCCTGCGTCGCGTCGAACCGGTTCGAGATGAACTGGAACTCGGCGATCGAGTCCTTGCTGTAGCGGGGCTGGTTGCCCGTGCCGAACTCCGAGGTCACCTGCTGGCCGTCGATGTTCAGCTCGAACTCCCGGACATCGCCGGCGTGTCGATCCTGCACCGGTTGGGCGCCCTGGGCGGTGGTCCGGTTCCCCGGCGCGAGCAGGACCAGCGACATCCAGTTGCGGCCGAGCACCGGCAACTCCGACACCTGCCTCGGATCGATGTTGGCGGCGACGCTCGAGGTGGCCGTCTCGATGAGCGGTGCTTCACCCGTGACCGTGACGCTCTCCTGCACGGCCGAGGGCGCCAACCGCAGGTTGACGACGGTGGTCTGACCCACCTGGAGCTCGACGCTGCGCATGACCGTGCCGAACCCCGCCAGCGTCGCGGTGATCTGGTACAGGCCAATGCGCACCGCAATGAGATATGCGCCTCGCGCATCGGTGACCGCCTCGAAGCTGTTGCCCGACTGCTGGTTGACCGCCTTGATGGTGACGCCCGGCAGGACGCCTCCGGTCGAATCGGTAATCGTACCGGTGACCGTTGCTTCCTGTGCGCGTGCCACGACAGGCGTCGCCAGGATGATGAGAATCGCGCCGATCCAGCGCAACCGCCGCATTGCCCTCGAAGTCATGAAGCCTCCTTGTGTGTGACAAGCAGGCCACCGACGCGAGATCAGCCGGGCTGTTCACCTGCGGTCATCTGGGATACGCGCGACGTCTCCGAAAGTCCCGTCGCCCGCAGGTGGGAGGACAAGGAGAGTGCGAAGGCGCATGGAGATGCCGACCTCCCGGGTCCGAAGTGGCGTGATGGCTAAGAGGACGGGAGTATACAGCGCGCGACGCAAAACCGAATATCATTGGCCGCAGAAGCGTGGAGGAGTTCATGGCAAACAAGGTTGGGATCGTCGCTGTGATGGCAGGTGTCGCAGCCTTCGCTGTTCCGCTGTTCGCACATCACGGGGCCGCCAGCTATGACACATCGAAAACGGTTACCGTCGCGGGAACAGTGACGGAATACGTCTGGTCCAATCCTCACGTTCTGGTGAAGGTGGATGCCAAGGACGCCAGTGGCAATGTCGCGCACTGGGTATGCGAAGCATGGAATCCCGTCACTCAAACCGGCAGAGGGTGGACCAAGAATACGTTCAAGGCCGGGGATGAGGTGAGCCTGGAGATCAATCCGGCGAAGAACGGCGCATCAGTCGGAGAGATTAGAGGCCGTATCGTGATCAACGGCACGGAGTTCAAGCAGACGCCGTAAGGAAGCCCGAGGAGGTTTCGGCGATGTCCAAGCGCTTCGTCGTTTCGATCGTGGCGGTTATCGCAGCAGGGATGTTCTCTCCGCTTCTGCGCGCACAGGACGAGAAATGGAACAACATCCCGCCGACACGAGCCGCCTACAGGGACAAAAAGCCCAGCGGTGTGCCCCCGCGCCGGGACATAACGGGGATCTGGGATACGGCGCAGGCACTGGGGACCAGTGGTGCCCCTGAACATCCGGCCCTGGGTCCCGGAGGCCGCGGGTCACAAGGAGGGCAGCAGGACGAGACTGGGATTGAAAAGCCGCTGCCGTACACGGCGGCGGGCCTCGCGGCGCTCAAGAAGAATCTCCCGTCGGGGCCCGGAGTGCGTCAGGTCGACTCCGTGCTGACCAACGACCCGGCAGGCAAATGTGATCCGCTGGGATTTCCATACATGTTCTCGTGGGAATTCAGGACCATCAACGTGGTGCAGACCGCCAAGCAGGTGATCATGTTGAGTCCGTTTTACGGCAACTATCGCGTCATCTGGACCGATGGGCGGCAACCGCCCAAGGATCCTGATCTCCGCTACAACGGGTACTCGGTCGGCACATGGATGGATGACTACACCTTCGTCGTCCGGACCACGGGAATGCTTCCTAAGACGTGGCTCGATCACGCCGGCCGTCCACACAGCGATCAACTGGTCGTGGACGAAACGTTCCATCGCGTCTCGGCCGACACCATCGAATACACGCAGAAGATTACCGACCCGGTCATGTACACGGAGCCGTGGATCGCGACGAACAAGCTTCCGGTGCACCTGATGCCGCCCGATTTCGACATTCCGGAACTGCAGTGCTCTCCGAGCGAGTTCGCGGAATACAACAATCAGGTAGGTGGCGTGGTCCTTCGCGACTCTTCGAAGAAATAGCTTGTGGGAAGCACTCCAACACGCGGGATGGGTGACGACGCTTGCAACCTCGCGATGGCTGTACGGGCTGGTATCGGTGGTCCATTATTCCGCGGTGTTTTTCTGCGTCGGAACGATCGTCCTGCTGGATTTGCGTATTCTCGGTGTCGCCGATCGGAATAACGCCCTGTCTGCGCTTGCCGGAGTCCTTCGGCCCTGGACCTGGATTGGGTTCGGGTCCGTCGTAGTCTCGGGTTTCATGCTGTTCGCCGTCGAGGCCGGGGATTTCGCGGCGGCGGCACCGTTTCGCGTCAAGCTGCTCGCCATTCTGCTGGCCGTCGTTTGTGCGCTCGCCATTGATTGGAGCGTACCGAAATGGGATCGGGCGCCTGTCATGCCGGTGACGGCACGACTCGTCGCCCTGGTTTCCATATTGCTTTGGCTCGGAGCCATCCTTGCGAGCGTGGAAGTCCCCGCGCTGACCGGTCTCGGATAGATTCGTGTACGACGCAGTGCTGGCCGGCTGCAGGTGGCTCGAGAACACGCCATGGGGCGTCGCGGTGCGGGCTTCGTCATGGATGTATCCCGTCGTCCTGTGGGTCCATTTCGTCGGCCTGTCCATGTGGCTGGGGACCAGCCTTACCGTAGATCTGCGTCTCATGGGTGTCGGTGTCCGGCGACAGACCGCCGTCGAACTGTCGAACGGTCTGTTTGCGTGGAACTGGATCGGGTTTGGCGTCGCCTTCCTTGGCGGATTTCTGTTGTTGTCCGCCGAGGCCACAACCTATGTCACGAACACCGGTTTTCGCCTGAAGCTGGCCGTACTGACTCCACTCGCTCTGATTTGGCACGTAGTGGTTCAGAAGAAAACACGGGCGTGGACCCAGACCGGGCAAACATCGGCGATCGGCAAGTGGGGCGGTTCGATCGAGTTCTTCTTATGGATTTCGGTGGTGACTGCCTCTGTGGGTTTCCTGCTTACCAACGCTGTCACACATCCTTGAGCCGTTTATCTCAGTGCGGTGCCGCGAAGATCGTGTCCAGTGCGGACTCAACGACTTCATCATCGCGTGTGCGCAGCCTCAGAATGGAATTGCTGTGCGCCCGCCGGTGCTGCTGTAACCTGCGCTCAGGGTGGCGTGCATCGCGTGGCGGCGCTCGACACGTCGCGATAGACGCGGTGGCAGTTGGCGCAGGCGTCGGAAATTGTGTTCGTGGCGTCGCTCACCGCGTCCTGACTGCGGGTCTGCGAGGCGCGATACGCGGCGCGGCCCGCCTCGACGACACCTTGTACGTACTGTTTCCAGTCCGCACGGTCGACCGGCGCCGGCTTGCCGTTCTCGCACCGGCGCGGCTGCATCAGGACGGGGCCGATCTCCGCGATGGAAATTGCGGCGGCGTCCACGACCTGCCACGGTGAGTAGACATCCCCGTATCGCGTCGAGGTCGTCGTCGCATCGCCCTTCGCGGTGCCCCCTTTTGATCCCGCGCTCGGGTCCTTTGTCTGCACGTCGAACAGGACGTTCGAGCTCGGGAAGAGGATGCCCCGCATCACCTGATTCAGCGTTCCGGTGACGGGGAACGTCAGCGTCGATCCACCAGCGGCGATCGCAGGCGCGGGTTTCGCCGCCACGAGCCCAATCTGCTTCAGCGCGTCGGCGCCGATGGCGAGCTCCGCGGGCCCGGCGGAAAATTTATTTGCCTGCATGATGTATGCGATGAGATCCGCGACCTGCGTCGGCTCGAGGGTGCCAGGTGCATCGGCCGGCATCGTCGCGTGGATCTTGTCGAAGAGAGCGGACACCGGCTGCGTGTCCCACGCCCCAAGGAACTCGTCACCCGCGAGTGGCGGGCCCGCGGCGCCTTCGAGCATCTCGCCGGAACAGCGCGAGCGCGACAACCCAAACAGACCTCACTTCGCCTTACCCGCCCCACCTGCCTTACCCGCCCCGCCCGCCTCATTCTCTTCACGTTGAATGACGGTCGCTTTCGGGTCCTCCACGTTCCTGACGCGATCGGGTGGCGCGAGCTTGCCCGCTTCCTGCAGGCGTGCGTTGCGCAGCGTCGTGAACGCATCCACGTTGTTCTCGTTGCACGCGTACTCGAGCATCGGCCCCTTCATGCGGTGCAGCGGCATCTCCACCGTCCACGGCCGCGTCCACGTCGCGGGATCTTCAACCGTGTAGGTGTGCGTGATCGTGTCGTCCGCCGTGCGCGTGAACCGCTCCGTCAGGTGGAAGGTGGGCGTCACCGACACGGCCGGCGGCGTGCCGGGCGATCCCATGAACGTCCGCTTCGGGTTGAAGTGCACCGTATCGACGACGAGCGTGTCGCCTTCCCAGTGGCCGCGCGAATCGCCCGCGTACAGCGGGACGGCGCCGTGCGGCTGGCCGTTGAGTGAAATCACGCGGCGCTCGCTGTTCCACTCGTAAATCATGACGATGTAATCCTTCGACTGGACGATCTGATAGTTGCTGCCGTAGGGCGCGGTCACGGCGGGCACCGCGCGATCGTGGAAGACGCACCACACGGTGCCACGATCGTCGCGCCATGTGCGCGCGAGCGGACCCCCGGCGCGCTGCGCGGCGATGCGAGCGGCCTCGCGCTTCTGCGCTTCGGGCGTCATCGGCGGTATGCGGCCATCGGGCGGATCGATCACCAGCGACGTATGCAGATTCGGCTGCGCGCCCGTCTGCACCGGCGTCGCACCAAAATCCGTGTTCACGTAGTGGACCACCTGGTTCTCGGAGCCTTCGACCGCTTTGTTGAACGCGTCGATCGCTTCCTTCTCGGTGTAGAACGGCTTGCTGGCGAGCTCCTTCGGCCGCTCGAACGGCGTGTAGGTGAGGTTGGTCCAGTAGCCCTGCAGATCGGGGTGCCCATCAGGCGTGCGCGGCGCTTTGTACCTGCTCTGCGCGCCGAGACTCACCGCGCAGACGGCGAGGAGCAGGCATGAGAAAGCGTTATTTCTTCTGATACTTGCCATACACCAGATCTCCCACGAACTCTTCGCACTTGAAGTCGCCGAGCTGCATGTTCGGTTCGACGCGGCGATAGAGCGGCATGCTGATCGTCCACGGCCGCGTGTAGACGTTTGGATCTTCAATGGTCGCCTGGTACGACAGGTGATCCGCATCCGTGCGGCGAATCCGCTCGACCACATGCAGGCCGTCGGTGTGATAGTTGCCGGCGCGATCGAAAAAGCGCACGTGCACGGCGCCTTCTTCATCGAGCGCGCCGACCGTGCTGCCGATGAAGCCGGCTGAATCGATCACCAGCGTGTCGCCGTCCCACTTGCCCGTGGACCATCCCATCCACGTGTCGGCGGGCGGACGCGTGGTGCTGTTCATGTAAATCGTCCGCAGCGCGCTGGCGAACTCGGACATCATGAGGATCGTGTTCGCCGACTGCACGATCTGCACGGGATACGGCATGTACATCATGCGCGGCACGCCGGGGAGATAACATTTCACCTCCGCGTCCTCGCGCAGCGCGTTCGCCGCATACT
>QHWQ01000153.1 GCA_003222635.1 Acidobacteriota bacterium | reverse complement strand
GGTCACGTTCGTGGCCGCCACCTTCACCGTCGAGTCCGGTTTGCTCGTGTGGGTGGTGATCGTTGCCGCGTGGCTCGCCGGCGCGCGCGGCGTCTCGCAGCGCGGCATCCTCATCGTCACCGCCCTGATGGTTGGATACATCGCGCTGCGATTCGGCTATCTGCGCACCGGTGTGCCGGCACTCACCGAGCGCAGCTCCGGCTACGGTCTGCAGCAGCTCGGTCCGGACGAACTGCAGCAGCGCTTCGGCGCGTTCCCCTACTGGTTCTACGGGTACAACGTGGTGACGTCGATCCTCTCGGTGCTCTTCTCGGAGCCGCGCGCCGGCATCTGGACGATTCCGGTGGAGCTCATGCGCGGGCGCGTCGCCGGCGGCACCATCATCAACGTCGTCTCGTCGACGCTGACGACCATCGCCATCGCATGGTTTGTCGCGACCAGACGGGCCGCGTGGCGTCAGCGACATTTCGAGCGCGACGATCAGATCGTGTTCGTTGCGCTCGCGATGATTCTGGCCAATGGCATCATCAGCTACAGCTACACGAAAGACGAGATCATGGGTCCGGCCGGAGTGTTCTACGCGCTGGCCGCGTTTGTCGCGATTGCCGCGCTCGTTTCCCGATTCACGACGCGCGCTCCCGCTCTCGCCCTCGTCCTGTTCATCGCGGCCTCAGGGTGGGTCGTGCGCACCGCGGGCCTTCACTATCAGATGCACCTGATGGCGTTCAACGACCGCAACGAATGGGTCTATGTGGACGACTGGCTCGAGCGTCAGCAGTCGGCGCCCACGACGGCGGAAGGCAAGAGGCTGGTGGATCAACTGCGCGAGGACGCGCTCGAACGCGCGACCATCAACCCGTATCTCCTCTCGCCACGGTTGGATCAATGGTTCCGCTGAAGGCCATTGTCATTCCGGGTACCGCGTGGGTCGTGTTCTGCGTCCTGTGGCTTGCGTGCGCAGCGCTCGGCATTCCGAGTGGCTTCGATGGCCGCAGCATGACGCTGACCGAAGCCACCGCCGTGGCGAGTCATGCCGACGCGTGGCGGCTGCTGCGCGACGGCGCGGATCCGAACGCGGACGCGCGGCTCCGCGCGGGCCTGGTGAGGAACAGCGAGCAAGACATGACGCCGCTGGAGGCGGCGACGGCCTCGATCCGGAATGGCCCCGTGCAGATGCTCGTCGATCGCGGCGCCCGCATCGACGAGAGCAATTACGCCGTTCTCTGGTGCGGCGCGATGGCGCGCAACAACCAGGACCTGATCCGGTTCCTGCAGATGCAGCGGCCCACGCACGCGCCCGTCGATTGCGCGAGCGTGCGCCGGCTCTGGTAATCAGAGCGTTTTCAAATATTCGACGAGCGCGCGCTTCTGGTCCGCGGGAAGCGTCGTGCCATCGAATCCGACGCGCGTGCCGTCGAACACGTCATAGCCGCGCCAGAACAACCGCGGACGCTGGTCGGCAGGTTCGAGCAGGTCCGCGAGCGACGGGACGGATCCATTGTGCAGGTACGGCGCGCGCAGCCAGATCCCGTCGAGCGGCACCGACGTGTACCCCTTGTTGCTGCGGAAGTGCGAGAACTTCCAGACGTGTCCGTCGCCGTACGCGTTGTAGGCGGCGGCCGATGCCGCCGTCCACATCGCGATGCGATGCGGGTCGGTCCCCACCTCCGACGCGTCGATCAGCGTTCCCGTGCGCGCGCCGGCGAAGGCGTGGCACGACGCGCATTCACCCTGGAACACTGCCGCGCCGGCGGCCGCAAGCGTCGCGTTGACCGGCAGCGGATAGGCAGGCGGCTTCACCGCGCCGATGTAGTTCTGGATGCGGCGCAGGCTCGACATCGTGTGCGGATCGGTGTCGCTCCAGTGCGTGTAGTCGCGATCGACCCACTTCATGCTGGCGCCGTCGCCGATCGCCGACGACATCACGACCTCGCGCAGATCGGTGTTCAGCCCGTCCCAGTGATACACGAAGCCGGCGTGCGCGTTCAGGTTCCACAGCGGCACCATATCGGAGTTGCCGATGGTCGCGTCGATCGGCTGCCGCAGCGTGGTGAACTTCACCGGATTGAATGGATCGATGCGTCCCTTGCCCCAGTCGGGACGGCTGCTCATCCACGCGTCTCGATCCTTCAGCTGCAGGATGGCGCGCCGCGTGAACGGCACGAGCATCCGGTACACCATCGAATCGGACGCGGACAGATGAACGTTCTTCGAGATCTCCGCCATGATGTTGCCGGTGGTGAACCGCGGATCCGACGCGCACGCGATCAGGAACCGGACGTACATCTGCGGTGCCATCTGCTGCGCCGGTCCCGCCGGCACAATCGTCGGCGGATCGCCGGCGCGCAGGCGATAGCTGGCGGTGTGGCAGATCGCGCAGTTGATGCCGACGCGCTCGAAGCCGATCGTCACCTTCGACAGCCCGATCGGCATCTCGTGGCCGTCCTTCGACAGCATGCCGAGCGACGCGTAGCCGCCGGGCGCGGGCAGATACTCCGGAAAGATCCGCGGCAGCACGAGCCAGATCCAGTAGGGGATGCCGTCGGTCTCCTCGGTGCCGATCGATCCAAACAGGAAATGATCTTCGTCCGATGCGAAGTACGGCGGCGCCGGACTGCGGAAGAAATGGTCGTACGTGAACACGCCGCCGACGAGCGCCAGGACGCCGAACGCCGCCGCGATGACGGCGAATCGCCTAAAGCGGCTGGACCGCGCGGGCGCGTCCTGCTGAATCAGTTCGGTCATGGGCGTTGATGTCCCTGAATGCCAGCGTCAGTAAGATCGCCTCGGGGAGGAAGAAGGCGAGATCGAAGTAGCCGAGCATGTGGTACTCGGCAGGTTGAAAGCCGACGAAGAAGATGACGCCCGCGAGCCGCGCGCCGACCGAGCACCACGCCGTGAGGCGATAGCGCTCGAAGTCGAGCGCCGCCGGAATGTAGAAGATGCTGACGAGGATCAGCAGCAGCGCCGAGAACTGCGGCCAGAGCAGCGGCGTGGCGGGCGGCACGCCCGCGCGCGCCATCGATGCCGCGGGCGACACGAGCGTGGGAAGGGCGAGCAGCACGTTGGCCGCGATGCCGATCCAGACGACGCGTTGAAACCAGCGTCCGGCCATTTCACAACCCTTTCATGTATTCGACGATGGCGAGCTTGTCGACGAGCGGCAGAGACGTGGCGTACTCGTGGCCGCCGTTGCCGTTGCCCGGCGCGGACGTGTCGTACTCGGTGAACACGCGTCCCCGGTCTTCCTTCACGTTCGAGACAAAGCCGACGCGTTCGCGATCGAAGACGTCGTTGCCGCGATAGAAGACCTTCGGGCGCTCGCCGGGCGGATTGAGCAGGTCGAGCAGCGTCGGCACCGATCCGTTGTGCAGGTACGGCGCGCGCGCCCAGATGCCGTCGAGCGGGTGGTTGGCGTAGCCGCCCGTCTTCCGGAAATGCGTGAAGCGGTACTGCGATTCCGGATAGAGCGCGTACTGGTTCGCGGCGAAGACGTCGGTGTACGAATCGAGCCGGTGGCGATCGGTGCCGATGCGATCGATGTCTTCGATGAGACCGACGCGCGTCGCCTCGGGAGCGCGAACGCCGTCGCGGAACCGCTCGTCGGCGTGGCACATGACGCAGTGCTGCCGATAGAGCGCGGCGCCGCGGGCGGCGCGCGCGCCGTCGATCGCGTACGGATACTTCGGCGGCGGCAGCGTCCAGATCCAGTCGCGCACGCGCTTGATGCCGGCGTGATCGACCGTCACCGGCGTCACACCCGCGCCGAGCGCGGCGCTCAGGTTGCGCTCGTCCACGGAATCGTTGTCGCCGTCCCAATGCAGGTGCATCCCTTCGCGCGGCTTCTGATTCCACAGCGACGGGAAGTCGGAGGCGCCAATCAGCTCGTCGTGCGGCAGCCGATCGAGCTGCCAGTTGAATTGAATGGCCTTGTACGGATTGAAGGTGTCGACGCGCCCGCGGCCCCAGCGCGGCACCCCGTTGCCGAGAATCGGCGCGATGCGGTTGCGCAGCTCAAGCGTCTGCAGCTTCAGACGGTCGATCAGCCCGAACCGCAGCAGCGCGCGCTCGAACAGGGAGATGGAGACGTGGTTCTGCTCGAGACGTCCGCGCACGGCGTCGGCGGTCACGCGGTTGTCGAGCGAACACTCGAGCACGAACTCGACGAAGCGCTGCAGATCGAGCTGATGCGCCGGCATCCCCAGCACGATTCGCGGCTCCGCGTCGGGTGAATCGCGAACCGTCCCCGTGTGGCAGACCGCGCAGTTCAAGCCGACGTGATCGATGCCGAGGCGGCGCCGCTGCGATACGCCAATCGGCAGCGCGTGTCCCTTCTCGAAGACGAACCCGAGCGACGCGTAGCCGCCGGGCAGCTTCTCCGGGCAGATCGACGGCAGCGCCGTAAAGACCGATCGCGGCGGCAGGACGCCGCCGACCGGACGCATCAGCGACACGCCCGGCTCGCTGCCAATCGAGCCGTACTTGAACTGATCGGTGATGTCGTCGTAGGCGACCGGCCGATCGGTATTGAGGGCGATCACGACCCAGAGGATCAGTACGAGCACGAGCGCGCCCGCCGCGATCGCGGACGTGCGCCACCAGATCGATCTCATGCGAACGGCGGCGGCGCGAAGACCGACATCACCTGCGCGAGCATCTCCTCGCGGCTGGCGAAGCGGCTCTCTTCATAACACCCGAGCGGATGCTCGACGACGTGGACGAGACACTTGTTGCAGTAGGTGCACGGCTTGTCGGGACGGTCCTTGCCGGCCTGGAACTGCTTGACGAGATCGTTGTTGGCGACGAGCGGCCGCGCCGCGCTGACCGCGTCGCAGTCGCCGCGCGAGATCGCGGCGCGGATGACCGACGCCGTCTGGAATCCGCCGGTGCAGAGCACCGGAACCGTGTTGCGCAGACCGTGGCGGCCGCTCGAGGCGAGCTGCTCGTAGACGTTGCCCAGCACGTCGAGCGGCAGGTCGGAGCCCGCCGGGTTCTTCGGGTGCGGGAACGAGCTGCCGGTCGAGACGTGAATGGCATCGACGCCGGCATCCACCAGCCACTTGCACACCTGCATCGAATCGTCGACCGTGTTGCCCGCCCCCTCGAACTTCAGGAAGGCGAGATCGTTGTTGTGATCGGTCGCGCTGATCTTCATCTGCAGGTGGAAGTCGGTGCCCACCTTCTTCCGGATCGCCTCGACGATCTCGGTGACGAAGCGCGCGCGGTTCTGCAGCGAGCCGCCGTATTCGTCCTTGCGGTCGTTGATCGCAGAGCTCAGGAACTGGGTGATCAGGTATCCGTTGGCGCCGTGCAGCTCGACGCCGTCGAGGCCGGCCTCGCGCGCCCGGCGCGCGCCCTCGGCGAAGTTGTCGACCGTCTCGGCGATCTCCTGCGTCGTCATCGCCTGGCATTCGAAGCCGTGCAGCGGATCGGGCTTGCTCGTCGAGCTCTGCCCCTTCTGGTACTCGATGCCCGGGACGTCGCGCTGCCGCCCGCCGTGACTGAGCTGCAGGATGAACTTGCAGTCGTACTGGTGAACGGCCTCGCCGACCTTCCGCCAGAAGGGGATGCGCTCGTCGCGATCGATGGTCGCGTAGTTCGGCATGATCCGCCCGTGGATGTGGACGGGGACGAACGACGAGATGATGGCGCCGACGCCGCCACGCGCGAACTTCGTTTCCCAGTTGATGCGCGCCTGGTTGCCCGAGCCGTCGTAGTTGTCGAAGCGGCCCGAGATGTTCGACCGGAAGACGCGATTGCTGACCGTGAGATTGCGGAAACGCAGAGGTTCGAAGATCGGGTCTGCCATGTGGCGCATCCTATGAAACGCGCGAGCCCCCGACAACGAACATTTCAGGGCCGCCCAGGAATTCTGTGCAATGGCTGTTTCAGTTTTGGTATCCGTGCGTTAGGTTTGTCAGCGCTCGATTCCCCCTCGGAAGGAGCTTTTCATGATCCGGTTGGCGGCCGCCGTCTGCGCGGCCATCGTCGCCCTCAACGTGCTGAGCTGCGGTCCCGGCGAACCGCGCCCCGGCACGGTGAAGGACGAAGCGATGCGCGCCGGCGTGGATGTCGATACGCTCGTTCGCCCCGGCCCCGCCGCCGATTACTTCGCGGCGATGGACGACAACGTGCCCGCGCCGACGCTGTCGCGCGACGACATCGACGGCCGCAACATGTGGATGGTGTGGACCGGCGGCAACGACAAATTGTGGGATCGGCTCACCGTCGACAGCCTCGGCACGTTCGATCTGCTGAAGACGATTTCGTCACACCCGCCGACAGCCGCTTACAAAACGGCGTACGGGCGCCGCAACCGCTTTCAGTACCTCGGCCTCGTCAACGAGCCGTGCTTCAAGGAGCCGGATGGTCCCGATCCGAATCGCTTCGGCTTGTGGCTGGATGTGCGCGACCCGTCGTGCCCGCCGGATCCGTTCGCGGACGCGACGAAATATCCGGGCGTGAAGATCGGTGCGCGCGGCACCACGGTGCCTGTCGGCTCCTACTACGGCGAACCGACCGGCATCGTCGGCCTGCGGCTGTTTCCCAATCCGGATTTCGACGAGAAGGCGCGCCAGCGGTGGGACAGCGAGCGGTACTACAACGATCCGACTTACTACTTCGATCGCAACCTCGTACGTCCGTATCGCGTCGGGATGTCGTGCGGGTTCTGTCACGTCGGGCCGAATCCGATCCGTCCGCCGGCCGATCCCGAGAATCCGAAATGGGAGAACCTGAGCGCGAACGTCGGCGCGCAGTACTTCTGGTGGGATCGCATCTTCAACTGGCGCGGCACGGACAGCGCGGACACCTTCTTCTATCAGGCGCTGCACGTCTCGCGCCCCGGCACGCTCGACACGTCGCTCGTCTCGACCGACAGCATCAACAACCCGCGCACGATGAACGCGGTCTACCTGCTCGGCCCCCGCCTGGGGCTCGCGCGCAAGTTCGGCCGCGAAACGATTGCCGGCGGCGAGCGCTTCAACAAGCAGTTCAACGACTTCGTCAAGCCGGACGATCCGCTCGCGCAGTTGTTCGTCTGGCCGGGCACCGTCTGGACGCCGCGCGTGCTGAAGGACGGATCCGATTCGGTCGGCGGCCTCGGCGCGCTGAACCGCGTGTATATCAACATCGGTCTGTTCAGCGAAGAATGGCTGCTGCACTTCCGCCCGGTCATCGGCGGGAAGCCGATTACCCCGATTCCGATCGAGACCGCCGAGAAGAACTCCGTCTACTGGCGCGCCACGGAGCGGCAGACGCCGAACATGGCGCGCTTCTTCCTGCACAGCACCGAGCCGCATCATCTGAAGGACGCGCCGGGTGGCGCGCAGTACTTCACCGAAAGTGCGGCCACCGTCCCGCGCGGCAAGGAAGTGTTCGCCGAGCGCTGCGCGCGCTGCCATTCGAGCAAGCTGCCCGATCTCCCATCCGCGATCGATCTGGAGAATGCGAACGGACCCGACTATCTGACGAAGTGGAACGCCTACTGGAACTGGACGAAGACTGACGGCTTCAAGGCCGACATGCGGCGTCTGGTGATGGCGGACGACTTCCGGAAAGACAACTACCTGTCGAGCGAGCTGCGCGTGCCGGTCGCTGCTCGGCATCAACGCGTGCAGTC
>QHWQ01000152.1 GCA_003222635.1 Acidobacteriota bacterium | reverse complement strand
GGGACTGCTTCTGTAGTGCTGGCAGATGCGCCGCATCCGGCGCAGCACGTTCGTCAGGTGGCTGCCGAAGACGCCGCGATACGCGTGCAGCTCGTCGATGACGACGTACCGCAGATTCTCGAACAGCTTCGCCCAGCGCGGATGGTGCGGCAGGATGCCGGAGTGAATCATGTCCGGGTTGCTCAGCACCACGTGCGCGCGGCCGCGAATGGCGCGGCGCGCATCCTGCGGTGTGTCGCCGTCATAGGTGAAGACGCCGATCTCCAGCTCGGACAGATGCGAGAGCCGATCGGCCAGCTCGTGCAGCTCCGCCAGCTGATCCTGCGCGAGCGCCTTGGTCGGAAAGAGATACAGCGCGCGCGCCGACGGATCCTTCAGAATCGCGCTCAACACCGGCGCGTTGTAGCAAAGCGTCTTGCCCGACGCGGTCGGCGTCGTGATTACGACATTCCGGCCGGCGAGCGTATGGTCGATGGCCGCCGACTGATGCGTGTAGAGCTGCTCGATGCCGCGCGCCGCGAGCACCTGCCTCAGTCGCGCATCGACCGCATCCGGGAACGGCGCGTACTGGGCGGCATGCGGCGCCATCCGCCGCACCGCGGTCACCCAGCCGTCAGGCCTGTCAGGACGCTCTGAGAGGCCGCCCGTGAGGCGATCGACGACGGATTGAAGGGTTTGATCGTGCGTCCCTCGACTCGCTTCGCTCGCTCGGGACAAGCCAGAATCCGTACGCCTGGCGGGCAGCATAGCGGGAGATGGTAGCGCACAAACGGCGAAAGCAGCAAAAAAACGGGCGGCATTCGCCTTGCGAGCGCGGGCCGCATGACCATCACGGATCAACAGAAAAAAGCCCTGGCGCTTGGCGCGGTCGGCGCCGGCGTCATCCTCGCCGCACAGATGTGGCGGCGGCGCGATCCGTACGACTTCGCGGGCAAATCGGTCCTCATCACCGGCGGCTCGCGCGGGCTGGGCCTCGTCATGGCGCGGGAGCTCGCCGAGCAGGGCGCGCGGCTGACGCTCGTCGCGCGCGACGAAGCGGAGCTCCATCGCGCCGTGGAAGACATTCAGACGCGGCAGCCGTTCGCGGACGTGCTGCCCGCGCCCGCCGACATCCGCGCGCGGTATCAGGCCGAGCGCGCGATCGCGATGGCGGTGGAACGTTTCGGCGGCATCGACGTGCTGATCAACAACGCCGGCGTCATCCAGGTCGGTCCCATCGACCACATGAAAATCTCCGACTACGAAGATGCGATGCTCACGCACTTCTGGGGACCGCTCTACTTGATGCTCGCGGCGATCCCGCACATGCGGCGCCGCAACGCCGGACGCATCGTCAACATTTCGTCGATCGGCGGCAAGATCGGCGTGCCGCATCTCGTGCCGTACTCCGCGAGCAAGTTCGCGCTGGCAGGTCTCTCCGAAGGACTCCGCGCCGAGCTCGCGCACCACAACATCGTCGTCACGTCGGTCTATCCGGGACTGATGCGAACGGGATCACCCGTGAACGCGATGTTCAAGGGACAGCGCCCGCAGGAATACGCGTGGTTCGCGATCTCCGATTCGCTGCCGCTGGCGAGCATCTCGCCCGAGCGCGCCGCGAGACAGATCATCCGGGCGTGCCGCTACGGCGACGCTGAACTGGTCATCACGGTGCAGGCGAAGATGGCGGTGATGGCGCGGACGGTTGCGCCCGAGCTCTTCGCGGACGTGATGGCAATGATCAACCAGCTGCTGCCGGGACCGTCGATGCGCGACGGCGACGTGGCGAGAGAAGGACGCGAGAGCGAGTCGGAGGTGGCGGGGCCGTCAGCGCCGCTGACCACGCCGACGTATAGGGCGGCCGGAGAAAATAATGAGATGTAGCTGGCAGCTGGCTGCCGGCCGCCTGCTGCGCGCTGATTACTGCGCGTTGAACGTGTCGCCGATCAGACGCTCGCCTGTTTCCGGCGTACAGCCGCCCTTCGGCATCGTCTTGCCGCAGGTGACGAGCATCCCCGCCAGCGCGCCGAAATCACGTCCGTCGCGCAGCGGATAATACCGCACCGCGATGTAGGTGCCCTCGGCCATCGTCTTCACGGTGACGTTGTTGCGCGCCATCGCGATGGCCGATCCGGTCTCGACGCCGAACTGCTTCGGCTTGCCGTCCTTCATCACCGGGTTGCCCTCGGCGTCGACGACGACAAAGAGGATTTGCGCGTGGTTGGCGCCCGGGACGAATCGAGTCAACTTGCCCGAGAGCGTCTTGGTGACCGTCTGGTCGTACATGGCGAACGAATGGTGTGCGAATGCCGGCACGGCCAGCATCACCGCGGGCGCCCGAAGTAATCAATGAAACCCGGTTCGCCCGGGATGAGTTCCGTCGGCCTGCCGTCGGGCCCGTTGACGATCGTGCTCTGCACGCGGCACTCGACGAAGTTGAAGCGCCAGTCCGGATCGCTGAGCGGCGTACGCAGCTGCCACGGCGTCACCGTGTGCAGCGGACGCGTGAACGCCTGCGGATCGTAGAAGGTCGTGTCCACTGTGATGGTCTTCCCGTCGGCGCTCGGCGTGAAGGTCTCGATCGTTTCCATGTCGTTGCTGAATTCGAACATCGAGTGGGACAGCGTCCACCCCTGCACGTTCGCGGTCCAGGCGATGAGCGTGTTGCCATCCCAGAAGCCGACGGTCTCGCCGTACCACTGGGGCACTTTCATCACGTGCTGACGTCCGATCAGGACGCGTCGCAGGAAATTGTCGGCGATGCCGCTGAGAAACTGCACCTGGTCGGGCGTCATCGTCACCTCGATGTCGCCGCCGAGCGACGCCTCCGCCCACCAGCGCATGAACCCTTCCGGATAGCAGAACGAGGCATCCCACTGCGGCGAGTTGTTCACCACCTCGTGATAGTTCTGCTGCACCATCCGCTTGCGATACTCGGGCGTCAGTAGTGAGAGCATCGTCGCGGTCTGCAGGTTGCGTCCCCAGACCCACTGCTCTTCCGGATTCAGCCGGCGGTAGTGCCCGTCCCAGTTCGGCAGCGTCGCGCGCGTGTGCTTCGTCGGGCCACCGTGCTCCTTCGCCTTCGCGAGCAGCGCGTTGTAGTGCTCCTCGGCGGTCTTGTAGGGATACGGGCTGACGATCTTGTCGACTGCGCGATCCATGTTGCAATCGCCCCAGGCGCCAAAGCGCTGGTCGCGCACCATGTCGGTCAGCGCGCGCGGACTGTTGCAGCGCGCGTAGCGCTTGTCGAGCCAGTATTTCTCGTCGAGATAAAAATTCTTGCTGGTGAAGAGATCAACCGGCAGCGGCGTGACGCCGGGCGGCGGCGTTGTGCCCTTGTTCGTCGGTCCGCCCTGCGGGCCGAGCTGAGCGCCCAGCGTCGCCAGCGAAATCATCACCGCGAGCGTCATCAGGCCAAATGTGCGCGCCATAAGCGCACAATTTTAGCCGATCAATGAGGCTTCATCACGACCTTGACGCAGCCGTCCTTCTTGTCGCGGAACGTCCGGTACATGTCCGGCGCCTCATCCAGCGATACCCGGTGCGTGACGACGAACGACGGATCGATCTCGCCGGTTTCGATGTAGCGCAGCAGCCGCGGCAGGTACTTGTGCACGTGCGTCTGCCCCGTCTTGATCGTCAGCCCCTTGTTCATCGCGGCGCCGAACGGCACCTTGTCGAGCAAGCCGCCGTACACGCCGGGGACGGACACGGTTCCGCCCTTGCGGCACGCGTGAATCGCCTGGCGCAGTGCGCTGATGCGATCCGTCGCCATGAAGGTCATCGTCTTGACCTTGTCGTAGACGTAGTCGAGATGCGGGCCATGCGCTTCCATGCCGACGGCATCGATGCACGCGTCGGGTCCGAGGCCGCCGGTCATGTTGCGCAGCTTGTAGAAGACGTCGGGATCCATGGAGTCGAGCGTCTCCGCGCCGCCTTCGTTCGCCATCTTCAGCCGCTCGGGGACCGTGTCGATGGCGATGACGCGCCCCGCGCCCAGCAGGTACGCGCTGCGGATGGCGAACTGACCGACGGGGCCGCAGCCCCACACCGCGACCGTATCTCGCGGCTGGATGTTGCAGTTCTCCGCCGCCATGAAGCCGGTCGGATAGATGTCGGTGAGGAACAGCACCTGCTCGTCGGTGAGATGGTCCGGCACCTTGAATGGACCGACATCAGCGAACGGCACCCGTGCATATTCGGCCTGACCGCCCGCGTACCCGCCAAGCATGTGCGAGTAGCCGAACAGACCCGCCGCCGTGTAGCCGTAGAACTTCTCCGCCATCCACGCGTTCGGGTTCGAGTTGTCGCAGCACGAATAGAGGTCGTGCATGCAGAAGAAGCAGTGGCCGCACGCGATCGGAAACGGGACAATGACGCGATCGCCCTTCTTCAGATTCGCGGCGCCGCGGCCGACGTCTTCGACGATCCCCATGAACTCGTGCCCGAGGATGTCGCCCTCCTGCATCGTCGGGATGAACCCGTCGTAGAGGTGAAGGTCGGATCCGCAGATCGCGGTCGATGTGATGCGAACGATGGCGTCGCGCGGATTGAGCAGGGTGGGATCGGGGACGGTTTCGACGCGCACGTCGCCCCGTCCCTCCCAGCAGACAGCTTTCACGCCTTGGTGCCCGTGTATGACGGCCTTCTCTTGCGACCAGATGGTTGCCCCTGCGTTGTCGGAATCTCGCCCGCTTCCATCAGCTGCTTGAAGCGTCGAAGATCTTCACGAATCGTCTGATTCGGTTCCTCACCAAACAGCTTCGCGATGGCGGCACCCAGCTTGCCGCCGGGCGGGTTGTACTGCAGGTGGACGGTGACGCGCGTGCCGTGCGCATCCTCGCCGAAGTTCACCGATCCGGCGGTGGAAATCGTCGAGCCGTCGAGCGACTGCCAGCCGATCACCTTGTTCTCCACTTCGTTGATGATGCGGGCGTCCCACTCGACGGACATCCTCGCCGGTCCTTTCGCGACCCAGTGTGAGATGCCTTCCTCGCGCGTCGAAACCGACTCGAGATGATTCATGAACGTCGGCAGGTTCTCGAAGTTGCGCCAGAAGCGGTAGAGCTCGCTGAGCGGGCGGTTGATCGTCACCGACTCTTCCACGTGAATACCGCGGCCGCCGCCGAGCTGCTCGCGCGTATCGGAGCCGCGATCGGCGATGACACCGGTGCCGAACTCGCGGGCCCCGTTGCCGTGCGCGCGATTGATGCCGAGCTGCTGATAGAGGTCGCAATGACCTGTCGCGCCGCGATACAGCAACGCAGCGCCCGCAAGCGCGACCGCGCCGCCTGGCTTGTCACGCCGCTTCAGCGCGTACGCCGCCAGCGCGCCGCCGGCCACCATCGACAGCCAACGCTCCACACGCCCGACATTCACGCGTCCCTCATAATTCATCGCTGCAACAGCCACTGTCTGCTCCTCCTGGTTTGTGGTTGGTGGTTAGTGGTTCGTGCCAACCACTAACCGGGCGAGCATTCCGCATGCCTATCTTTCGCATAGGCTTAATGCCGTCAATGCAGTTGAGTCGCCGCCTCGGCTTCTGGAGCTCGATCGGGTTCGTCATCGGCATGACGATCGGTTCGGGCATCTTCCGAACCCCCGCGTCGATTGCGGCGCGCGTTCCCGATCCGCTGATGATGCTCGCCGTCTGGGCCATTGGCGGCGCGGTGACGATGTGCGGCGCGCTGTCGATTGCGGAGCTGGCGGCATCGCTGCCGAAAGCGGGCGGGTTGTATGTTTTCCTGCGCGAAGGATGGGGACGTCCCGCCGCATTCGTCTTCACCTGGTCGGAGCTGGTGCTGATTCGCGCGGCCGGACTCAGCGGCATCGCCACCGTGTTCGGCGAGTACTTCCTCCGCTCGCTCGGTTATGACCCGGTGGTGCATCCCGCTGCCGCCGACTACTGCGCGGTCGCGGGGATCGTCGTCGCTACCATC
>QHWQ01000101.1 GCA_003222635.1 Acidobacteriota bacterium | reverse complement strand
CTAGGCGCCATTGCGGCCGTCGATCCCGGCATCATCTCAATCGAGGCGGTCGAAGATTACCTTCGGGAAAAGACGAAGCAGGAGCACAGGGCGCAGGCCGCGCGCGAGGCGTATGACGCCACGCTCCACCGCATCAAAGTGGTTGCGTCCGGTGAGGGCATCGACTGGCCGCACGAGATACCGGTGCTGCCGAAATGGCAGGAATTCGAAGAAGGCGGCGTGGTCGTGCCGGCGGTCAAGCGCGGCTTCGAGCTCGGGCCGCGCGGGCAGAACCGCAATGACGCGTTCAAGCGCGGCACCACGAAGACGCATCGGCCGGTCGTGCGATTCGACCTGTGCATCAAGTGCACGCTGTGCTGGCTCGACTGCCCGGACGAGTGCTTCGATCCCACCGACGACGGGTTGTATGACGTGAACTACGAGGTTTGTGTCGGCTGTCACAAGTGCGCGGCGGTGTGTCCGGTTCCGGAGTGCATCGTCATGGTCGACGAGCTGAAGTTCGCCGACAACACCAGCCCGTGGGAAGCCCACAAACTGAATCCGCTCGAGTACATCAAGTGGGCGGAGGACAAGAAAGGCCTGGACCGGATCAGCTATCCCCATGTGACCGGGACCGGCTACGAAGTCACGGAAGGAAAGACCGTACCGCCCAAGACCGCGCCGACAGCGCAGACATAACGTCCGAGGAGGTCAAGAACCGTGGCCACAGTACTCGAACAACCGCAGATTTGGGCCAAAGAGCTGCTGCTCAACGGATGTCAGGCAGTGGCGCAGGGCGTCAAGCTGGCCGACGTCGACGTCATCGCGGCGTACCCGATCCGTCCCTACACCGAGGTGATGGACGCGCTGTCGAAGATCATCGCGGACGGCGAGCTCGACTCCGAGTACATCGTTGCCGATTCCGAGCACTCGCAGTTCGAAATCGTCAAGCACGCCAGCTCGGTCGGCGCACGCGCCTTCGCGGGCAGCAGCGGGACCGGGTGGATGTACGGGTTCGAGGCGCTTGTCGTCACGGCCACCGATCGCCTGTCGCCGCTGTTCCTCGTCGGCAACCGGGCGCTCGACGACCCCGGAGCGTTTGGCGTCGAGCACAACGACGCCTTGGCCGTGCGCGACATGGGATGGCTGCTCTGCTGGGCGTCCACGGCACAGGAGGCGCTCGAACATGTCCTCATCGGCTATCGCATTGCGGAAGACAATCGCGTCCGCATGCCGATGGCGCTCGCGATGGACGGCGCGTTCCTGACCCATTCCCAGCACATGGTGAAGCTGCCGACCCAGGAGGCGGTGCAGCGTTTCCTGCCGCCGTACGACCTGGGCAATCGCCGGATGCATCCGGACAATCCGGTTTCGATCGCGCCGCAGGTCAACGAGGACTGGGTGATGGAGCTTCGCCGGCAGAACTGGGAAGCGGCGCGCCGGGCGAAGGACGTCGTCGCCCAGGCCTACAAGGAGTACAACGAGATCTTCGGGAACCGGTACGTGTCGCCATACTTCGACGAATTCATGACCGAGGACGCGGAGGTCGTACTGATCGGCCTCGGCGCCGTGGCAATGCCCGCACGGACGGCGGTGCGGCGGCTTCGGAATCAGGGGAAAAAGGTCGGCTACGTCAACCTGCGCTGGTTCCGGCCGTTTCCGACCGAGGAACTGCGCGCCGCGCTCGGCCGCATGAAGGCCGTCGGCGTCATCGACCGCGATTTCGCCCACGGATCGCCCGACAGCGGCGGCATCGTGGTGCACGACATCCGGTCGTGCCTCTATCCGCTGACCACGCGTCCGGCGATCGCGAACTTCATCGGCGGGCTCGGCGGCAGGGATATTTCCATCGAGGATTGCATTCGGATGTTCGAGGTGACCGCCCAGGCCCCGAATCGCGCTCCCGGCGACGAGCTGGTGACGTGGATTGGCCTTAGGGAATAGGAGACTCCGCCATGGCGACACAGTTGCCAGTTGTCGATTACGAGAAGATCAAGAACGTCCACGCGACACCACTGGAGGAGTTCTACACATCGGGCCACCGCACCTGTCAGGGGTGTGAATCGGCCATGGTGATGCGCGACTTCGCCAAGGCAACCGGTCCGCGCACGGTGGTGACCGGCGCCACGGGCTGCATGTACGTCGCCAATACCAGCTACCTCACGACACCGTGGATCGTGCCCTGGATGCACACGCAGCTCGGTGCCGGCGGCGCGTCAGCGGTCGGCATGGCGGCCGGCCTGCGTGCGCTGATGCGCAAAGGCCGGATCCCCAAGGAAAAGATCAATGTGATCAATTTTTCAGGGGATCTGGGCGCGGCCGACATGGGCGTCGGCGGAATTTCCGGCGCGCTGCAGAGCGACTACGACCTCTTGATCATCATGTACGACAACGAGTCGGCCGCCAACACCGACATCCAGGCGACAGGCTCGACGACCTACGGCGCGCAGACGACATTCACGCCGCCAGGCAGCAAGCATCGAATCATGCAGCGCCGCTGGAAGAAGAACATCGCTCCGATGCTCGCCGTCGGTCACCCGACCTGTCGCTACGTGGCCACGGCAAGCGCGACGTTCCCCGCGCTCGATTTCATGAACAAGGTCCGGAAGGCGTTGGCGATCGGAGGCCCGACCTTCATCCATACCTTCGATCCGTGTCCGAAGGGCTGGGACTTTCACCCCAAATATTCGCGCGAACTCGGCGAGCTCGGCATCAAATCGGGAATCTTCCCACTCTACGAGATCATCGACGGCCACGTTGTGTATACCTACGACGCACAGAAGAAGGGACGGATTCCCGTTCGCGAGTACCTCGAGAAACAGGGACGCTTCGCGCACCTCATCGACGAGGACGTCGAACACATCCAGCGCATGGTCGATTCCATGTGGCAGGAGTGGGAGGTGCCGGGAGTGGCGCCCTTCAAGGCAGGGCTCTCGGTCGCCGCGACCTAGAAGTTCAGGGGGTTCTGAACCCCCTGAACCCAAAAACTATCGCTGAAGATGATGATCGTCGTTCAGCAGCTTCGAGCTGTCGCTCTCGACGCACTTCGGTGATTCCTCGAGTGAGTCGGTCGACGGCCTGAGCAGGCGCGCCGGCATCACCCAGGGCTTCGCCAGCACGTTCGGCTCTTCAACCGTCGCCTGCCACACCAGGTTGTCGCCATCCTTCCAGATCCGCTCGATGACGTGCATCGCGTCGGTGTGGAAGTAGCCGTCCTCGCCGAACCAGGTGTCGTCGCCGAACCCGGTCACGTCGACGATGAATACATCGCCTTCCCATTTGCCAATCGAATCGCCGTACGCCGACGGGTTCGGATACTGCCGATGCGGACGGCCGTCGGTCGGGATGACCCGGTACGGATCGCCAGAGATGTCCTCGTAGAGGAAGATCGTCTCCTTCGGCAGCTGGACGATCTTGCGCGGCGGGCCGATGCGCGGGATACCGGGCTTGCCGCAGTAGAAGACGGGATCGGTGCGGCTCTCGTGGTCCGCGAGGTCCTTCACCTTGGCGAGCAGCGCCGGCTTGTAGGTCGGCCGCGGCTCGGAGGCCTGCACGCCCTTCACCGTGCTCGCGCTGCCATGACGCGCGCTCTGGTCGATCTTCTGAATGGTGACCTGGCCGTTGACCTCTTTCTTCAGCGCCGCGGGCGCGCGATCGATCGCGTAGCTCCAGACGCCGCTCAGATCCGGATGCCGCGCCTGCTGCGCGAGCACGAGTCCCTGCGCCGCGAAGGCGGCTGCAACAACAGCGAGAAGTGTCTTCTTCATCGTTGGCCTCATTTCGCCTCGTTGCCGTTGACCAGCTCGTAGGAGGTGCCGTCGGGCAGCTTGATCTTGTCCATGTAGCCGTAAAGCGATCCGTCGCGCGCCTTCACGCATTCCACCGTGATCTGCTGGCCGATCGCCTTCGCGAGGTCGGCGCGCGCCAGGCCGACGCTCTTGTACCAGGACGGCGGATTGCTTTCGAGCTTCCATTGCTCGACCTTGCCGCCTTCGCCCTTCGTTTCCATCGCCAGCACGATGTGCGGGTTGACCCAGTCCACACGCGTGAGTGTCCCGGTCACTGAGATGTGCTTGGACATGTCGAAGATGGCGGAAGGCGAGTGGTGCGCCTGAAGCGAGGGGGCGGCGAGCGTGCTAAAGAGGATGACAGCCGCCGCGAAAGCCGTGTATTTCAAGATGTCCTCCCCGGTTTCGCGCGAATATAGCATGGCGACCTTCCGTTTTTACGCCCAACTGAACGACTTTCTGCCGCACGCGCTGCGGCACGGCCGTTTTGCGCATCCGCTGCGCGGCCCGGCGTCGGTGAAGGATGCCATCGAGTCGCTCGGCGTGCCGCATCCGGAAGTGGACGTCATCACGGTCAACGGTGAGGCGGCGGGCTTCACGTATCGCCTGCGCGACGGCGATCACGTCTGCGTGTATCCGGTGTTTCGCCAGCTCGATCTCGGCGGCCTGGCGCGCGTCGGCACGGATCCACCGCGGCCGGTCCGCTTCGCCCTCGATATCCACCTGCGCAAGCTCGCCTCGCTGCTGCGTCTGGCCGGATTCGATGCCATGCTGCTGACCGAAGACGCGGAGGTGGCGGAGACATCGGCCGCCGAAGGGCGCGTAGCACTGACGCGGGACGTCGGTCTGCTGAAGCGCAGCGTCGTTCAGCATGGCCGGTGGATTCGGAACACCGACCCCGAGCTCCAGCTCGCGGAGGTACTCGATCGCTTCGATCTCGCCAGCGAGATGACGCCGTTCACCCGTTGCATGGAGTGCAACACGCCTCTGGTGCGCGTCGACGAAAACTTCCATCGATGCCCGGGCTGCGAGCGGCTCTACTGGCGAGGCTCGCATTACGATCGACTGGTCGAACTTCTCGAACGCACGCGCGCACGGCTCGCGCAATCCTCTGATTACCCGATTGACATTGGCGAATGAAGCCTCTACGTTGACAACATGCCAGTGGGAAGCGTGACACGTCGATCGTTTATCGACTCGGCGCTTCGTGCAGGCGCGGGCATGTCGATGCTCGGCGGCAGCGCCATCGCCGCGCTGGCGGACTCCAGTTCGCTGATCGTTCACTCCGCGCGCCCGCAGGATCTCGAAACGCCCGTTCACCTGCTGACAACGTGGATCACGCCGAACGACGCCTTCTACATACGATCCCATTTCTATACGCCGGCCATCGACGCGCAGACGTGGCAGCTGCCGGTCGATGGCGACGTGGCGAGACCGCTCGCGCTGACGCTCGACGCGATCCGGCGGATGCCGTCGCGGGACGTGCCCGTCACGCTGGAGTGCGCGGGCAATGGCCGCGGCAACTACGATCCTCCTGTGGCCGGCGTGCAGTGGCGCAGGGGAGCCGTCGGCAACGCGCGCTGGACGGGCGTGCCGCTCGCCGATGTGCTCAGGAAAGCCGGCCTCGAGCCGTCGGCGAAATTCATCTGGATCGATGGCGCGGACACCGGCCTCGGACGGGCGCCGGATTTCATCCGCAGCGTGCCGATCGACAAGGTGTTACGTGGCGACGTCCTGCTCGCGTATGCGATGAACGGCGAGCCGCTGCCGCTCGCGCACGGTTTCCCGCTGCGCGTCATCGTGCCCGGATGGGAAGGCGCCTACTGCGTCAAGTGGGTGAACCACATCACGGCGAGCGATCACGATCATCCCGGCCCGTTCGTGAGCGCGTCCTACCGGATTCCCCGGCGGCCCGTTCCGCCCGGCAGTGTTGTCAACGCCGCCGATACCGTTCCCATCCGCGGGCTCGTCGTGAAGTCGATTATCACCTCACCGGCTGATGGCGCCGCGCTGATGCCGGGACAGGCGGCGACGATCAGCGGGTTCGCGTGGAGCGGGGAGTACGCGATCCGCACCGTTGAAGTGTCGATTGATGGTGGACGATCGTGGGCGTTCGCGCGGCTCGGAGACGATCACGCGCCGCATGCGTGGCGCCAGTTCACGCTGCCGTGGCGGCCGCGCGACCCGGGCTCGCGTGTGCTGCTGTCGCGCGCGACTGATGTTCGCGGACGGCGTCAGCCGCTGGCGGCGGATTGGAATCCGGGCGGGTATTTGTTCAACGCGGTCGACAGCGTTCGCGTCAACGTCGGCGAGGAGCTCGCCGCGTCGCCGTCACATCATCCCTCAGATCCCTACGCGCCGATTGCCGCCGTGACGCCGCAGGACGAGGCCGCCGCGGAATTGTTGAAGACGCGCTGCACGATCTGCCACGCGACGGATCTGATCGACGCGCAGCGTCTGGATGCCAACGGCTGGCAGCGCGAGTTGACGAAGATGACCGGCTGGGGCGCGCAGCTCTCGCCCTCCGAACGCGATCTGCTGATCGACTATCTGATTCGACGCTAGCGCTGCGGCATCGGGATGCGGTCCCACACGTTATGGCCGCTGTTGCCGGGGCCGCCATTGAAACTGGTCCAGGTCAGCGTGTTGCCGTCGGGTGAAACGCGATACAGCACCCATTCGTCGACGACGCCCTTGGTCGCGCGCTCGCGGAAGAGCGTGTTGCGATCGACGAGCCACATCGCCACGGTCTGGCCGAGCCCGTTCGGTCCCTGCGGGTTCGGATAAATATTCTTCCCATCGAGCTTGAAGAAGAACTCGCGCGCATCGTCCGTGAAGGTGTGCTTGTAGTCGGCCTTGGTCGGCGGCCAGTAGAGGAAGACCTCCTGCTTGATGCCGCCGTTCTCCGCCGTATAGATCACCATCCCGGTGTCCTTGAAGCGGTTCTGCGCTTTCAGCGCCGGATCCGATTTGCTGAAATTGATCCGCCAGGCGCCGATGATGGGGAGGTTTCCCGGATCCATCTTGTCCGCGGCGACGCGGTAGCTGCCGAAGAAGCCGATCGGCGGCGCCTCGGGCAGGTTCTGGGCGGCGACAACCGTCGCGGCGAGGAGCGCCACGCTGAACAGTGCTCTGCGCATCGTCATCTCCTGATGTCGGTGTCGGTGCCGTACCTCGGTTTCGCATCCTTCCCGTGCGCCTGGTAGTAGGTGTTCTTCAGGTGCACGAGATCGACGTTGCCTTCGTGGCACGTGTCCTCGATGTCGAAATCGGCGGCCGGCTTGATGCGCTTCATCAGCGCCGGCGACGTCATCGTCCACGGACGCGTGAACACCTTCGGGTTGTCGATCGTCATCGTCCACTTGATGGTGTTCGCGTCGAGCATCTGAAACCGCTCGACGATGTGGGCGTCGGCGCCGTGGAAGTCGCCGCCGAGCGACATGCGCGTGCGGTCGTTGAAGTTCGTGCTGTCGACGGCCAGCGTGTCGCCCTCCCAGTGGCCAACCGGATCGCCGAGCCACAGGCGAATGCCCGGCGGCAGGTGCGCGCGTCCATCCATCGGCACGATGCGCGTGATGTGCTGCGTCGCGTTGATGATGAACGTGTTGCCCGAGAACCGGTATTCCTGCGTGAAGCTGTGGATGCGGCCGACGTCGTAGAACTCGCAGTGGCCGACCTGATCCTCGTAGCCATTGGCATCGTCGCGCCGGCGGTCGCGCTCCGCGAGCGCCCACGGCTGGTAGGGAATGACGCCGTCCTTCGGATCGATGATGAGGCTCTGGCCGCCGAGCACGCCGAAACCTGGCGGATGCTCCTCGAGGATGACGGTGTGCGTCACGCCGCCCGGCGATCCGTTGAACGTGCCGGTGAGATCGGGATGGCCGTCCGGCCGCCGCGGGATCGGGCCAGCTTTGGTCGCGGCGGCACCCTCGGTGCCGTCGACGCCCGCAAGCCCGCCGGGACGTCCGAGCTGTCCGGCGATCGGAATCGACGCGGCGACGAGCATCGCGAGCAACATCAGGACATACATTCGCGTGCGCATGATCTTCACCTGACGGTCCGCCTGAAGGCGGACACTACCATGCATCGGTAGTGTCCGGCTTTAGCCGGACCTATTTCTCTTCGTCGAAGTCTCTTGGCCACGTGTGGTCGATGCCGAGATCGTCGAGCATCGCCGTGCACTCATAATCGAGCAGGCCGATGTCTTTCTGCCGCTGCAGCGTCATTCGGATCGTCCACGGACGCGTGAACACCTTTGGATCGGTGATCGTCGCTTCGTACTGCAGCGTGTCCGCATTCATCGGCGTGTAGCGCTCGACTACCTGCAGCGCGTCGCTGTGGTAATTGCCGGCCATGTCGAACCACGTGTACGGGTTGAAGTTCGTCACCGTGACGACGAGCGCGTTGCCGTCGTAGCGGCCGCGCGCGTTTCCCATCCACGCCCCGCCCTCGTCTTTCGGCGGCAGCGGGACCTTGCTGTCGATTGGCACGACGCGCTTCTTGTGCGCCCACTCGTACACGAACGTCACATCTTCGGGCGTTTGGAGGATTTGGAACGGCCAGCCGAGATACGTCATCCGCGGAATGCCCGGCAGGTAGCACTTCGCAAACGGATCGGAGCTCTTCACGGGGTCGAGGGTCTTCGTTCCCTCGTAGTTCTTTGCCCGCCTGGCGAGTGCCTCGGGCTTGTAGGGAATCCTGCCGTCGGCGGGATCGACGACGAACCCGCGGCCTGCGGGGACGCCAGGCTTCGCGCCGTGATCCTCGAGGTCGTATTTCGCGAGGTTCCACGCACGCCACACACCTTGAAGATCAGGCGGACGGCGTGCCGGCGACTGGGCCGTGACTGTTGTGGTCACGGCAACCGCGGCGATCACCCACGTGAGGAGGGGACGAGACATGATTACATTTTGTCGTAGACGGCCTTCTGGGTGCTGGGTGTATCTCCGACCTGCGTGCGTGTCTTCTCGATCGTCAGCTCGTTGCCGTTCACGGTCCACGCTTCCTTGAAGTCGACGACCACGTCGCCGGCCGGCGACGAGAAGGAGCGCCGCGACGTGATGACGAGCGTCGAGCCGTTGAGCGTCGCCTGGCCGGTCTCGGTGATTCCCTGCGGCGCCTGTACGTTCACCTTGCTGCCATCGAGCTTGTAGGTCGCCGAGACCGGCTGCTGCCGCACGCTCGTGGCGGTGACCTCGATGTCGGTGCCGGTCTGCTTGACGTCGAGCTGACTGGGGAACTGAATGTCCGGCGTGTTGCCGAAGACGTTCCGGCTGCTCTTGGACTGACTGATGCGCCACGTCCCGGAAAAATCGGGACGAGCCTGCGCGAACGCTTCCGTCTGCGCGGCGAGCGTCAACGCGAACGCTATGCCGGCCGCGATGGCCCATCGCCTCATGGCTGGTCTCCGGCGCTACGGCGTCTTCTCGTCGTTGACGAACTCTTTCTTCGCGTCGACGAGCGTGAAGCTGCTGGCGTTGACCGTCGGCGTGCCGTCCTTGGCGAGGAAGCCCTTGATGATCACTTCCTGGCCGACGAAGTCTTCCTTCCGCAGCCCCTGCTTCATCAGCGTCGTCGGGCCCGCGCTTTCCACCTCCCACGTCACCACCTTGCCGTCGGCGTTGGTGACGTCGACGTAGAGGTGCGCGTGCGGGTTCTGCCATCCGAGCTTGACGATCTTGCCGTGCAGCGTGATGGGCTTGTTGCCGTCGTAGGTCGCGGAGAATGAATGATGCGCCTGGAGCGAGGCGCTCACGAGGAGGATTCCCACGGAGACCATTGCGAACGCCCGGAATACGCGCATGTCGCCTCCTAGTGTGCGGATGCTACCATACGCCGCCATGAAACCGGTCACGGCAGCGGCTGTCCTCTTGCTGCTCGCGGTGACATCCGCGCGCATGTTTGCACAGCAGCCGAGTCCGCCCGCCCAGCCGCTGCTCACGGATCAGGTCTTCCGCAACCTCCAGGTCCTCAAAGGCATTCCGGTCGACACGTTCTTCGACGTGATGGGGATGTTCGCCTCGTCGATGGGCGAGGACTGCACCTTCTGCCACTCGAAGGACGCGGTCTTCAGGCACGAGGCGTTCGGCGACGAGACGCCGCGCATCCGCCGCGCGCGTCAGATGATCGCGATGATGAACGGCATCAACCAGGCGAACTTCGGCGGGCGTCCGATGGTCACCTGCTTCACCTGTCATCGCGGCAGCAACTCGCCGGTGACGTCGCCGAAGCTCGCGCTGCAGTACGGCGAGCCCGAGGACGATCCGAACGTCATCAACTTTCCGCCCGAAGCACGGCCCGCGGCGACTGAGATTCTCGACAAGTACCTGCAGGCGATCGGCGGCGCCGCGCAGCTCGCCAGGCTCACGAGCTTCACCGCGAAGGGGACCTACTCGGGCTTCGACACCGATCACAAAGAGATACCGGTCGACATCTACGCGAAGGCGCCCAACCAGCGGACGTGGATCATTCACATGCAGGATGGCGACAGTTATCGCGTCTTCGACGGCAGAAACGGCTGGTGGGTGGGACCCGATGCGCCGGCGCCCGAGACGCTGACGACCGGCAATCTCGATCGCTACCGCCTCGAGGCGCTCGTCGCGTTTCCGGCGGGCATCAAGAACGCATTCAAGACGTGGAAGGTTGGCCGGACGGCGATCGACGGCACGCCCGTGATGATCGTGCAGGGAACGAACGCGCCGTTGCTGCCCGTGAATCTGTACTTCGATACGAAGTCGGGTCTGCTCGTGCGGCTCGTGCGCTGGAACGCGACGCCGGTCGGTCCCGTGCCGACGGAGATCAACTACGAGGATTATCGGGATGTCGCGGGCGTGAAGATGCCGTTCACGTGGACGGTGAGCCAGACCTACATGCAGATGACGATCAAGCTGACGGGCATCACTCCGAACGTGCCCGTCGATGCGGCGAGGTTTGCAAAACCGGCCGGCGCGCGCTAGAGGCTCAGCTGCAGGCGCCGCGCCTCGTAGACGCGGTTGCCGACGCACCCCGTGCTCATGACGACGCCGCTCGCCAGCGACGCGGGAACGGCCATGCACGTCGGACGGCCGAACGTGGCGACGCTGGACGCGACGCCCGCGCCGATCGCCGCTTCCTGCAGCAGCATCACGCGCGCGGCGAGACCGCAGAACATCACGACGTCGGGGTCCAGCGGCGTGTCGCCGAGCGGCGCATACACGACGACATGTTGTGCGTGTAGGAACCGATGGGGCAGTTGTAGTGATCCGACGGCACGGTGAAGAACGTGCGTCCTTCGGACGCGAGACGCCAGAAGCTGCAGCCTGAGGGCACGGAGCCTTCGAACTTCGCGACGCCGGCCGGCGGCGTGTCGCCGAAGGCAATCGCGATCGGACGGCGGGTGAGACCGAGCTCGGATGAAAGCCGCTGTTCGATCGATCGGTAATCAAGCATGCGCGCACGGTATGTCCGCCTCGCGAGGGCTGTCAAGCAGCTTGACAGCACATCGAGCGTCTCGTACTGTCTGCCAGGATTTGCCTCGCTTCGGAAACCTTCTCAGCGAGGGAGGCGACATGCGTATCCTCGGATGGCTGTTCGTCGGCGCGATGCTCACGGCGACAGGCGCGGTAGTGATGCAGGCACAGGACGCCGCTCAGCCCGTCGGGACGATGGCTGACGTGATGACCAGCATGGTCTACCCGGCCGCCAACGACCTGCTGCTGTCGATTGCGCGTGGCGGGCCGAAGGACGAGAAGGAATGGATCGCGCTTCAGCGCAGCGCCGTCCTGCTCGGTGAATCCGGCAACGTGCTCATGATGCGCGGCCGCGCGCGCGACCAGGGCGAGTGGATGACGGACGCGAAGATGCTCGTGGACGCCGGCGCCGCCGCGTACCGCGCGGCGCGTGCGAAGGACCTGAACGCACTCACGGCGCTCGACGCACCCATCAACGCGTCGTGCGTGTCGTGCCACAAGCAGTATCGTCCGAACGTCCATCCGCGGTCCTGATGCGCGTCATCAAGGCCGTGCTCGTCGAGCCGGTCGGCTGCCTCGCCGAATTTCCCGCCGAGGAGTTCAACGACATCGCGGAACGTCTGTTCGAGTCCGGCCTTCCCATTGGCGAATCTGGCAGCGACGCGTACTGGTATCTGCTCGATCTGATGGAGCAGGCCGGCGACGCGCTGACGGCCCCGACTGCCGCCGTCGAACAGCTCGAGCTGCAGGCGATCGACCGCGCGCAGCTCTACGAAGATGTCGTGCCGGCGCTCGCTGCGCTCAAGGCGATGCACATCACGCTGCTCGTCGCCTCGTCGCTGTCGGCCGTGGCGGTGAACCGCTTTCTGGAGAAGTTCTCGCTCGCGCCGTATTTCTCAGGCGTGTGGACGCGAGACAATGCAGGTGGTGTGAAGGCGGCGCCACTCCGCAAGGCCATGGAGAGTGCCGCCGTGAAGCCGGACGAGATGATCTGCCTCGTGGACACGGCGGATGGCATCGAGCTCGCCAACCGCGTTGGCGTCAACTCGATGCTGATGTTCAACGACTACGACGAAGGCAAGCGGCTCGCGATGCTCGGCCCGTCCGGCGGTATCGTCTCGCTGCACGAACTGCCCGACGCGATCAGGTTCGTGGCGGAAGGAGCCAGGGCGCCTCGCCTACCGTGAGCTCTCGTTCTGACGTGGCCGTTTCCCACGTGCACACCTCGCCGTCGCCGATGACTTCGTAGTGCTGCACCGAGACCAGGCGCGACGAGTTCGCGACCGTGGGGTTGGCCGTCTGCACGGCAACGATGCTCCCCAGCGCGAGTGCCGCGGTGACGCTTCCAAAGGCAACCTGGTCTCTCGTCAGTCTCACAGGTTCCTCATCGAACGAGGTGTTTCAGAAGTCCTGCTGCAGGACCAGTTTCACGAAGCGCGCCGGCAGGATGCTCTGGGGCTGCTGCCACGAGGCGAAGGCGTTGTTCAGCGCGAGCACGGAGCTCGAGTTGAGCGCGTTGTAGATGTCGATCCCGGCGGTCGTGCGGTTGCGGCCGAACCGCAGGATCTTGCTGATGCGCAGGTCGAGCTGATTGATCCGATCGGCGTACATCGAACGCGGCCTGACGAGATTCACGGTCACGTTGGGCGTGTTTCCCGACAGCGGGCGGCCGAGTGAGCGCGCGACCTCGGCGCTGGTCGCCACGTACTGCGCGGTGATCTCGGGCCCCGGCAGGCTCTGGACCGAGGCGCTCACCTGCACGTCGATGCGCGGCATCGTGTAGGCGGCGAGCAGCTTGACTTGCGTCAGGAACGTGCCGGGGGCGCGACAGAACTCGAGCGGCATCGATGCCGGCAGCGTCGAGGTGATGCCCACCGTGGTGGCGCCGGTGCCCGCGTTGAGGACGGTCGCGCCGGCGATGCCGATCTCGGGACGCGCCGTCAGCAGGTCGCAGTTGTCGGTGCTCTTGCGCTCGGTGCTCGTCCCACCCTGCACCAGCAGCCCGCGCCACGCGCGGGCGTTGATCGTGACGTCGACGCCGTTCCAATGCTCGTACTGCGTGCCGAAGTTCTTCGTGAACGTGACGTACTCGTCGCCGGGAGTGCCGAACGTTGCGGGCTTGAGATCGGAGAAGCCGGTGATGGCATATCCGCCCCCGCCGGGCAGACGCGGATCGCGCGGCGCCGTGATGCTGAACTCGTCGTAATCCGTCGCGTTCAGGGCGCGGCTCTCGATCACGGCCATGTTGTCGAACCAGGTCCGCCAGTAGCTGACATCCATCGACACGCGCGGCAGGATTTCATGCTGCACGCCCGCGGCGAACTGCCAGTTGCCGACGCGTTTGTTCCAGCCGCGCAGCGTGTCGGGATCGTAGGCGCGCCCCGGCTGCGTGCTGCCGAAGGCGGTGTTCGCCATCACGCCGCACTCGCCGTTGGCCGCGGGATTGACGAGATCGCAGTCGGGCGCGAAATTGCGGTTGGCGTCATTCCATGCGCGTGTCGTGCTGGTGATCAGACGTCCAACGGGCGATGCATCGGCGCCGAAGACGGTGCTGCGATCCTGCGCGCCGAGATAGTGGTTCAGACTGACCTTCACCGCAGTCTTGCCGTTGCCGAAGATGTCGTACGCCAGGCTGCTTCGCGGCGACACGTCGTGCCACGTGGCGCCGTTGGTGCCGGCAATGACGATGTTGCGGTTCGGCGTGAAGGCTCCGGGACCGATCACCGTGTCGGGATAGCGGATGCGGACGAAGCTGTAGCGGAGCCCGCCGGTCAGCGTCAGCCGCTTCACTGTCCACCGATCCTGCACGAACACGGCATGGTCCGCATCGAGGTTGGTCACCTCGCGGAACGGCGTGGCATTCAGCGTGATGCGGTTGGGCACGCCGTTGTTGAACCGGAACTCCATCGGTGAGTCGAGCGTGAAGGTGTAGTCGTCGTTCGGGACGCGGCCGAGAATCGCGCCGACCTTGAAGGCGTGTGTCCCCGTGACGTACGACGCGGCCGAGCGCCAGTAGAACAGGTTGTTCGTGCTGATGCGCGCGTTGGGACCTCCGCGATAGCTGAAGCCGGTCGATTGTTCCAGCACGAGCACCAACGGAACGGGACTCGCCGGGAAGTACGGATTCACGGCATCCACGACGCCTCCATCACGCGGCAGCGAGGTCGCCTTGCCGTTGCTCGCGATGGCGCGCGCCGCGGTGCTGTGGCGGCTGACGATGCTCGACTCGAGCAGGATCCGGCTGGTCATCGGGGCCGTCCACTGCGCCACGATGTTGCGATTCGGATACGTGATGACGTAGTTGATGGCGTTCGCTTCCGGCGAGAAGCGCGCGGTCAGTTGGCGCGGGCACTCGCATGAATAGGACGGGTCGTACGTGAAGCCGAACTTGTGCTTCTGCGTCGCCTGCCACGTGAGCCGTCCCGTGAAGTTCCTGATCGTGCCCTCGTTCGACGCCGCGCCGCGCGCCAGATCCGCCTCGTAGGTCCACACGTTCGCGTTGCCGGCGTTCTTGTTGAAGAACGTCGGAACGTAGTTCCAGGCGCGGGCGTAGCGGGCGGCGGCGTTGAACCAGATCGTGTCGCGCTTGATGGGCCCGCCGAAGCCGGGATTGACATCCAGAATCTGTTTCAGCGAATCGGGCGCGCGCAGTCCGCGATCCTGCAGCGACTGGGTGAGGTTGTGTCCCGCCGTCGACTTGTTGGCGAACGCGAAGAAGGAGGTCCCGCTGAAGGTATTGCCGCCGTCGCGCGGGATGATATTGACGCGAACGCCGCCTTCTTCCTGTTCCGCGCCGATGCCGCCGGTGTCGACGACCACCTCCTGGTACGCAGCCAGGTTGTACG
>QHWQ01000141.1 GCA_003222635.1 Acidobacteriota bacterium | reverse complement strand
GCGGTGGCGATGGCCGATGGCCCTGAATCGCCGTTCGCGCTCGTCGCAATGATCCGATACCGGTACGTCGTGGACGGCGTCAGGCCGGTGTTGCTGAAGGTCGTGGCGCCCGCGGTGGTGCCGGCTGTCGTCCAGTTCGTGCCGTCGCCCGAACGCTCCACCCGATAACCACTCGCGCCCGTGCTGGCCTGCCACGCGACATTGATCTGCGTCGATGAAATCGCCGTTGCCGATACCCCGGTCGGCGGAGGTGGCGGCGGTGCTGCGCTGGTGAACACGACATCCACCCAGTAGTTCGATGATGCGTAGCCCGCGAGACTCGGATATCCGCTGCTGCCGTAGCGATAGACGCCGTTGGCCCCGTCGACATTTGCCGCGAGGGCGAACAAGGGCGAGCTGGCGACGCCCGCAGACGCGAAATAGACGGTGTCCTGTGAGTAGCCGCCGCCCGGTGCGAAGTACGAGACCACGTAGGTCTGTCCAGCGGACACCGGAATTGGAGACGAGAAGTCGGCCTGCTGCCAACCCGATGCGGTCTCGTTGGAGAACGTGACCGTGCCGAGCAGCGTGCCGCCATTCGTCCACAGATGGCCGACGTGCTGGCCAATGTTGGCGGCTCCCTTGTAAAAACGGACCGCGGTGATGAACCCGCCGGTATCCGTACGGAATTTCAAGCCTAACTCGTTGGCGCTCGTATCGCCGCTCGACGCGACCGCCGGCACGGTGTTCGCGCTCCAAATCGAGCACGGACACGGTCGCGATGCAACGGTGACAGTGATCCCGGCGCCGGGCACTTCCAGATTCGCGCTGTCGTCGACAGCGCGGGTCTTGATGGTGACCGTCCCTGCATGTGCCGGCGTCCACGTATGCGTCCATCGGCTCTGCCCTGGCGCCCACCCGGACACTGGATGCCATGTCGCTCCACCGTCGACCGAGACTTCAATGCCGGCGACGAGGCCTCCGCCGAAATCGGCCGCGCTGCCGGTGATTGTGGCGGGCTGTTGGAGGCCGAATGCGCTGGTCGGCGGATCGATGGTCGACGCGGGCGAGGCTGCATCGCCCGATATCATCGCCGGCACGAGCCCCGGCTGGATCGACGCCGGCTGCACGCCCATGTCAGCGAACAGATTCACCGTGGCTTGTTGCATCCTGATGTCGACCGGCGGATTCGGATAGTCGTGCGTCGCGTCGAGACCCCACGCCCAGCGGATCGTTCCGGCGCCGAACACCAGCGCGCCGTTGCTCTGGCGGTAGAGCGTGAGATGATGCGTGGCCGGCCCGGGACTGCTGGTATTGCCGTAATCGATCAGCCGTTGACCAACGTTGTACGTGGCTGACGACAGCTGCGCCAGTCCTGCAGGACGCGCTCCGTTGTCGATGTCCTCGTCCCACTCGTAGCCAAGCGTCCCAGGTGGGAACACCGCCGTGGTCCCCGCCGCGAGCGCCGCCACGCTCGTGTCTCGCCAGAGCCGAAACTTGCCGAATGGCTCCGGCACCTGAATCGAGAAGTTCTGATCGGCTTCCGACTGGCAGCAGTTCACCGTGTACAACGTCCCCGTCAGCGCGTTCTCCGGCCGTCCGCCGTCGGACGGGGGACTGAAGCGGGGATCGCGCCATGTGCCGGTCCAGCTCGGGCTCGGATCGATCTTCGCGCTTGCGTACGTCTCCTTGTACGACACGAGCGTGCCGTACGGATTTCCATCGAGACTCGGCTCCCAGCGGGTCTTCCAGAACAGTTCGTTGCCGCTGAAAAATGCGAGGTGAATGCCGGCGGCTTCGATGTTCGCGCGCTGCTCGCCCGACACGTATTCATCATGTCCAACCGAGAGGAAGACGCGATGCTGTCGAAGCTGGCCGCCGCGCCGCGCGGTGTCGACGCCGGTGAAGTAGCTGACGTCGTATCCGTTCGCTTCGAGCCACCGCAGCATCGGGTACTCGGCCGAAAAGAAGAACGTTTCGTCGCAGCAGTCCCGTGTGATGAAAGGCCGGCTGTAGCTCACCTTGTACGCGCGCGATGAGGTAGACGGGTAGTAAAAGCTGTAGCCCCCGTACCGGTTGTAGGCCTGCCACGTCGCGTCGGATGTCTGGAACAGCAGGTCCGACTGACTGAGGTCGTTACGCACGACGAAGATGATGTGATTGACGCCTGCGGTGCCGTCCTCGCGCACCAGTTTTCCGATGTACACGCCGGAGACAGCGCCGACCGGCACCATCCACGACGCGGATTCCAGCCAGTTGCCACAATCGGTCAGACGCGTGTTGGTGTCGAAGGCACACGGCGGCTGCATCTGTGGAAGCGGCGCCGTCGGACGGACGGTCGCGATCTTGCGCGCCCCAAGCCCGCCGTAATATCCGAGCCGATAGATGTCGATGCGGTACGCGGACGCGTTCGTGTTCACTTTGAACGCGACGCGGTCTCCGACGTTGACGCTGATGTCGGCGGCGAATCCCTCAATCGTCGCGCTGCCGAGGCCGTCTGGCAGGTCCCACCCGCTTTGCGCACTTCCCGGCTTCGAGTTTTCGCACGCGATCGGATTGGCGGGCGTCGCGCACGGATCCGAGGCTGCGGAGACTATTCTCGTGAACGGTTGAGGAACCGAGAGCACGACCAGAAGCATCGACAGCAGCGAAAGTAGTCGGGCTGACATTACAACCTCGCGGGATGTGCGTGGAGTTTGGCCGATAGTCTGGTGAAGGCCGGAGAAATGTCTGGCGATGTCAGACAAAATAAATTCGGAGCTGAAGCATTCGTAGACCGCATGCGATCGTCATCGCAGAATTTCGCTCGACACATTGCGCATGCCGTGTCTGCCATAGGTCCTCGAGGACGCTGCGGTGCACGTCCAGTACCAAGGACACCAGAGTCGCGGACGGATTCTCGGCCAAAGGCCGGTTCAAAGACGGCAATCGCAAGCGCCTACGCGCGATGATCTTGCTCGTGCGGTACTCCGGCCTGAGGATCTCCGAGCGGCGGTTCTCGAACGGGCGCGTCTGTCGGGATGTTCCGTTTGGGACATCGCACCGTGCAGGCATTCGTTAGATTGTTTCCGCATACTGACACGCGGTGCTCACGACCCGTGCTTCCGCGACTGGTCGCAACGGAGCAAAGCATTTCGCGAGCGGGCACCAGCGTTTTCTCAAAGGACATCAGTCAATGACGAATTGTGGATTTGCCGGTATCGGTCTGATGGGAATTGTCCTGTGCGGGACTGCCCTTGCAGCCCAGGATTTCGGTCACTACCGGGAGTTCGAGCTCGGTAGCGATGCCACCGCAGTCTCAACGCTTACTGGCACCGCCGCATCGGACCTGAAGGTCATCCACGAGCGTCCTGCGCTTATCCAGGAGCTTACGTGGCGACCAAAATACGGCGCGCAACGCCCGGCACCTGTAGACCTCCAGTCAGTGGAGCAGATGGTCTTCGCTTTCCATGAGAGTCGCCTTTTTCAAGTGACCATCGACTACGACCAAACGCAGACCGAGGGGCTCGGCGATGCCGACATGATTGAGGCGGTTTCCGCGATCTACGGCTCCCCACTCCTCCTCTCGGGGACGCGGAGGCCGGCGGCGGTGTCCGCATACGGCGATCCCGGTACGCTTATCGCGCAGTGGGGCAACGTGGACGACTCAGTCAAGTTGTACCGGTTGTCCTCGTACACAACAAGGTTCCGCCTGGTCGTGACGGCTGAACCGACCGCTGCGCTGGTGCGCACGGCGGCTGCACGAGCGCTCGTCCTGGATGCGAGCGAGGCACCTCAGCGCGAGGCCGCGCGGGAAAAGAAGGAGACGGATGATCGCCGTGCTGCCGCGGAGAAGGCGCGATCGACGAACAAGCCCACGTTTCGACCGTGATGCTGCACCGACGAGGCCCCGTGGCGATGCTCTTACAGCATCGCCGCGAGCGTCACGCACGCCAACGCGATCAGTATCGCCGTGAACGCGATTCGCACGCGCCGCCGGGTGATTCGATCGGCAGCGGCGCCCTTCGACTTCCACGCGATCCAACGCGCTTCCTGCGCCTCTGGCGTGTCCAGGACCTCAACGGCGATTGGTATTGCCATCTGCAGAGTTGTCATGAATATTCATGGTAGGCCACTCCACGCGGTCGAACTGTCCACAAGTGAACATCGTAACGTCGAGGATGCCTGTACATTGATGGGGCATCGCTTTCCTGAGCCTGACTGATCTTCCCGCGCGTTCCTCTGCACTAGGCTCGATGGGCGACTCGCATTCGGTTCGACGGACGTTCCATCGGGGTTACGAGGAGTGCATGATTTCAACTATGGTGGCGCCCGGCCCGGCTCTGAAAACGCCGTCCGCTCTCGAGCCGGAACTCGTCGGGCTCGCGACCTGTCCCTTGTGTCACACGGAGGATGGGAGCATGACGAACCAAGCCGTTAGCGCTGGCGCAGACTGGCACTGCTCGCGGTGCGGCTGGCGTTGGGACGCCGGCCGCCTGGCGACCGTCGCCGCCCATGCGGCGTGGCTCGCCGCGCATACATCGTCGTCAATCGATCCGGCACTACGTGCCGGGGCTGCCGCCTGAATATCACGACGACCGACGCATTCGGACGCTCGGCGCCACATTCACACTTGGAGTTCACGTTCATGGACCTTAGACCGCTACACGACCGTCTCATCGTTCAACGCTTCGACGACGATTCGACGCAGCACGTCGGCACGATCGTCATTCCTGACTCCGCCAAGGAGAAGCCGCAATGGGGCACCGTCCTGGCAGCGGGGCTTGGCAAGTCCAACGAGGAGGGCACCCGGCTACCCATGGACGTCAAGGCTGGAGACACCATTCTGTTCGGTAAGTACTCGGGCCAGGAGGTCCGTGTGGATGGCGTCGACTATCTGATCATGAAGGAAGACGACGTCCTCGCGGTCCAGGAACGGAGCCTTTGATGTCGAATCAGATTACGTACGGGGACGAGTCTCGTCAGGCGATCCTGCGCGGAGTCAACGGCCTTGCCAACGCCGTCAAGGTCACGCTCGGACCGAAAGGGCGCAATGTCGTTCTCGGTACCGCGTTCGGATCGCCCACGATCACCAAGGACGGCGTGATTACGGTCGAAGAAGCGCGCACCATGGAGACGTCGCTCGAGTTCGTCGAAGGCATGCAATTCGACCGCGGCTATCTATCGGCGTACTTCGTGACGGACCCGGAACGCATGGAAGTCGTGCTCGAGAATCCGGTCGTTCTGATCCACGAGAAGCGCATCAGCTCGATGAAGGACCTGCTCCCGGTACTGGAGCTGGTCGCCCGCGCCGGCCGGCCGCTGCTGATTATTGCGGAGGACGTCGACGGCGAAGCGCTGGCGACACTTGTCGTGAACAAGCTGCGGGGGACGATTCAGGTCGCCGCCGTCAAGGCGCCGGGTTTCGGTGATCGCCGGAAGGCGATGCTCGATGATATTGCCGTGCTGACCAACGGAAAGGCGCTTACCGAGGACCTCGGACTGAAGCTCGAAGGCACGACGATCGAGGACCTTGGCCAAGCCAAGCGGATCACGATCGACAAGGACAACACAACGATCATCGAAGGCGCAGGTAGCGCCGCGTCGATCGCTGGCCGCGTCAAGCAGCTTCGCGCGCAAATCGACGACACCACGTCGGACTATGACCGTGAGAAGCTGCAGGAGCGGCTCGCCAAGCTGGTCGGCGGCGTGGCCATCATCAAGGTCGGCGCCGCAACCGAGACCGAGATGAAAGAGAAGAAGGCGCGCGTCGAGGACGCAATGCATGCCACCAAGGCTGCCGTCGAAGAGGGTATCGTCGCAGGTGGCGGCGTCGCGCTCCTGCGGGCCTCCATGGTGCTTGCGACGCTGCAGCTGGCCGGTGAGGAACAGGTCGGCGTCAACGTCGTCCGCCGGGCCGTCGAGGAGCCGATGCGATGGATTGCCGCCAACGCCGGTCACGAAGCGTCGATTGTGGTGCAGCGCGTGAAAGAGATGAACGGGGACGAGGGTTTTAATGCGCTGACCGAGCGATACGAGGACTTGGTGGCGGCAGGCGTGATCGATCCCACGAAAGTGGTCCGCTCGGCCCTGCAGAACGCTGCGTCAGTGGCCGCGCTGCTGCTGACTACCGAGGCTGTCATCTCGCGCATGCCGGAGATGGCCTCCACAAGCTGAGTCGGGAACGGGCGTCGGGCGTCCCTCGGACCAAGCGTGACCACGACGGCGTCGGCCAGTTGGTTCAACGACGCGACGAAGGTCGGCATCGGCGCTGACTCCTGGCGCCGATGTGCGATAACCCTCACCGCGGTTGAGGGTGCGCGTCAGGATCAGTTAGGCGCGTGTATCAGTCGCTCGGTCGTCGCCATTCTTGCCGTCGCGGCTCTCTTCATTGGTACGACGACGGCCTTCGCGCAGTCCGCGAGCAAGACGAACGACCATGACCTTCAATGCGAGATCCCAATGAGCTCACGCTGATCACGTGCGATCCGTTTTACTTCGTTGGCAGCGCGCCGAAGCGATTCACGGTGCATGCGACGTTCAGAGGCCACAGTTTACGGTCTCACAGTGAAAGGTAACGCTATGCAGCAACAGAAGACCGGACTCGTCGTCTCCGAAGAGATCCGATTGCAGCGGCAGACGGTCGATATGGCCGATGCGGTACGCAGCGCGGTCGCGACATTCACATGCGACGACCAGTTGAAGCGGTCAATCGAGGTCAGGACGGAGCCCGCGTGGGTCGACGTCGACGCCATGCGGCTCGCACAGGTGCTGACCAACATCGTCGCCAACGCGGTCAAGTACACGCAACCAGGGGGACACATTCGCGTGTCTCTTCATGCCGACGGCAACGATGCGGTGGTCAAAATCGAGGACACGGGACTGGGTATCTCGGCGGCACTGCTGCCCTTCATCTTCGACCAGTACGTGCGAGCGGATCGGACAGTCGATCACACGCAGGCCGGCCTTGGCATCGGATTGACACTCGTTCGCCGGCTCGTCGAGCTGCACGGTGGCACGGTCATCGCCGCGAGTGCCGGCGAAGGACGCGGAAGCACGTTCACGGTCCGCCTGGCGCAGGTGTCTCCATTACGAGAGTGCACGGCCACCCTGGGTCCGCCGGACGCCGGGCGAGCCCCAGGCGCATCCTGCTGATCGCACCGCCGTATAGAGGCCACCGCGTCCACGCCCATTCGAAAAAGGTCATCCGAGCCAGTCCGGATGGACGGTTACCACTCGCGCGACCCTCGGTAATCGGCGATCCATTTCTCGCTCATCGAGCCGAGATCTGTCGGGATCACGCCCCTCGCTACTCGTACGGCGGAGGTGATCGCACAGATTGCAATGACGATGATGACAGACAACAACATAGGTACGGCGGCTGGTATACCCGCCTTCGCTTTGATCGATGCTCGCAGATTGCGCCGTGCGTGTATGTGCGGTTGTGAACAGGCGGAACGTTCTGCCGCCTGGTGTGCATTCGAGAACATCCCTGATATGGACGCTGCCGCTATTGCTGGCCGCTGCAGCTGCACTGCTGAGTCTTCTGCTGCGGGCGTTGTAATGCGCCGCGAAGACAGGTGTGCTTGTGACGAACTGGGGCTCGCGGACGCGGAGAATGGGCTTTCGGAAACCGTGTCGGACGCTCGCGGTGTATTCCATGCGTGGGCGATGGCGCGTGAACGACGCGACGGCAGTTGGGAAGCGTGCCTGTCGCGTCCGGCTCTATGATCGTGCCGGTGGCGGCTCTGCATCCCTCGGCGCCGCCGTTTGCTTTCTCAGCGATCGCCGGAGGGTGGTTCACCATGGGCACCGACCGCGGCCAGGAGGACGAGCGCCCACCGCATCGCGTCTTCGTCGATCGGTTCGAGCTGGCCGTCTTTCCGGTTACCCGCGCCGAGTACGCGGCTTTCGTGAACGCCACGGGACACGAGCCGCCACGAGACTGGTCCCATCCGCCTTTTGCCCAACCAGATCTGCCTGTCGTGGGCGTCAGCTGGCTCGATGCAACAGCGTATTGCGCATGGCGATCCACGCAAGACGGGCGCCCGGTCCGATTGCCGACGGAAGCTGAATGGGAATTCGCGGCGCGTGGTCGACGGGAGTCGCTCTTCCCGTGGGGTGACGTTATGCCCTCCTGGATTCCCAACGGTGGACGCGGGCCGCTCGAAGCGCCGTGGCCCGTGACGCTCGGCGAGCCCACGGACTTCGGCCTCTTCGGCATCGCCGCAAATGTGCACGAGTGGTGCGCGGACTGGCACGACGCGAATTATTACAGGCGTTCGCCGGAGCGAAATCCTGCGGGTCCGGATCACGGCGTGCGGCGCGCCTCCCGTGGTGGATCGTGGCGGCACGCCTACACCCTGTGCCGCGTGACGCTGCGCAGCAAGCTCGATCCGTCCTTCCGCTACAACGACTACGGGTTCCGTGTGGCGCGAAACCTGTGAGCCGGTTTCGATCACGACAGAGGAATTGCTCATCATGCTGGTCTTCGACATTGACTTGATCAAGATCGAATCTCCCATCAAGTCGCGATTCTGACTGACATGAACAGTACTGCGACGTCGGGATCGCTCTTCAACTGGACGCAGGGGATCTACGCGTTGCACGCCTTCAGCCTGCTCACGGGGATCCTTGGCGCCGCGACCGTTGTCGGCGCCTTCCTCACGGGGTGGCCGTCCTTGATCGCCGTGATTCTCAATTACATCAAGCGCGGCGAGGCGCGTGGAACGTGGCTCGAGTCGCACTTCCGCTGGCAGATTCGCACGTTCTGGTACGGGTTGCTGTGGGTCGGTCTGTGCGTGCTGTTTGTCGTCATGACGCTCGGCATCGGACTTCTCATCGCGTGGCTGCCACTGGGAGTCGTCGCCGTCTGGTTCGTCTACCGCATCGTTCGTGGATGGCTGGCGCTGCGGGATGGGCGGCCGATGTACGCGTGACATCGCGTGCAACGGCAATTTCCGGATTCGCCGCTCAAACTCGTGATCCGCGGCGTAGTGCTCCCGTGACAACGACTGCCTAAGTCCTTCTGCAATCGACACATCCGAGCAAGGCGCGTCGCTTGCACTCCCAGCCGCACCTCGCATGAAAACGAAGGTCCTGGTGATCGTCGCCGTGATCGCCGCTGCGATCCCTGTGGGCGCGTGGAACATCGCCATCGGGCGCACGAACACTCACGTCATCGCGCGGGCGGCGGACTCCGCTCCGCCTGCGCCCGTCGCCGTGAGTCCAGTCGTGAGTCCAGTCGAGGCGCGGCGACGCGCGGACTTCGCCGCGATGCAAACGTTCAGACCTGGCTACCCGTTCTGGCAGTACGTCTTCACCCTCCACGACGGGTCCATCGCGTTCGGCAGCGCAATCGACGGCCGGCTGATCGTGACGTTCCCCGCGAAAGGTGACTGGACGCGTCACGCGGTCTGGAGCGATCCCGCGCTGGCGTCGATTCTCGATGGCCAACAACTCGCGCGCAAGGTGAGCGATCGCCGTGACCAGGTGGCCGCGCTCCTCGAGCCCGTCACGGGTCCGGTCGTGGACAACGCAACGCGCGGAGATGCGCTGCAGTTCAATGCGCGCCGCTACGGTCCATTCCTTTCGGAATGGGGCGCCATCTACGAGCGATTCGGCGTGCCTGCGGACATCGGCCTCGCGCAGGTGATCTTCGAGTCGGGCATGAACGCCACGAAGCGGTCGGGAGCCAACGCGCTCGGCTTCTGCCAGTGGCTGCAGAAGAACTGGAAGCGGCTGAACGGCTTCTCGCCGTTCCCGATCGACGGCCGCAACCAGACGACCCAGGCGCCTTACTGCGCAGCCTACCTGTCGGTGCTCGCGACCAAGTACGGGTCGTTCATCCCCGCCCTCTCCGAACACAATGCCGGGGGGACCAACGTCGGACGCACGCTGATCAACGGCGAATACCTCGGCGGAGACGATGTGCGGACGCGGTACTTTCTTGGCTCCCGGCTGGCTCGCGACCTTCGCGCGCTGCCGGGCAGAACGTACAAGGGTGTCTATCGCACCTACGGTCCGCGCTCGTACCTGTACGCGGAAATGGTCTTCGGCAACTCGTACAACGTCGGGAACCTGATTGCCTCGCTGCCGCAGGAATCGATCTACGCGATGCGCACGACTCGACCGCTGTCGCTCGCGGAGATCACCTCGCGAACCGGATTATCCGAAGACGAGGTGCGCCGCTTCAATCCGGCGCTGGCCAATCGGCTGCCGCCGCGATCAGCGCTGTACCTTCCGTCGTACGTTGCCGACTTTGGTCCTGACATCGCGTTCTGGCGCCGGCCACCGACCGCGGCGTACGCTGCCGTGCTCGATGCGTTCACACGCCTGGCTCCGGGTCCTGAGCAGTGGGACGATCCGTCCTTCGCGCCCGTACTGAGCGATTTCAAGCGGCGCTTCAGCGAGACCAGCACCGAAGAAGGCCAGGTGATGGAGACGGTGCTCACCTACGTCATGGATCAGGCCTACACCAGCGGCCGCCGTGAACTGCTCGCGGAATTCCGTCGGGACGATGAGGTGCGGCGGTTGATCGACAGCGGACTCGTCGAACTGCGCCGACCCGGACACGGAAAGTCCTAGAGCATCCACTTTCACTTGGGGATAGGCGGCCTGCCTGCACGGACCCAGGCTTCCTGCGCTTCGATGCACTCGACGCTAATCATGTAATAGCGGATGTAAGTGCCACGGTCGATGAACGCACTGGAATCGCCCGTCTTGCGGGCCTGGTTCCTGGCGATGCGGTCGCTTTTGCCGTCGATGAATGTCTGGTCCCGATAGGGATGATTGGCGATGTAGCCGTCGGCGCCGGCATCTTCACCGAGCTTGAAGAAACGCTCGAAGGATTCCTTGTAGGCCAGCATGCCCGCGTCCATACGGCCAACCTGTCCGGCAGGTTCGAGGTTGCGCGGGATGGCGCTGCCGCCCCAGAAAGAGAGCAAGTGGGGCTGTCCTTTGTCAGTAACCGGGACAAGCATCGAGACGGTCCCCGGGGTGTGGCCAGGCGTGATGTAGAAGGTCAGAGTCGTGCCGCCCAGAGTCAGCTTCTGCCCGTCGGTGATGTCCATATCGCGCGCGGGAGGGACGACGCCTTGATCGGTTGCGGGAGGCAGCTTGGCGACCATGTCCCAATCGACGGCGGACATGAGGACGCGCGGATGATAGGTGTCCTGCAGATATCTTGCGCCGCCGAAATGGTCGTTGTGGCCGTGGGTGAGAACCAGGTATTTCATCTGGCTGGGATCGAGGCCCAGCTTCTTGTAGCCTCCGATGATGACGCGCTGCGCGTCGGCCGTGTTGTTCAGGCTGTCGATCTGGATGATGCCGGCGCTGGTGACGATGGCCCACGTGGCGACGCTATTACTTCCCAGATAGTAGAGCTGATCAAAGATTTTGGTGGGAGGGGCATCGACGACCGTGGTCACGGCCGCGGCGGCATTTTCCGGCGGCATGCTGCAGTCCACGAGTTGCGCGCGAAGGTCATCTGCCGCGAGGAACCGGGCATTTCTCACGTGGGTGAGGAAGGAGAGCGGAGCCGGCCCGTTGGCGGCCGCGGAGCCTTGCGCGCCGGCGCGAGCCGCGGCCGTCCCGACAGCCAACGCGGCGATGGCCGCAGAGATCGTGCGAATCTTCGACATGGTCGTGCCTCTGTCGGGGAGCCTACACCGAACGCGTTCGCCTTGTCTGCAGCTCCGCCTCGTCAACAATTTGCGGTGCCCCTCGCGGATTACGTTTTGCTCGGGTAATCTGAGATCTCATTTTCATCATGACGAGACCTGCCGCGACAACGGTCCTTCTGTTCACGCTCTGCGCGGTGATGCCGCTGCTGACTGCATGCAACGCGGAGTCGGATACGCCGACGGGGCCCTCCTCGGCGGTAGTGACGCCGCCTGCACCGACGACCGGCATTGTCCAGGGCATCGTGAAACGCGAGGCGTATTTCGGCGCCGTTTTCAATCCCGAAGCGCCGGTTTCCGGCGCGCAAGTACTTGTCACCGAAGGGGTGGGCGCAGGCCAGAGCGCAACCACGGCCGCGGGCGGCGCGTACCGATTGGAATTGCCGCCGGGACCGTTCCGGCTGCGCTGGTCCGCGCAGGGTTTGGACCCTCGCGAGAGCGATCCGGGAACGGTGATCGCCGGGAGCACAACCACCGTAGACACCGTGATATTGCGGGTGATGTCGGTGCCCGATTGGAGCATCACCGGGATTGTCCGTGACGGCGTGGGCAATCCGGTCGCCGACGTGTCGTTGGTCGCACGTGACGTCTTTAACGAGGTCGGTTATGCAACAACGGATGCGGCAGGCCGTTTCCGGATCGCATCGACGCGTCAGCATCTGGACACGCTTCACGTCTACGCGTCGAAAGCAGGGTACTTATCGCAGGACATCACCGGGGTGTGTGGGCCGTCCTGTGCGATAACGGCGAACTTTCGTCTGCTACGGATCGTTCGCACATGGCTCGACGGTCCGTCGACAATGCAGGTCGGTGACGTCGCGGCGATCTCGCTCATCTCTGAGTACGATGACGGAAGCCGAAGACCTTATATAACGCGCGTCCAATCATCGAACCCTGCCGTCGTGCAGGTGCTTCCCGTCTCGCAAGAGCAGTACGACAAGTCGCTCGTGAAGGCGATTGCTCCGGGCACCGCAGCGCTACAAGATTTCGTCATCCTCAACGTTCACGTCGTGCCGTAGAGGCGAACGTCGCTTGGCACGATTCAAACCATTGTGGTATAGGGTTCCTCAGTTTCTTTCTCACCGGAGGCGCACGTGACAACGAGATTGACGCCTGCAGTCGCGCTCGTCGCCGTTTTCGCGCTCGGCAGCGTGACGTACGCGCATCATGGGAGTGCGTCGTACAGCACGCAGCCGACAACGCTGAAAGACGTCACCGTCACCCAAGTGAACTGGGGCAATCCTCACACTCTGCTGTTCTTCGACCACAAGGACGCAAAAGGGAATGTCGAGCACTGGGTCGCCGAAGCCAACGCCGCTTCGACCCTGAGCACCTCCGGCTGGACCAAGACCGCCATCAAGTACGGCGACACCGTGACCGTCGTCTTCTATGCGGCGAAGAATGGCCAAACCGTTGGACGCGTCGGCAAAGTCGTGCTGGCCGACGGCCGGGAATTCGGTGACGGCTCGCTCATCGGCGATCGACCGTCCGTCTGCGATGACGAGTTCACGACCGGCGGCAACGAGGCAGCCGCCTGCCGCCCCGGTGGCCGCATCACCAACAACGATCAGAAGCGCTAGCCATGCGACTCATGTCTTCCGGCGCAATCGCGGCCATCGTCGTCTTGCTCGCTTCCGCGCCGCAAGCCGCCTCCGCCCAGAACGCCGAACCAGAAAAGCGATCGGGCCCCGCGCCAGTTCACGATCTCTGGGGTATGTGGACCGGTCCCAACGAGGGCCTGCTCAGCAACCGCGTTCCAACGATGACTCCGGCCGGCCGCGCCAAACTCGACGCGAACGTTCCCGATCCCTTCAGCGCCTCATCGAACGACCCGTGGAAGACGTGTGACCCGTTTGGCATGCCGCGCGGCGTCAACAACCAGTACGGCCTGTTCGGTTTCGCGCAGATGCCGGGCCGCATCATCATCGTGAACGGGTTCAACCGCAGCTGGCGCGAGGTCTGGATGGACGGCCGCAGGGCTCCCCAGAATATCGGCCACGAAAGTGGCCCGTCGGCCATGTACAACGGCTACTCGGTTGGCCGTTGGGAAGGCGACAACACGCTGGTCGTGGAGACCGTCGGCATGGACGAGAGGACGTGGATGGATCGGCGCGGCTACCCTCACAGCGTGGACGCCAAAGTGATCGAACGCTACACGCGCACCGATTTCGATCACGTGTCCATGACGGAAACCGTGGACGACCCCGCCTACTACACCCAGAACCCGTTTCTGTTCGCCAAGCAGGACTATCGCCTCGTCGGCAACCAGACAAACGTGAACGCGCCCATTCCGTTCACCAGCGATCGGCTCTGCATTCCGTCACAAGCCACGGACTACATGAAGGCCATTGGACTCCCCGCCGACATTGACAGCGCCACCGGCCAACAGAAGAAATGACGATCCGGCGCACTTGATCATGCGCGGCTCGCGATGCGCGCGCCTTCCGCCATCGCTTCGAGCTTCGCCCACATGATCGAGGGATGCACGCGCCGGTTGATTTCTTCCTGCGCAAAGCCGCAGTCGGTGCCGGCAATCAGGTTCTCGCGGCCGACGCATGACGCGAACCGCGTGAGACGCTCCGCGATGAGCTCCGGATGTTCCACCACGTTCGTGCCGTGGCTGACGACGCCCGGCACGAGAATCTTGCCGGGAGGCAGCTTCACCTCCTGCCACACCTTCCATTCATGCTCATGACGCGGGTTCGCAGCCTCGAGCAGATAGGCGCCGGCGTTCACCTTCAGAATGAGATCGACGATTTTCCTGAGCGGCACGTCGGTCGTGTGCGGCCCGGGCCAGCTGCCCCAGCAGACGTGATAGCGGATGCGGTCCTGCGGGATTCCCTCGAGCGCGTGGTTGAGGATCTCGACGTGACGCTCCAGCCACTTGAAGTAATCCTCGAAGCTGGCCGGCGGCACCATGCGGTCGTACGTCACCGCCGCGCGTGCATCGTCCACCTGCAGCAGGAACCCCGCGTCGACGATCGCCCGGTACTCCGTCCGCAGCGCTTCGGCGAGAGCGACGATGAGATCCTCGTCGGTCTTGTAGTACTCGTTCTTGCGGTCGGGGATGGCGCTCGAGGGTGCGGCGACCGGCAGGAAGGCCTCGTCGACACCGGCGGCGTTGGTCGCGGCCCTGAGGTTGTCGATGTCGCGCTGCAGCTCGAAGAGGCCGTTGTACGTGATCGGTCCGACGCACACCGCATCCCTTCTCGTCACGTTCGACCAGTCCTTGCCGTCGCCTCGTCCTTCGAGCTCCGCGTAGAAATCCGCGAAGCGGAGCCGATCCGCCCCGCGCGCAAACGGGTTGGCGCCCTTCACCTCCCGCAGCTCGAAGCCGCTGAGCCGCTTGAGGACGTACAGCGACCAGCTCGTGGACTTGCCGAACTCGCCGTCGTTGGGAATGTCGATGCCCGCCTCGACCTGGCGCGCGACAACCTCGCGCACCGAGTCCTCGAGCGTCGCCTCGTACGCGCTCTGATCGATGGCCTGACCGGCCTGGCGCGCTTTGACGAACTCCAGCAGCCTGGGCGGCCGAATCAAGCTTCCGGTGTGCGTGGTGAGGATGCGATCGACGCTGCGTTTCATCGGCGAGGGCGCCGATTATAACGGCCGACCTCGATTTTCCGGGGTCGGCGTCGATCGGCGTCACAGCCTTCGCGATAAGCCGTCGTGACAGCAGCGTAAATCAGCGGCGCGACCAGGTCTCGTTGACGAGCTGCGGCAGATCGTGCGCCCAGTCCTGCTGCGTCACGCCGCCCGGGTAGATGACGTGCGCCAGATTGTCTTTCGTGTAGGCAATCACGAAATTCGCGTGACCGACTGCATAGTCGCCACCAGCGCTCGCGGTCTTGGTGGCAACAGGCACCATCGCCGCCGTCTGGACGGCATCGATCGCAGCCTGGCTTCCCGTGAGGCCGATGAAGCGCGTGTCGAACTGATTGAGCCACGCGCGCAGGACTTTCGGCGTGTCACGCGCCGGATCGGTGGTGACGAAGACGAGCTTCACGCGATCGCCGGCGCCGGCCGGCAGTTTCTTCAGGCCCTGCGCGATATTCGACACGTGCATCGGACATTCGTCGGGGCAGCGTGTATATCCGAAAAAGAGAAGAGTGACGTACCCGTCGGTCTGGCGCCAGAAATCGAACGGAGCGCCGGACGTATCGGTCAGCGTAAATCGGGGCTTGGGCAAGGGGGGCGTCACCAGACCGCCCCGGTAAGTGGGTCCAGCAGTGAATGCGTGGTCACCCTGCGATAGCGCGAGGACGACCACGCACAGGCAGAAAAAGCGCAGGTTCATTGTGCACGCACCTATGGAATGACTTTCACGGTACCTTTCATGCCGAGATCGTCATGAAGGGCACAGATGTACTTATAGACGCCGGGAGACATGAAGGTCACGCGGAATCGCGTTTCGTATGTCGGCGGCACCGCGCCTGGCTGCTGCTGCGGAAGCCCGATTCGTTCTTGGGGCTCTTGGTTCAGAAACCCCGAGTTTGTACTGAGGCCGGGCGCGACGAGCACCGCATGCCTGGCGCCGTCTGAATCCGCCGTGACGTCCGGCGAAGCAGGCATCGGATTGGCCGGTTCCGTTCCGAATGTGACGGTGTGAGGCGTGACCGGATCGAGGTTCGTCCACTCGACCGTCTGGCCGACGTGCACGACGATCTGGCCGCGAAGAAAGCGCATCACCGAAACCGTCGATGTTCCGCCGCCCGATGGCGCGACAATCTCACCGATCCCGACAGTCACAGCATTGCCTGACGCTCCGTCGTGATCCCCTTCGTCGTCCTTCTCATTCTCCCCGTGTTCGCGGAACGTTCGTTCGGCGATCGCAGTTCCCCGACTCGAGAGGCGAGCGCCGTCCGACAGCAATTCGGATCGCGTCTGCCGCGCTTCCCGGTTGTAGAACGCCTGATCGTGAGGAAGAGTTTCTGCGGGGCTGAGAACGTGAACCACCCCGGTCATATTCGAATGGACGAGGCACACGAGCTTGAAGTTGCCCGCGGTCGGAAAGTTCACAGTGTAGCTTGCGCCGCCAGCCAAGATGCCGGAGTTGACGCACGTCGCGGCGGTCGCAGGCGATCCAGTGGGCGTCGTCCCCGGGCACCCCACCTGAAACGGCGGCCGTACTTGGCTAGGCCTCAGAAACGTCACAGTGTGAATCTCGCCGGTGGGAAACGCCCAGGTCACGCTCTCACCCGAATGAATCCACAGCTCATTCGGCAGGAAGGCCAACGCCTGGTGTCCCATGTCAACGCTCTGAGCACCGGCGATAACTTGAACTTGTGCCACCGCGACCGCAATGGCTTGGGGAGCGATCAAAGCGGCGAAAACTGCGACCCAGGAGACGACCAGCAAAAACCGGGGTGAGATCAAACGACACCGCATGTTTCACCTCCTGTGATCGAGCCAGTATGTACTTTGACGCCTGATTGAGAGATTAGGAAATGCTGATTATCGCCGAATCGGTTCCACTGGCAAGATGAAATGTGACCGCTCAGGCTCCGTCGCTGTCGCCGCTGGCAGCTGGCTGCGATAGCATGGAGGGACTGAAATCCTGGTCGATACCCATCCTCGCCGCCGGCGTTCTGTTGGGAGCCGCCGCTCACGCCGCAGCGCAGTCGCCAGCGACCGCCGATCGCATCGTGACCGTCTGGCTGAAGCTCGCCGACGATCCGGTTGCGATCGTGCGGTCGCGCGCCCCGGGCCGGCGCCTTTCGCCCGAAGCAGAGAAGACGCTCGTCGCCCAACTGCGTTCGAAGCAACAGGCATTAATTCCATCCATCGAGGCAAACGGCGGCAAGGTCGTGGGGACGACGCAGTACTCGATGAATGCCATTAAAGTGGCCGCGCCATCGAACCGCCTCGAGACACTGCGGAAACTGACGGGCGTGGCCGCCGTCCTACCGGCACCGATCAGCAGACCGGACGTCGCGCCGCGTAATCGCAGGCCTTAGCCTCGGATTTGCCGGGCTCGCCTTGCTTTAGAGCTGCCCGTCCCGGATAATTCATCGCTCTCCCTCACCATGAAAGCGTCTCCTGCGGCGATAGCCGTCTACCTCGAAGTGCGCCTCGCGCTCGCGTGCGTCCTCTTATGTCTTGCCGCCGGCGCCGTGCGCATGGAGGCCCAATCCACCATCGACGGTGATTTCCCCGCCGGCACGGTTCGGCTGCAGTCGCCGCAACCTTCCGCCGGCGACGCGACCGTCGTCCTCGAACTCGCCGATGACCCCGTCGCCGTCGTGCGCGGCCGCAGGCCCGGCAGACGCTTGGCGCATGCGGAGCAGGACCAGATTGCCCGGACGATCCGCCTGCGGCAGGACGCGCTCGTTCCGCTGATTCGCGCGCAAGGCGTGCGCGTCATGAGCACCCTGCAACACGCCATCAACGGGATCAAGGTCCGCGGGACACCAGCGCAGATTGCCGCGCTCGCGCAGCTTCCAGGCATCGTCGCGGTGAAGCCCGTTCTGACGTATGAGATCGAAAACTCGGTGAGCGTGCCGTTCATCGGCGCGCCTTCCGTGTGGAGCGGTACGCCGGGCATCCTCGGCGAGCACGTGAAGGTCGGCGTGATCGACACCGGAGTCGACTACACGCATGCCAACTTCGGCGGACCGGGGACCGTCGCGGCCTATCAGGCCGCGCTGGCCACCGACACCGCGGCGCCGAGTCCATCGATGTTTGGCGCTGCAGCCCCGAAAATCAAGGGCGGCACCGACCTGGTCGGCGACAACTACAACTCGGCTTCGACCGACCCGGCCAGGCTCGTACCGCACCCCGATCCGAACCCGCTCGATTGCAACGGACATGGCAGCCACGTCGCGGGGACGATCGCCGGCTTCGGGGTGTTGTCGACGGGCGCGACATTCCACGGGCCGTACGATCCCACCACAGAGCTGCAGTCGTTCACGATCGGGCCGGGCGTGGCGCCTGGCGCCGACCTGTATTCGATTCGCGTGTTCGGATGCACCGGTTCCACGGACATGACGGTCGAAGCAATTGACTGGGCCGTGGCCAACGAGATGGACGTCGTCAATCTGTCACTGGGATCGCCGTACGGAGCGGCGGACAGCGCGGATTCGGAGGCCGCGACCAACGCGGCCGCTGGCGGGATGATCGTCGCGATCTCGGCGGGCAACAACGGCTCGGTGCCGTACATCCTCGGCAGTCCCGGCGCCGCCGACAAGGTGATCACGGTCGCCGCCATGGACGCGCGTTCGCCGCGGGTCTTTCCGGCGGCGAATGGGTTCCTCACGCCGAGCGGCCAGAATCTCACGCTGCTCGACGCCAACGGTGGCGCATTCACCGACGGCGTGACGCTGAGCATCGTCGTACTCCGCAACGCCAACGGAACGATGTCGTCCGGCTGCATCGAAAGCGAATACAAAGACGCGACGATTACCGGCAAGCTCGTGGTCATGCTCAGGGGGACGTGCAATCGCACCGACCACGCCATCTTCGGGCAGAGGCATGGCGCAGCGGCCGTGGCGATGATCAACAACGCGGCGGGCTATTCGCCATTCGAGGAGGCGATTCCCGGCGTCACCATTCCGTTCTTCAGCATGCGCGGGTCGCCGGCGGCGGATGGGACGCTGCTGGCCGTATCGACGGCCGTGACCCTCACCAAGACGATTCTTCCGGATGCGGCGTACCACACGATGGCGACCTTCTCGTCGACAGGTCCACGCGGCGGCGACGGACATTTCAAACCCGATGTCAGCGCGCCGGGCGTCAATATCTTCTCGACGCTGTTCGGGTCTGGAACCGGCGGTGAATTTCTCAGCGGCACGTCGATGGCGTCTCCGCACGTGGCGGGTGTTGCGGCGCTGGAAATCCAGGCGCATCCGACGTGGGATCGCGGCGATGTGCGGCTGGGCATTGTGAATACCGCGGATTCGGCGCCGATCGTCGGCTATCTGCCGCGGCTGTCGGGCGGCGGGGTCGTGCAGGCGCTCGCAGCCATGCAGTCGACGGTCGTGGCGGAAGGCAACGACGGCGCGCCGAACCTGAGCTTCGGCGCCATCGAGTTCACCGACGACTATCACGGCGGCGGGGATGTCGCGCTCCGCAATCTCGGCGACAGGCTCGCGACGTTCAACGTCACCACCACTGCCGGCTCGGGCTCTGTTCCGCATAGCGCAGTCGCAAACCCCTCCAGCGTCGCCGTCGCTGCCGGCCAGAGCGCGGTCGTGCATCTGGATCTCACCGTGCCCGCGGCAACCACGGGCAACGCGGACGGATTCAGGGAACTCGCGGGGTTACTGCGGTTCGTGCCGGCCACCGCAACGGACAACAACGGGGTGAGTCTGACCGTGCCGTATCACGCGGTCCCGCGTGCACGCGCGCAGGTCGTGACGGCGATTCCCGATGGCTTCGGTCCGTCCGGCACCACGACGGTCACCGCGCGCGTGTCGAACTTCTCTCCGTCGGTCCCAGGATCGTTCGCGTTCTACAACTGGGGACTGAAAGGTTCCCGCACCGACCTGGGCGCGCCCGGATTGCGCGCGGTTGGCGTCAAGAGCTTCGTCTCGTCCGGCGTAATCGAGTTCGCGGTCGACACGTTCGGTCCGATTAGTCAGCTGTTCGGTGCCGGCGGGATTGAGATCGACATGGACACCACGGGCGACGGAGTCCTGGACTATGCCGTCTACGCCGATTCAACGACGTTCGCGACCAGTCCAATTGATCGCGTCATCACGCTGGTGTACAACTTCCACACCCGTACGGCGACGACGAGCGGGTTCGTGGTTCCGTATCACACGGACCAGAGCACGTTCCTGCTGCCGGTGCGGATGAGCAGTGTCGGCTTGAGCGGCGCGAATCCGCGGTTCAGATACAGCGCGACGATCTACAACCTGAAGACCGGTCAAAGTGACACGCTGGCGGGCCCCGCGCTGTTCAACGCGTTCAACCCCGCGATCCGCCTGAACAACCCGGTGGTGGTCAGCACGAATTCTGACGGCGTCGTCGGCGTGTTCGATCCCACCGATCCCTCCACCAACGGCTTCGACGCGTCGCTGACGCTCGATCCCGTCGAGTGGTCGTCCAGCCCCGCGCTCGGCGTGATGGTCGTCAACCGCGACAACTTCGCCGGCGCCGCGCAGGCACAACTCATCGCCGTTCCGACGGCGACAGCGGCGCTGCAGTCGATCACCATCATGCCCGCGTCCGCTTCGCTCGTCGTTGGCGAGTGGCAGCAGTTTCACGCCATCGCGACGTTCTCGGATGGCACCGATCAGGATGTGACGGCGGCGGTGACCTGGTCCTCCTCTGCGGATGGCCTCGCAGGTGTCAGCGCCTCCGGAAACGTGTGGGCCGTCTCGCCCGGCGGCCCGGCGGCAATCACGGCGACGCATGACGGCATCCAGGGGACGAGCACTGTTTCTGTGCAGAAGGCGTCGACGACAACAGCTCGCTCTGTTGACAGGGGGGCCGCTGTGGCCGGCGAACTTGTGACCTTCAACGCGGCGGCCGTCGTGGAATCGCCGGGTGCGGGCATTCCCACGGGAACGGTCACGTTCTACGATGGCGCCGCCGCTCTCGGCACACGCGCGGTCATCAACGGCACGTCGGCCTTCACCACATCGTTGACGGCCGGTCAGCATTCGATCACCGCGCGCTACGACGGCGACACCAGCTTCCTCGCCAGCACGTCAGGCGTCCTCCCGTTCACGGTCGCACCGCCTCCGGACACCACGCCGCCAGTGATCACGGTGACCGGGGTTTTTGACGGCCAGTACTCGAACGCTGCCGGCGTGACGCCGATCTTCTCCGCCACCGACGACAGTCTGGCAACCGTCACCGCGACGCTCGATGACGCGCCGTTTGTCAGCGGCACGATGGTGACCGCGGAAGGACCGCACACGTTCGTCGTGAGTGCCGCGGATACGGCCGGCAACCGGAGCCAGTCGATCGTGCACTTCACGCTGGATCGAACGCCGCCGACGCTCGATGTTGCCTCGCCCGCCGAAGGTGCGCACGTCGTCGCGACAATGACGACGTTCAGCGGCACCGTCAGCGATGCGAACGCGGTATTCGTCACCGTTGCGGGCACGCCCGTGCCGGCGGTGAGCGGCAACTTCTCCACCTCGGTGGCGCTGACGCCTGGCGCGAACACGATTGCGGTCGTCGTGACCGATGTGGCTGGCAACAGCACGTCGCTCAGCCGGCACGTGTTCTCGAACGTGGTGCCGCCGGCGCTGACACTCCAGTCGCCGATCAATGGCCTCGTCACCAACGCGGCCAGCGTCGAGGTACGCGGCCTGGCGACACCGGGGGACCCGGCGGATGTCGTGACCGTCACCGTTCAGGGCGAGACGGTCGCCGTGCTTCCCGATGGCAGTTTCAGCGCGGCGGTCGCGCTCGTCGACGGAGCGAACACGATCATCGTCGTGGCGACCGACGGCTACGGTCTCCGGGCGACAGCCGCTCGATCCGTGATTCGGGATGCGACGCCCCCGGCGATTACCATCAGCGGCGTTGCGGACGGTCAGTATTCGAATGCCGCCGCTCTGGCGCCGGCATACTCCGCGACGGACGAGAACCTGACGACGGTGACCGCGACGATCGACGGCGCTCCGTTCGTCAGCGGCGCACCGGTGAGCACCGAAGGAGCGCATTCTCTCGTCGTCATCGCAGCCGATGCCGCAGGAAACCAGAGCGGCGTCACCGTTCACTTCACCCTCGACCGGACGCCGCCTGTCCTGATCGTCGCCTCGCCCCTGGAGAGCGCGCAACTCGCGGCAGCCTCGACGACCGTGACCGGCACCGTCGCCGACGGCACACCCGTGTCGTTGAGCGTGCAGGGATTGCCGGTCGAGTTGGCGGGCAGCGCCTTCTCGAGGTCCGTCGCGCTGGCGCCCGGCGCAAACACGATCACCGCCATCGCGGTGGATGCAGCCGGCAACACCACGGTCGTCACCCGTACCGTGCGCGCGAACGTGATCCCGCCGACACTCGTCGTGAATGCGCCCGCGAACGGGCTCGTGACCAACAAGCCGAGCGTTCAAGTGCACGGCATCGCCACGCCCGCGGACGCCCAGGATGCGGTCATGCTTACGGTCCAAGGCGTGCCGGTCTCGGTCGCCGCCGGCGGCGGCTTCGGTGCAGCTGTTTCGCTCGCTGATGGAACGAACACGATCACCGTAGTGGCGACCGATGGTTATGGCCTGCAAACCACGATCGTGACGACTGTCGTTCAGGACACGACCCCGCCCACCATTACTCTGAGCGGCGTCACGGATGGCGAGTCATCGAACGCGCCACCCATTGTGCCGATCTTCTCCGCAGGCGACGCGAATCTCGCATCGGTGGCGGCGACGCTCGACGGCGCGCCGTTCGTCAGCGGAACGCCCGTCACGGCCGAGGGGTCACATTCGCTCGTCATCATCGCGGCCGACACCGCGGGCAACCAGAGCAGCGTTACCGTGCACTTCACCATGGTCCGTGCTGATGGCGCGATGCACGGGCTCGGCCACATAGACGAGGCGAACCGGCATCACCATTTCGTCTTCCGCGTGAGCCAGCTGCGTGGAGCGGATGACGGCCGCTTCGAATACTGGACCAACGATCCGCGTCAGTGCCACGCGGACGATGACGACGAACGCAATCATTGCCGGACGCCCGACCGCTTCGAGGCGACCGCCGTGACGGACGTGGTCTTCACCGACGATCCGGCGTTCACCGCCGGTCGTGGCCGTCAGCCCGATGTCGACAGCGTTTCATTCGCCGGTGTCGGGCGATGGAACGGCCGTTCCGGCTACACCTTCGAGGTGCAGGCCACGGACCGCGGCGAGCCGGGACGTGGCCGCGATACCCTCGCGCTCGCCATCCGCGACGCGGGCGGAACGATTGTCGCCAGCGTCAGCGGAACGATCGACGGCGGAAACATTCAGTCGACGCGAGTGAACCGCCAGCCGATCGCAACGCATTAACTGCACGCGCACGGGATGAGCGCTGTCGTTCGCGACGAACACTTCCTGAAGAGGGATTATGCCCGTGACAACAGGGAAACCGGGCGGCTCCGCCCACGTTCAATGCGACCGTCGGCTAGGTTGCCCGCAGCGCAGGATTCGGCCCGCCTCCCCAGTCTTCGAGCCACAACTCGGGTTTGAGTTCGCGGAAGCGGCGAGCCAGTTCTATGCAGTTGCGCGCCGCAGCGCTGCGACCGGGGTCCAGAATGACCACGTCGATGCCCCGGTCGCGCATGAAGCGAATCGTTTCGTTGCTCGACGCGTTCTCGGCGTCTCCAACGACAACGCGCGGAATGCCAAATTGCACGATCGCGCCGGCACACATGAAGCACGGCTGAAGCGTCGTGTACATCGTCGTGTTGTGGCGGTTGCGCATCCGGCCGGCATTGCGGAGCGCCGCCATCTCACCATGGACGATCGGGTTGCCTTCCTGTACGAGGCCATTGTGCCCTTCGCCAATCGCGCGACCCGTGTGATGGTCCACCAATACCGCCCCGATCGGGCATCCACCGTCGCCAAAACTTCCGGCCGCGAGCTCGAGTGCCCGCGCCATGTGACGCTCATGAATCTCGCCGGTCATGCTAAAACGCGTACTTCACGCCGAACTGCAGGATCCGCGGATCGGTTGCCTGCGACGTGATCCGCCCGAACGTGCCTTGCCCGAGGTTGGTAACGGGGAGCCCCCAGTTGAAGTGATTCAACATGTTGAACGCCTCCAACCGTAGCTCCACTTCCTGAGTGCCAGAGAACGTCAGCATCCGCGACAGCGCCGTGTTGATCACCCATTGTCCAGGTCCTTTGATGCTGGCGCGGACGTGATTGCCAAACGTGCCGGGCGCCGGCTGCGCGAACGCCGCCGCGTTCAGGTACTGCGTCAGGGTCTTCGGTCCATAGACGTCGTTGCTGATCTGGTTGGCCCGTTGTCCGGTCATCTGGTTGGCGGTGCCAACCTGTCCATTGAGCGCGTTGTCGCGGCCGGTAAGGACGGTCAGCCACGGTCCCGAGCTTGCCGTGACGATCCCCGACACTCGCCAATCGGAGGCAACGGCCCGAACCAGCGCGCCGGCAAACCGCGGCGTCTGATAGCCCATGGTGAGATTGGCGATATGCGTCCTGTTCTGTGTGCAATTACCTCGATCGAAGGTGAGGTCGTCGGGCTTGGTCGGTCCCGACGCGAATTGATGGTTGCCGTCGGCCATCCGATCGCCGAAGCAGTACGACCACGTATAGTTGCCGTTGACGCTTACGCCGTGTGCCGACTGGCGCCGCGCCGACAGCTGGAGCGCGCGATAGTTCGAAGTGCCGTAGTCGTCGAAGACCTCGAGGTTGCTGATCTGCCGCCCCACCGCCGGATTCTCGAGAGCGATCACGCGCCGATCGTTCGTGTTGGCGGTCGTGCTGCACACCGGCTGGAAGACCCCGTTGGGGAGCGTGCACGGGCCGAGCCCCATGAAGACGGCGGGGTTGAGCGGCACCAGATCCCACAGGCGGTCCGAGTAGTTGCCCAGATAGCTCACCGACGCCCCCCAATTGGCGCCCATCTGGCGTTCGAGCGTGACGTTCCACGACTGAGCGCGCGGTGAGTTGATCTCGGGCGCCATCACGCCGTAGGTGCCGCTCGGCGGGAAGACGGTGTCCCTGCTCGTCGCGATCGGATGTGGATTGCCGCCAATCACGCTATACGGATCGTCCATCCCTCCAGGTGGCAGATCGACACGCACGCGATTGCCAAAGGGTGCGGCCGACGTCTGAAGGATTTGCATATCGCCGGTCGGAAAATCGTAGCTGAGCGCGTACGATGCGCGCAGCGCCGTCCGTCCGTTGCCGCTGATGTCCCAGGCCACGCCGCCGCGCGGCGAGAAATTCAACCACTGGTCGTACATGCCCGAGCGGCCCGGTGGAAAGCCAGGATCGCCCGGATAGAGAAGCCCGGGTGGTGCGTTGACGAACTCGCGGCTTTGCACGCCCTTCCGGAAGTTGTCCCAGCTCCACACGGGCGTTCCAAACTCTCCTGTGTATCCCATCTCCTGGCCGAAGAAGGGCTCCCAGCGGAGACCGAGGTTTGCGGTCAGCCGGTTCGTGATCCGCCACGCGTCGGTCGCAAACAGCCCGACGTAGTGTTGTTCGGGATCGGTGCCGCCAGCCCCGGCCTGTTCCATCCAGAGCACCTTGCCCAACAGAAAATCCGACAAGCCCAGGCCGGTCACCTGGCCGTTGTACTCGAACTGACCGCCGCACCGCGTGCAGTTCCTGATGTAGGTGTTCCAGTAGGCGAGCGTTCCACCGAACGCGATCTGGTGGTTGCCCCGTACGAGCGTGAGGTCGTCCGTCACCTGGTACGTCTGCGACAGGGCCCTGCTGCTGCCCGCGTTGGTCCCGAAGGTGAACCCGCCGGCGATGTTGAGCGCCATGCGGTGCGGCTCGTAGTTGTAGAAGTCCCTGATGCCCAGATCCTCGGGGCCGATCTCGGGGCGATTGAGGCGCAGGGCGCGCGTACGGTTGTAAGCAAGGCGAACCGAGTTGACGGTGTTGCTGCCGAACACGCGCGTGTTGCCGAACACAATCGCCTGCGACAGGTTGTCCATGCCGATCGTCGCGGGATTCATCGACGAGAGAACGTTGTCGAAATCCGGAATGTCCTGGTCGATCGTCGTGGCCATGTATCGTACGAAGATCGAATCGTTGGCGGTTCGTTGAAAATCGACTCTGGCCACCGTCTGGCCCTGGATGTTCTTGCCGCCGCCGAACGGAAATCTGATTTCGCCGCACGGATCGGTCGTGGCCGGCAGCGATCGCACGAGCCTCATCGCCGCGGGACTGAAGAGTGCCGGATCGACACGGTTGCCGACGAACGGGGCCCGCAGCGCGATCGGTCTTCCGTTGTTGCAGGCCGCCGAGGCAAAGGCGGTAAAGTCGCCGGCCAGCATCGCGGGCGTGGGCACATACGTGACGTTGGCATTGGGCTGTTGACGCAGCTGAGTACGCTGGTACCCGCCGAAGAAAAACAGTCTGTTCTGGATAATCGGCCCGCCAAGCGTTCCGCCGAACTGATTCCGGTGCAGGCCATCGTCCAGACGCCTGCCGTCCGGCCCGACCGGAGCAAACACATTCGTCGCGTTGAACCGCTTGTCCCGATAGAACTCGAAACCATTCCCGTGGAATCGGTTGGTCCCCGATTTCGTCACCGCATTGACCGACGCACCCGAGTGAATGCCGTTCTCGGCAGACAGGCCGCTCGTGGCGAGCCTGAACTCCTGCAGCGCATCCGGGAACGGCAGCGGCAGGCCGGCCGCGGTCGAGGGATCGTTGTGCATCGCGCCATCGAGCAGGTACGCCACGCCGAACCCCTGACCCCCGGCCACCGCGATATTCACGCCGCCCTGAAAGCTGCGGGTGTTCGGCTGGCCGGTCTGGACGGCCGCGCCCGCCAGGAGGATGAGGTCGGTGACCTGACGGCCCTGAAGCGGAAGCTCCAGAATCCGCTCGTTCTCGATCACGGTGCCGATGCCCGCGCTCTTGACGTCGACGAGCGGCGCCGCGGCCTCAACCGCCACCGTCTCCTCGAGACTCCCGAGCGCGAGGGCGATGTTGATTACTGGAGTACCTGCGACCTGGAGCACGATGCCGGTCTGCGCGTAAGTGCGAAACCCCTGCAGCATCGCCTCCAACCGATACGGACCCGTTGGCAGGTTCGGCAGGGCGTACGCTCCGCTGTCATCGGTAACGACCGTTCGCGTGGCGCCCGTGTCGGTCTGAGTGGCCGTGATGGTGACGCCCGGCAGCACCGCTGCGCTCTCGTCGGTCACCCGGCCGGTCATCTGGGCCGTCGCGAGCTGCGCCCACGCATCCGCACCGGTGGTCAGCAGCAGCAATGCGACGAGTGTGAAACGACGCGAGGACCGCTTCATCACGTCCTCCTTCGTATCGTTGCCTTCGCTGCGCCGCGCAGCGCGCCGCCATTCTACCCTGACCGTTACTGTCGATTCAGGCGATGGCTCTTGAAGAACTGCCACATCACCGTCGTGGTGTCGACTTCCTTCCTGGTCCACGCGTGGCCGAGTCCGTCGATGCGAATGATGCGCACCTCGGCGCCATCCGCGCATCCGTCGTAGCGCATCGTCGAGAGAGGACCCGGCGGATCGTCGAGGATCGCCTCGCCCTTGCACATGTCGCGGCGCGCCCAGCCGGCGAGCGCGTCGGGCACACTCTCGACCCACTCCTCACCGCGGTCGGCGATGTGACCGGCGTACGTGTTCTGCGGATCGGCGAGGCCGTGAAACGTCAGGACGGCAATCGGACCGCCGGTGCACTGCTGCCCCGGCAAGCGAATCCCCGAGACGGGCGCGATCGCCGCCAGACGCGAGCCGAGACGACAGCCTAGCAGCGACGTCATCCGCGCGCCGCCGGAGAATCCGGTCGCATAGACCCGCGATTGGTCCGTGCAGACGCGCGCGGCCACGTGGTCGATCACGTCGCCGACATATGCGACATCGTCGGGCCGCCCCGCCTGCACGGGAACATTCCAGCGGGCGTCAACGGCGTCGAGCGTGGCAACGATGAAATGCTCGCTCGCGGCCACCATCTCGAAGCCGCTGTTTCTCGCCTGCCCCGCGGACGATCCGCCGCTGCCGTGCAGGTCGAGCACCAACGGCAAACGCTGATGCCCGTCGTATCCGGGCGGGATGAACAATCTGAAGCCGCGGTTTCGCTGTCCCGACATGAGCTGTTGCGTCGACACGCCGGAAGGATGCGGCAAGTCACAGGCTGCAGCCGCGCGACCCTGACTGTAGGCGTTCGTGGCACCAAACGCGACCAGGACTGCCGTGACGATGTATTGAAAACGCATGATCAACATTCGACACCATGATGCGCCCGGCGGCAAATTCTCCTGCATGGTTCCGTCCCGACCGTGCGGCCTCGACGGTCGCGCGATAATGCAGGCGAGGTTCGCGATGCAAAAGAATGCTGTCTCTCATTTCGAAATCTATGCGGACGATCCCGGGAAGCTCGGACAGTTCTACACGAGCCTGTTCGACTGGACGCTCGAGCCGATGCCGCAGATGAACTACACGGTGATCAGAACCGTCCAGACCGACGCCAAAGGCATGCCGACCCAGACCGGCGGCATCAACGGCGGCATCCTGAATGTCCCGGGCTACAAGCCGGGCGCTTGGGTGAACTACGTCAACGTCGACTCGATTGATGCGTCGGTCGAAAAGGCGCAGAAGCTCGGCGCCAAGGTCACCAAGCCGAAGTCGCCGGTCCCGGGGATGGGATGGTTTGCGATGCTGACCGATCCGCAGGGCAACGCGTTCGCCATGTTTCAGTCGGATGCGCAGGCGAAATAACGATCGCGTCCGTCCCGCTGCTCGTGGTGGATCGGAGAATTCACAGGGACGGCAGCTGCCAGCCGAGCAGCGGCAGCACGAGATACCAGACGATGGCCGCGAGAACGGCGAATGCGAGGGCGACGCGCGCGAAGAAATCGATCTGATGTCGCACGCGCGCCCACCATGCGGCGATGCTGATGTCGCGCTTTGACGGGAGTATGACCGCGACGAGGAGCAACCCGACGACGATGACGAGGGCGAAGACCTGGATCCGCGAGGTCAGCGCCCTCCGCTCGTCGTGCGCGCGATCTCTTCGACGCGGGTCAGATCCGGCTTATCCACCCACACCGCTTCGCGGCCTTCAACAACCTCCGTGATGTCGAGATTGCGCCAGCGCACGTCGTAGAGCTGAATCTCGGATTCGACCCAGTCGGTGGAGAAACCGGCCGCCTTATCGCCGATGAGCCATGTTCCGTTGGCGAGCTTGACGATCGGACGCAGCAAATGAAACCCGCTGACCCGCGTACGCCACTTGATAGACGCAAGTCCGCTCAAATCCACATCGTTGTTCTTGTCGCGCAGCGTGATCGCCCAGTTCGACGTGCAGAGGAGCGACATCACGTAGGTGATGTTGTCGTTGTACGGCTGGAGCACGGCGCGCGTGCCCGCCTTGTCGCCGTAGAGCCGCACTTCCAGGTTCGGGCTCTTCACGTCCCCCTGCACGATCGTGTGCTCGGGCTCCCGCTCGTTGTTCTGGTTGGGAACGCTCTTGTCGAACGCGAAGTCCTCGCGGAAGAACACCGGAGGATAGTGGGCGGTGACCGCCCCACCGAGCTGGTCCGGTCGAGGGCCGCCTCCTTGTCCACGTTGGGCTGCGACCGATGCGGCCAGACACACGATGAGCAGTCCGAACAGCGATGCAGCGGCGATTGACCTGGTCATATAGCAGCGGAGTGTGCGCGCTGGACGCGGAACAAGTCAAGCGATCACGGCAACGGCAGGCCTACGCCGGCTCGCGCGGTCAAGCCGCCACCGAGCGGCTCGCCCGGAATGTAGCCACCGCTCTTGACGCCGATGTCGAGGATGAGCGTCGCGGGAGAGCCGCTCGACCGCGTGACCGCGTAATTGATGCGGCCGCCGACGCGGGTGCCGATGCGCGGATCGAGGGCAAGGTGTTGCGCATCGGAACTGCCGACCGGCGGCTGCGACCAGACGTCGACGGCCCCGTCGATCGTCCATCGATTCCACTTCACGATGTCGCGCTGGCGCACGCCGATGCCCCACGGCGTGCTCTGCGGCGCCTCGCCGAAGCGCAGCTCGATTTCCGTCGGCCGCATCCGTCCCGCGAGCGCGTTGACGAGCGCCCACTCCGTTCCGTAGGGGGCAAGGCGATAGCGGAACATCGGCAGATAGCGCACGTCGCCGATCGAGAGCGCCGGCACCGCGACATCGGGGGCACCACTCGACCAGTACCGCGCGACGCCGAACGCGGCGTACGCCAGCATCGGGTTAGCCAGGCCGGCGAGCGCCTGCTGACGCAGCCGCCGCGCCGTCAGGTGCGGTGCGCCTGCCGCATCCGCAAGGCCGTTGTACGTGCGCAGGAAATCTCCGACGTCGTTGCCGGGATCGCCGCCTTCCTTCCCGGTGGTGGCGATGTAGCGCAGCGTGTCGATCTCGAAGGTGAAATAGCGCAGCGCGTCCCGCGAGCGTATCCGGCCGTCGGCGAACGCATGATTCGCGACGATGGCGGCGACCACGCCGGTCGCCTCCATCCCCCCGGCGCTGACCGCGAGCCTTTCATACGGCGTCGGCTCGCGATCGAACACGTACGCAGTCTCCGCGCCGCCGCCGCCGTACGGCCAGGGCAGATGAAAGCCGTACTCGATCGGACCGTTGAAGCGTTCGCGCAGCCGCGCGCCATGGCCGAACACCTCGTGGTCGAACACGAGCAGCAGGTGCTCCTGCGGTGCGTCGAAGAAGATGTGCTTGAAGATCCGGTAGCCGACGTTTGCCGTCCGCCGCGATGCGCCTTCCTCGGCGAACAGCCGCTGCGGAACGGCGCGGTCCTCGCCGCGTGCGACGAGCGTACCGATGGTCGCGCTGATGGAGGCGCCGGCTCCGACGGTGAAGTGACGATCGACGAGCGCTTCGGCGCCGGGCTGTTGCGCCAGCGACGGCGATGCGGCTCCGCAGCCGATCGCCGCCGCCAGCACGACAGCTCGCGCCTTCACGAACCGGCTACCAGCGCAAAGCGACGCCGACGTTGCCGCGCCAGAACGACATGCCCGAGATTACATTCGCGTTGACCGACTGTTCCCTGTCGTCGATCACGGCGCCCCAATTCGAGCGGAGCACGCTGTTGTCCACGGTGAACTCGTCGCCGGACACTTTGAAGTAGCGGAGATCCGCGCGCACGCCCAGCTGCCCGAGGAACCCCATGACGCCGAAGCCCGCGTTCCAGCCGGTGTCGGTCTTGTCGAAGTTGACGCCGCTGTCGCCGGCCGTCGGCGTGCCGCGCAGCGTGAACCACCCGGGACCTCCCGACGCATACGGCTGGAACTGGCCACTCGCCATCAACGGCGCCGCGGCCATGACGTTCAGCATGTAGCTGTTGATCACCGGCTCCTGGGCGAGAAACGGCGGCACGAACGCCGGATTGAGGTTGAAGTTAGGCGAGAAATTCGCCTGGAATTCGCCGCCGGCGACGCCGTGCCACAGCCAGCCGAACGTTCCCGCGAAGTTCACGCCCGGATCGGCCGAATCGTTTGCGAAATCGGACCCGAGCGATCCCGACGCGAGCCAGTGGCTTTCGATCGGATACGGGTAGGGCGAGGGCGGTGCGCTCGTCTGCTGCGCGGCCGCCACCGCGGGGAGCGCAATCACGCAGGCCATCGCTGCGAGCCATCGACAGATGTTCATCAGTCTTCCCCTTTCACGTAGTTGTGAAACTCTCAGTCGCGTCTGAAGAAGCGCATACCGGCTCCAGTAAGGAACGACAGCAGGCCCATCAGACCGACCAGCGGAATCGGGCTCGAGGTCCTCGGCAGTTCCGCCTGCGCAATCTGCCGCGGCGGTTCCTGCGGAGCAGCGCTCGGCGGTTCAGGCGCCGGTGCGGGCGCGGGCTCCGGAGCCGCTGCGACCTCAGGTGCGGGTGCGGGCTCAGGCGCGGGCGCCGGCGCTTCCGCGATCGGCTCGGGTGCGACAGGCTCGGGTACCGGCGCAGGTGCTGCGACCGGTGCCTCCGCACGCGCAGCTGGTGCTTCGGTGATGGATCCGACTTCCACCTCGAAGAGGTGCAGCTCGTGCCCGAGCGGATCGAACCCGCCGGTCGGCTGCCGCAGACCGCTCGTCCCGACAGGCCGCGTGTTCGCCGCTTTCTCCATTCCGCTCAGCAGAACGCGACGGTTGAGGAACGGCTTCGCTTCGTCCTCGCGCTTACCGGTCAGCTCGTACGCGGTTGGAAAAGTGCCGGGCTCGGGCGGGCACGTTCCTGTCGTCTCGGTGACACCCGATCCGGCGGACCCGACTTCGTGCGCATCGACGATCATGTATTCGTTGCGCAAGCCGATGCCCGCGCCACGTGGGCCGCTCCGACCGGGACCATACATGTCGCGGAAATCGGCTTCGCGCATGATGCATCCGACCAGTGTGATGGGACGCGCTGGTTCACGCTCTTTGTCGGTCTGTGCGGTGGCTGAACCGACCGGCACCAAGATGCAGAGCGCCGCGCCCCCAATTAGGTAACGAACATCCATACCTGTTCTCCTTCTCTTCCGGGCATGGCGGCGGGGTGCAATGCGAGGACCAGAGCGCGATACGGTTCGGCTCGTGCTCGACGATCAGCGTGTCGAAGGAGAGCTAGGTGAGTTCGGATTCGCGCCGCTGAGCAGACGCACGGAGCCACGCACGCACGCGCGGACGCAGCACGCGGTTCCACCACATGAGCGCGGCGGTCACGAACATCGCGGCGGGCGACAGGCCGAGCAACGCCCACGTCGCCTTCGTCGCCTGGTCGCACAGCCCCGGCCCGTGGCACGGAATGCCGATGCCGTTGATGCGTCCGAAGTGCAGGTACGCGAGCCAGTAGATCACCGAATCGCTGATGCGAGCCGCATCGGGATCGCTGACCGGATCGAGCCGATCGGCGATCGCCTGAAACAGCGCGGGGAATCCGAAGTACGCGCCGCTGAGCGCGAAGATCACCGTGAACCCGATCGTCCAGAAGCCGATCATGCTGTGCAGGTGCCACATCGTCCGCTGCCAGCCGAGACCACGCGGCACCGTCAGGCTGCGGCGCCAGGTCCTGCTGCCCGGCCACCAGATCACGAGGCCGGTCAACGCCAGCGCGACGATCGTGAAGCCGGCGGCGCCGTTGACCGTGCGTCCCGTTTCACCGGCGAGCAGGTTGTCGTGCAGGTCGAGCAGCCATGACGTCGCCACCAGCGCGCGAGGCGACATGCGGAACAGCTCGTTGCGGTAGACGAGCACGCTGCCGGTGACGCTGATCATCAGGATGTAGAGGCCGATGGCGAGGCCGCACCAGAGGTGCACCTGAAAGAGCGCGCGTCGCAGCCAGATCCGCTGCGGGTTCCGAAGCCACGTCCCGCTCATGGGAGACATGATAGGCTGCGCCGCATGATTCGCCGCGATTTCTTCAAGACGCCGCTCGCCCTCGCGGGATTGCGCCTTGCCCCGCCGAAGCCGCAAGCCGAAGGCGGGCGCGAAGAACTGGCGCAGGCGCCGGGCCTCACCCGCTCCGTCGCCGAGTTCATCGTCAACACGACCTACGAAGACATCCCGGACGATGTGATTGCGCTCGGCAGCAAGACCCTGCTCGACGGATTCGGCCTCGCGCTGGCCGGATCGGCATCCGTCCTCGCGCCGATCGTGCGGCAATACATCTCCACGCTGGGCGTGACGACAAAGACGGCGACGGTGGTCGGCACGGCGCTGAAGGCGCCGCCGCGCTTCGCGGCGTTCGCCAACGGCATGTCGACGAAGCGGCAAGCAAGGTTGGCGAGGCGATCTTCAATCGGCACGACCGCGAAGGGTTTCACACGACCGGCACCATCGGGTCGTTCGGCAGCGCCGCGGCATGCGCGAAGCTGCGCGGGCTCACCGTCGAACAGACGGCCTACGCGCTCGGCCTCGCCGCATCGCAGGCAAGCGGCATTCGCCGCAACTTCGGATCGATGACGAAGGCGTTCCACGCCGGGCACGCGGCCGAAAGCGGATCGGTCGCCGCGGATCTCGTTGCGCTCGGCTTCACCGCGGCGAACGATGTGCTCGAAACGCCGCTCGGTTTCTATCAGGCCGCCGGCGGCGGCTTCGACCCCTCACGCATCGTCAATCGTCTTGGCCGGCCGTGGATGTTCGCGTCGCCCGGCGATCTGATCAAACGCTTCCCGTGCGGCACCATCCAGCAGCCGGTGATGGACGCCACGCTGCGGCTGATCGCGCAGCACTCGATCAAAGCCGCCGACGTTGACCGCGTCGAGGTGGCGGGGAACCAGAGCAACGTCAACACGCTGTTCCGTCATCGACCGGCATCGGGCCTCGAGGCGAAGTTCAGCATGGAGTTCGCGGTCGCGATCCTGCTCGTGGACGGCAAAGCCGGACTCGGACAGTTCACCGACGCGTCGGTGAAGCGCGCGGAGGTGCAGGACATGGTCGGCCGCGTACGGTTCTACGCGGATCCCGAGTTCGACACGCTCGGCAAAGATGGCGCGTTCCAGGCGGTGCTCGAAGAGCCGATGATGATTCGCGTCCGCATGAAGGATGGACGCGTGCTCTCGACACGAACGGAGCCGGCGAAGGGCAGCCCGCGAAACCCGATGACCTACGACGAGGTCGCGGACAAGTTCAGGACGAACGCGGAGTTTGCGAAGTGGCCGGCGGCGAAAACCGAATCGATCATCAGGCTGGTGAGCTCGCTCGAGCGCGCGGCCAACCTCGCGCAGCTCACCGCTGCCCTGTCCGCGTGAGCCGGGCACTCGTCGCGTCCGCGATGTTGTTTCTGTCGGCGGCGCAGGCCGGCGCGCAGGACGTGGAGATTCGCGCGGTACGCATCGACACGCCGCTCAAGATCGATGGACGCCTGGACGAGGAGATCTACAACGTCGTGCCTCCCGCCGGCGGCTTCATCATGGAGGAGCCGCAGGAGGGCGAACCGGCGACCGAGCAGACCGACACGTGGGTGTTCTTCGACAGCGAGAACCTCTACATCGCGGCACGGTGCTGGGACGATCATCCGGAGCGATGGGTGGTGACCGAGCTGCGCCGTGACAACAGCAACATCATCCAGAACGAGAACCTGTCGGTGGCGCTCGATACGTTCCACGACCGCCGCAACGGGTTCTTTTTTCAAACCAACCCGCTCGGCGCGCTGCGCGATCAGGCGTTCACCGACGAAGGCAACCCGAATTCCAACTGGAACACGATCTGGCAGGTGAAAAGCGGGCGGTTCGAAGGCGGCTGGACCGTCGAAATGGTCATCCCCTTCAAGTCGCTGCGCTATCGAGGATCGGGCGCACAGGTGTGGGGGATCAACTTCCGGCGCATGGTCAAATGGAAGAACGAAGTCTCGTTCCTGACGCGAGTGCCGCGCGCGTACGGGCATGACGGCATCTTCAAAGTGTCAACGGCGGGTAACCTCGTCGGCCTCGAAACGCCCGCGCAATCGATGAACCTGGAGCTGAAACCGTACGCGGTGTCGTCGCTGACGACCGACCATGCGGCCGCGGCGCCGTTTGCCAACCGCTTTTCGCCGAACGCCGGCTTCGACTTCAAGTACGGGTTGACGCGCAGCCTGATTGCCGATGCCACGGTCAACACCGACTTCGCGCAGGTCGAGGAAGACCTCCAGCAGATCAACCTCACGCGCTTCAGCCTGCAGTTTCCGGAAAAGCGGGACTTCTTTCTCGAAGGACAGGGCATCTTCAACTTCGGCGGGGCGCGCGGCAACGGCAACGACATCCCGTTCCTGTTCTTCAGCCGGCGCATCGGCCTGAATCAGGGGCAATCCGTCCCGGTGGTTGCCGGCGGCCGGGTCACCGGTACGGTTGGCAAGTTCGGGATCGGCGCGCTGAACATCCAGACCGACGACAAAGCGTCGGCGGGTGCGGTGGCGACGAACTTTTCAGTGGTGCGTCTGAAGCGCGACATCCTGCGGCGCAGCAATATCGGCGTCATCGCCACGCGCCGGACGCCCGCGGCCAGTCAAGCCGACTCGAGCGATGCGATCGGCGCGGACGCCAACCTTGCATTCTTCAAGAGCCTGTCGATCAACGGCTACTACGCGCGCACGGACACGCCGGGCGCCAGCGGCGATCAATCGAGCTACCGCGGACGGCTCGATTACGCGGGCGACCGCTACGGACTGGCCGCCGAACACCTGCTCGTCGGCGACAGGTTCAGTCCCGAGATTGGCTTCCTGCGGCGCACCGATTTCCGGCGCAGCACCGTCGGCGCGCGCTTCAGTCCGCGGCCGAAGTCCAGCCGCTTCATTCGCAGGCTGGATTGGGAAGGCGGGTACGACTACATCACCGACAGCCGGCGTACGCGCGTCGAGAACCGCGAGCTGTCGGGCACATTCGAGATCGATTTCCACAACAGCGATCTATGGACGCTCGATTACACGCGCGACTTCGAATACCTGCCGCGCACGTTCCAGATCGCACCGGGAGTAACGCTGCCGATCGGCGGCTATGACTACGACACCGTCCGCATGACGTACGAGCTCGGCCAGCAGCGCGCGGTGTCTGGTCACGTGTCGGTGGCGACCGGCACGTTTTACAACGGTCACAAGCAGGAAGCGAACTTCACGAGCGGCCGCGTCGCGCTCTCTCCGCGGGTGAGCATCGAACCTGGGCTGACGATGAATTGGGTGGACCTGCCGTCCGGCAGCTTTACGAATCGGCTGCTGACCGCCCGGGGAATTTACACGCCGACGCCGCGGATGATGATCAGCAGCCTGACGCAGTACAACGCGAGCGACCATACGCTGAGCTCCAGCGTGCGCCTGCGCTGGGAGTACGTGCCGGGCAGCGAGTTCTTCGCGGTGTACAGCGATGGCCGGAACACCGGGGAAGCCCCACTCCCGGGACTTGTCAACCGTTCCGTTGCCCTCAAACTGACCCGGCTGCTTCGCTTCTGAATGCGGCGCAGCCGCCTTCGTGGTTACAATTCGCGCAGGAGAGATCTCATGAAGTTTGCGACGCGACAGCCAGTCCTCGTCGTCATCGGCTTCCTCAGCATGTGCGGCGTCATCGCGGCACAACGGTCGTCTGGACCGCCACAGCCGCACGCCGACCGGCTGCCCGCGGTCAGCTCGCCGCGGCCGAACCGCGGCATGCTCGTGGACAAACCTGCCAGCGCGATGCCCGTCGCGCCATCGGGCTTCACGGTAAGCGTGTACGCCGAGATGCCGGCGCCGCGCGTCATGGTGTACGCACCGAACGGCGATCTGTTCGTCAGCTCACCGGCGTCCAACACCATCACCGTTCTTCGCGACGCGAACAATGACGGCGTGTTCGAGGCGCGCAGCGTGTACGCCGGCACGCCTCCTGCGAATCCTCCGGCGCCGCCTGCTGGTCAGCGGCCGACGCCACCGCCTCCTCCGGGGCCGGTGAATCCGGGCGTCAACGGCGAAATCCTCGGCGCGTCGGCACCGGCGTGCGCGCCTCCGCCGCCGTTCAACAATCGCGGTCCGGGCACGGTGGCGGCGCCGTTCGGGATGGCGTTCCACGACGGTTACCTCTATGTCGGGAACACGGGATCGCTCGTGCGATTCAAATACACCAACGGCGATCTCAAAGCGCAGGGCGAACCGGAGAAGCTGCTCGATCTGCCGACGGGCGGCCACTCCACCCGCAACGTGATCTTCAATCGTGCGGGAACGAAGATGTACGTCTCCGTCGGTTCCATGTCGAACAACAACGCGGGAGAGGACTGCCGGCGCGCCGCGATCCTCGAATTCAATCCCGACGGATCGGGTTATCGAGTGTTCGCGTCCGGCATCCGTAATCCTGTCGGCCTCACATTGCAGCCTGGAACCGACACCATCTGGACCGCGATGAACGAGCGCGACAATCTGGGCGACGACCTCGTCCCCGATTACGCGACCTCGGTCAAGGACGGCGGCTTCTACGGGTGGCCGTATTCCTACATCGGCTCGAACTACGATCCGCGCTACGTCGGCGCGTTCCCCGAGTTGGTCAAGCGGGCGATCGTGCCCGACGTCCTGATCCCGGCGCATTCAGCGGCGCTCGGCATCACGTTCTACACCGGCACGCAGTTCCCGCAGCGCTACCGCAACGGCGCGTTCGTCGCGCTGCACGGCTCGTGGAACCGCTCGATGGCGTCGGGGTATCGCGTGGCGTTTTTCCCGATGACGAACAACAAGCCGGGCGCGCTCGAGGACTTCGTCACCGGGTTCGTCATCAATGACGGCGAGGGCGGCGCGCCACTCGAGCGCTGGGGCCGCCCGGTTGGTGTGACCGTTGCCCGCGACGGCAGTCTGCTCGTCTCGGATGACGGCAGCAACAAGATCTGGAAGATCAGCGCAGCGCGGTAAGACCACGAAGGTTATCAACCACGAAGGGCACGAAGATCGCGTCCTTCGTGGTTTCTTTTCATGGCCGGAACAACCGATTGATCTTGACGATGAGCGCCCGGCCGCTGAGCGAAGGGAAGCGCCGCGTGAGCGTGTCCCGGTCCTCGTTGTAGACGACGAAGAATTCGCTCCCCGGGCGGTATTCCCACCGCAGGCGCACGTTCGCGCTGATGGAGTGGCTGCTCGAGTTGTACTGCAGCAGCGCGCTCGTGAACATCAGCGGCGTCATCGTGTAGGTGACACGCGAGCCGACCAGCTGATTGGTAAACGATCCTTCCGTCAAGTCGACGACATTGAGCTGATAGGTCGGCTCGAGCGACAGCTGCGATCCCGCATTCATCCGTCCGCGGCTCACGCTGATGGTCGTCTTGCCGCCGTCGTAGAAGCTGCCGCGGTCGATGGCGAACTGTCCGCTGATCCTGCGGCGCTGCCCGAGGTTCATCTGCAGGTGCACGTTGTCGAACGCGTAGCCGCCGATGGGCAGCGTGATGCCCGGGGCGATGTCGAACGCACGCGGGAGAAACTCGTAGTTGTCGGTCACATCCACGCTCAGGCGATCGCTGTTCTGGAACTCGATGGCGAACTCGCCGTTCGACACGCGCGTTTCGAGATGCCGCGCGCCGTTCTCGATGGAGTCGATGGAGCCCTGATAGAAGAACCTGCGCACCGACCTGAAGCGGCTCGGTCGCGGGCTGAAGCGCAGCAGCGCGGAGCTGCGGCGCATGTCCTGCCGGCGGACGAAGCCGGCTTCCGGATTGAAGTCGTCACCGACCACGAGCTGTTCGAGCTGCGCGCCGTAGCGATCGCCCTGGTAATCGAGCTGGCCGCGATAGCTGGTGTCGTTGCGCGTGCGGCCCCTCGACTCCGCTCGGGGCAAGCCGCCGGTGTTCGAGCGCGCCCAGTACGTATTGACGTTGAGGTTGTCGAAGAAGCCGAAGGTGCCGTCGAACCCGTAGAGCGCGTTGCCGCCGCTGCCGCTCTGCGCCAGGGTTCGGCCGGTGAGCAGCAGCCCGATGTTGCTGCGGCGGAACAGATCGCGTTTGAACCGCACGACGGAAAAGTTCGTGGAGCGCACGGCGCGATCGTCGCCGGTCTGGATGTCGATCAGGCCGAGGCTGTAGCGCCCGACGCGTCCCGTCGTCCGGCCGCCGCCGATGATCGGGATCGGCCGGCCCTCGTCCAGTCCGATGCGGCGGCTGTAGAAGAGGATCGGGACGTCGCTGTTCGCCGCCGAAAAGCCGCCGGCCGCGGCACCGCCGAAGGCGAAGAGCCCCTGGTTCTCGAGAAAGAACTCGCGCTTCTCGGGAAAGAAGAGGCTGAAGCGCGTGAGGTTGACCTGCTGCTCGTCGGCCTCGATTTGCGCGAAGTCGGTGTTGTAGGTGAAGTCCGCCGTGAGGTTCTGCGTCAGCCCGTACTTCACGTCGAGGCCGACGTCACCGCTCACGTCGTTCGAGGTCCGGCTGAAGCCGGACACGACCGACTCAGATGGCGTGGTCTTCACATCCGAGATCGCGTACGGCTTGATCTCGAGCATCCTCGATCCGGACGGCGCTTCGAGTCCGACCAGCGTCGCGGCCACCGATCCCTGATAGAGCGCCGACTGCCCGCGCGCGGCGGGCACGCGCGTGACGTAGGAAATCTCGTTCTTCCAGCGGTTGGTGCGAAACGCGTTGAAGCCCCACACTTGTTCGCGCCCCGCCTGGTAGCGAATCGATTTGAACGGGATGGCGGCCTCCGCCGTCCAGCCACCTTCGAAGCGCCCGGTCCTCACCTCCCAGACCGTGTTCCAGTCGCCGTTCCACTGACGCTCGTTCGTCACCTGCCCGTCCTCGCGCGCCCCGAGCGCGTTGGTGATGAAGTTGAACGAGTTGCGGCCGTCATGAAAGGTGTCGAAGCTGACGGCGACGAGGTCGTCGCCCTGCCACAGGTTCGGGCCGTCGCGGCGCATGTCGCTGGCGACCACGCGACCCGGCTCGCTCTCCCAGCAGCGGAACGCGACGTAGACGTTGTTGTTGTCGAAGGCCAGCCACATCTCCGTCTTCTCGGTGGCCGGCTCGCCCTCGTGCGGCTCCTGCTGAATGAAATCGGAGATTGGCGGCACGCTGGTGTAGAACGGCTCGTCCAGCGCGCCGTCGATTTTCAGCGGTGCCTGGATCCGGACCGCGCGAACGGTGGTGTGATCCTGGCCGGCGTGAGCGGCCGGCGCGACAACAAGCGTGAAAGCGCCGGCCAGCAGCCAGCCCCTGATGTGTCCCATGAGCGTCAAATGATCTAATATCGGCCGCGCTTCTCAAAATCAAAGGAGTGTCTATGCGCACGATGACAGCCCTGGTGGCGGGTCTTGCGTTGGTATTGACGACCGCGCTGGCCGGGTGCAGCAGCAAGACCGGCGTCGCCGCCGCAGCCGATGCAATGGGTGCGACGAACCTGAACTCCATCCAGTTTTCCGGCAGCGGAACCAATTACGCCTACGGCCAGGCGTACACGCCGGACGGGCCGTGGCCGCGATTCGAGGTGAAGAATTACGTCGCCGCGGTCGATTACCAGGCGCCCGCGATGCGGCTCGAGATGCTGCGGGCGCAGGGCGAGCACCCGCCGAAGGGGGGCGGCGCGCAGCCGTTCGCCGTCGATCAGCGGACCATCCAGGACGTCAACGGCAAGGACGCGTGGAGCGAAGGCGGCGCGCAGCCCGCGCCGAATCGCGGCGCCGAGATCGAGCGCCGCCGCGCCATCTGGCTGACGCCGCACGGCGTCGTCAAGGCCGCGATGGCGAGCGGCGTCACCGGCGAAGGCAAGGCGTTCACCTTCAAGGCCGAGGGCAGCGACGTCAAGGTGACGCTCAACGATCAGAATCTCGTCGACAAAGTCGAATACCTGACGACCAACTCGGTGGTCGGCGATGTGCCGGTGGAGCTCACCTACTCCGACTACGCGCAGTTCGGCAACATCCAGTTCCCGAAGCACATCGTCGAGAAGCAGGACGGCTACCCGACGCTCGACATCATGGTCAGCGAGGTGCAGCCGAACGCGGCGGTGTCGCTGCCGGTTCCCGCCAACGTCGCGTCAGCGCCGGCGCCGCCGGCGACACCGAACGTGACGATCGAGAAAGTCGGCGACGGCCTCTGGTCCGTGAACGGCGCCGGCACGCGCAGCCTCGCGGTCGAGTTCGCCGATCACGTCGTGATGCTCGAAGGGCCGACGAGCGACGCGCGATCGAAGGCGGCCAACGATCTCGTGCGGAAGACCGTGCCGAACAAGCCGATTACCGCCGTGGTGAACACGCACGCGCACTACGATCACGCCGGCGGCCTGCGCGAATACGTCGCCGAAGGCATCACCATCATCACCCACGAGAGCAACAAGGATTTCTACGAGAAGGCGTGGGCGCGACCGCGCACGGTCGAGGATACGGCGCCGACGACGAACAAGCCGATGTTCGACACGGTCGCGGATAAGAAGGTGCTGAGCGACAGGACGCGCACCGTCGAGCTGTATTTCCTCAACGGCCATCAGCATCACTCGGGACAGCTGATCGCGTACCTGCCGAAGGAGCGCATCCTGATGTACGGCGACGCCTATAATCCGCCTGCGGGTGACGAGATCCGCACGCCGGAACGCGGGCCCGAGTACGCCGCGCAGCTGGTTCAGAAGATCAACGAGCTGAAGCTGAACCCGGAGCGTATCGCGCCGGTACATGGCAAGGTCGTGCCGTACAAGAATCTGCTCATCGCGTTCAACCTCGAAGGGGCCGCGAGGGGAACGAAATAGGAGGTATCCATGCGTCGCCCACTGGTGGGGTCCGGCTTCAGCCGGACCTTTCGGATAACGGCTGCCGCCTTCCTCGTCGCGACC
>QHWQ01000151.1 GCA_003222635.1 Acidobacteriota bacterium | reverse complement strand
CGTGTAGGTGCCGGGCCTGAGGTTCGTAAAGGCATACGCGCCGTCGACGCCAGTCGCCCCCGACATGGTCACGGCCGCGCCGAGATCGTCGGTGCCAGTCAAGCTGATGGCCGCACCGGAAATGCCGGCTTCGGGTGGCTGCTTCGTGCCGTTGTTGTTCGCGTCGAGGTAGACAAACCCACCCAGAGACGCCGGCAGCAGCTCGCCGAAGTTGTTGTTCGCGCCGTTGACGCCCGCGTCCAGACGAATATTGGTGAACGCGTCGTTTCCGGTCGTGCCGGCTCCTGGAGTTCCCTGCGTGTCCTTGCCATCGAGGTACGCGAGTGGCTGGACTTCGGAGATCGTGTAGGTGCCCGCCTGCAGGTTGTTGAAGCAGTAGCTGCCGTCGGTGGAGGACGTCGTCGTCGACGCGCTCACCGGCAAGTCGAGGTAGTCCGAACCCGAGAGGTTGATCGCGACGCCGCCGATGGGCGCTTCAGCGTTCTCCCGGACGCCGTTGTCATTCGCGTCGTGATACACGAAGCCGCACAGCGACGCGGGTGACGGCGGGGGCGACGGAATGATGCCGGGCGGCGGCGCGAAGCCCGGGCAAATCTGCACGATGCTGTTGAGACTGTCGGTCTTCGTCGGATCGTTGTAGACGGTCTGCAGCTGCGTCACGTACAGACAACCGTCGGGACCGGCCTGAATCATGTCGCCGCGCGATCCGCCGCTCGCGAACAGCGTCGGGGCCGCCGGCGCCTCGTAGTTGTTGCCCGGATAGTCATACCGGGTCATCGTGGCGTCCTGGTTGTTCGTCACGACGAATGCCGGCGAGATGTGAAAGCCGATGCCCACGGGGTCGCTGCCCGTCGTCGCGGTGTCGACAAGCGGCGTGCGCGACACGACCTGACCCAATCGATCGATCACGTCGAGCTCACCGTGGATCGTCGTCCGGTTCGTGATGAAGAGATGCGATCCGGAATACGACGGCGCGGCGATCGGCTCGAAGGCGATGCCGTCGACGAACGCAAACTGACTTCCGGACAGCGACGCGAACGTCGTCACGACTCCCGTCGCTGGATTGAACCGGTAGAGAGGACAGGCCGCCGGCAGCGGGTTCGTCAACCGGCACGCCGCGCCGACGTACACGAGATCGCCGCTCAGCGGATCAACCGCGATGCCGAGGCCGTTGCCTGGAAAGCCGGGCGCCATCTTGGTCACCGACAACGACGGCCACTGGATGCGCGCGATGCCGAACGTACCGTCGCCGTCGCTGGAGCTGGCGTCGTTGAGATTCGAAAAGATGTAGTTCTGGCCGCCGACGTTTTCGAACGCGATGCCGCAGCCGCCGACGATTTGAATGTTGAAGCTGCTATTTTCCGGGTGCACCAGCGTTCCCGGATCCTTGCTGGACGGCGACGGAGGACCTGGATCGAAGACGTGCAGCCTGGTGGACGGCCCGCGGCATTCCGCGGAGATGACGGTGCCATCCTGCAGGACGACGACGCCGCCGAGCGAGAACTGATTCGATCGCAGCGATGACACGCCGTAGAGATGCTGCGCGTAGCCGGGGGCGAGCTGCAGAAACGACCTCCCCATCGACGCATACACCGCAACGACGGCGGCTGCGACGAGGAGGGCGATCGTTGCCGCCACGGAAAGCGGGGGGAGCTTTCTGGGACGCATACGCAAACTACCTCACTGAATTCCAGACACAGCGTCCATGAACAACCTCGCGAAATGCAGCATTGACGGACCGAGCGTCAGGATGTAGAAGGCCGGAAACAGACAGAGCACGAGCGGAATCAAGAGCTTCACGTTCGCCTTGGCGGCACGCTCTTCGGCATGCTGGCGGCGGCGGGTACGAAGCAAGTCCGCGTGCAGACGCAGCGCCTGCGCGAGGCTCGTGCCGAACCGGTCCGTCTGCACCAGCATCGCCATCAGCGAACGGACATCGTCGATGCCGGTGCGATGCGCGAAGTTCATGAACGCATCGGCTCGCGGTTTGCCGGCACGAATTTCCGTCGCGACGAGGGCAAGCTCATCCCCGATGGGCTTGTAAGCCAAAGCAAGTTCCTCGCCGCTCTTCAATATCGCCTTGTGGAGGCTGCAGCCGGACTCGAGGCAGACGATCAAGAGGTCGACGACGTCGGGCAAGCCGTTGCGGATCATCCGCGTCCGCTTGCGGACGTGAATCGTCAGCCAGGCGCTCGGCAGCCCAAAGCCGCATACCAGGGCGAACAGCGCGTACGCCATCGTTCCGCTGACGACAAGCACCAGCACGCCGGTGCCGATCGCCGCGACAATCTGCGCGGCGGCATAGACGACAGGCGCCGCCTGCGATCGGTAGCCCGCAGCGACGAGGCGCGCGCGCATCTCGCCCATGCGCTTCTCGGTGCGAGGCATCAGCCGGCAGATGCGTTCGGCGAGCGCGTTGGGCTCTTCTGTCAGCGCGATCGGGCGGGCCCAACCGGCGACGGTGGTCGGCGCCGCGATCTGCCGCAGCCGCCGGCGCGCGGGCGCGTAATGCTGCAGGACACTGGAGGCGAGCATGCCTGACAGCAGCGCCACCGACAATGTCAACGCGAGGAGACTGACCGCCAGCTCGGCAGACACTTAGTACTCCACCTTCAAGATGTTGTGAATGGCGACGACGCCGACGATTTCGAGCGTGATGGCGAGCTTGAACAACCAGAGACCGGTCGGATCGGTCACGAACGTTTCGAACGCGGACGGGTTCATGAAATAGAGCGCCACGCCGAGGACAACCGGCAGGCCGCCGAGCATCCAGCCGCTCATGCGACCCTGCGCCGTCAGCACCTTCAGCTGCCTGCGCACGCGGAACCGGTCGCGCATCACGTTGGCAAGGTTGTCGAGCACTTCGGCGAGGTTGCCTCCGGTTTCCCGCTGCGTGAGAACCGCCGTGGCAAAGAACCGCACGTCGACCAGCGGAATGCGCGACGCGAAGGTGCGCATCACCTGTGTCATCGCCAGGCCGCGGCTGTGCTGCTCGTACAGCGCCTGAAATTCCGAGTGGATGGGGTCGTCCATTTCCTGCGCCACCATCTGCAGCGTCGCCGTGAGGGCGTGTCCCGCCCGTAGCGCGCGCGCCATCAGGCCAATGGCGTCAGGAAACATTTCTTCGAAGTCGCGGAGACGTTTGCGCGCGAGGTACTGAATGTAGAAGTACGGGATCAGCGGCGTCGCCGCGCCCGCGAACATCCTGCTGGCGGGACCGGCGTGCGCGACCTGCAGAACAATCTGGACGAACAGCAGTGCGATGGCGGTGCCGCCGATCAGCCATTGCGGATCGGTGCGGACGCCGGCACTGTCGATGAGCCGCGCGGTCGCGGCTACCGCGTAGCGCCGGTGCCACGCGACGAGCATGCCGAGCGGGCCCGAGCGCTGAGCATCGCGCGCGCCGCCCTTCACGATCGACTCGCTGCCGATCGTCTTGCGCGTCTTCACCTCGACGCGGTCCCGCAGCCTCCCCGAGAACTTGCGCTCCGGACGCAGGACCAGCACCCAGTAGGTCGCCATCACGACGGCGACGATGAAGACGAACGTCAGGACAGCAAGCGTCATGGTGCGCTACGCCACCAGTTCGAGATGCTCGAAGAGCGACGGCGAGAGCATGGTTCCGGCGGCGGCCAGACGCTCGCTGCAGCGCGGCCGAACGCCGGTCGCCCTGAAGCGGCCGACCACGCGCCCGCCCACGCCGATGCCATCGCGCTCGAACACGAAGATGTCCTGCATGCTGATGACATCGCCTTCCATACCGGTGATCTCGGAAATCTGCGTCACCTTGCGCGTGCCATCGGAGAGGCGGGACACCTGGATGACCAGATTGATGGCAGAGGCGATCTGCTGGCGCACCGCACGCTCCGGAATATTCAGGTTGGCCATGGCGACCATCGCGTCGAGGCGATAGAGCGCGTCGCGCGGCGTGTTGGCGTGAATGGTCGTCAGGCTGCCGTCGTGGCCCGTGTTCATCGCCTGCAGCATGTCGAGCGTTTCCTCGCCGCGTACCTCGCCGAGGATGATGCGATCCGGACGCATACGCAGGGCATTGATCACCAGCTGCCGCTGTCGAATCGCGCCCCTGCCTTCCACGTTCGGCGGCCGTGTTTCCAGCCGCACGACGTGCCGCTGGTGCATGACGAGTTCAGCCGCGTCTTCAATCGTGATGATGCGTTCGGTTTCGTTGATGAAGCTGGACAGCACGTTGAGCAGCGTCGTCTTGCCGGCGCCGGTGCCGCCCGACACAATGACGTTCAGGCGGCAGGCGATCGTCGCCTGCAGGAAGTCGAGCATCGGCTGCGTGAGCGTCTGGCGCGCCAGCAGGTCGTGGCTATCGAGGCGATCGGCGGGAAACCGCCGGATCGACAGCGCCGGACCATCAACGGCCAGCGGCGGAATGATCGCGTTCACGCGCGAGCCGTCCGGCAAACGCGCATCCACCATCGGGCTCGATTCGTCGATCCGGCGGCCGACGTGGCTGACGATGCGCTCGATGATCTGCAACAGGTGCGCGTCGTCGTTGAAGGTGACGCTCGTCGGCTCGAGCCGGCCATGGCGTTCCACGTACACCTGGTCGAAGCGGTTGACGAGAATGTCCGACACTTCGGGGTCGCGCAGCAGGACCTCGAGCGGGCCGAGGCCGAACAACTCGTTCAGGATGTCGCCGATCAGGGACTCGCGGTCATAGAGACTCAGCGGCATGCCCTGGCTGTCGCGCGTGAGCAGGCCGCCGAGCACGGTGCGAATCTCCGGCTCGGCATCTTCGCGGCGCACATGACGCAGCCGCGTGAGGTCCAGGACGCCGAGCAGCTCTTCGTGGGTGCGCGTCTTCAGAGCCTGATAATCGGGCCGGCGCGTATCGACCGGCCCGCTCGTCATGGAAAGGGGGATGTCCATGGCGGCCTCTATGACGTCGCGAGCCAGCGCAGCGCGCCGAGCCGTGCGCCGAACGCTCTCACCCTGGACAGGGCGGTGCCGGCCTGTGCCGCCTCGCCCGTGAGCTGCCGCGCGAACTGCGCGACGGCGCCGGCGAGCTTCCCCCGGTCGGTGAGCACGAACGGCTTGCCTTCGTTCAGCGCCTGTACCGCCACACGGTAATCGCTCGGAAACGTGAACCGAACCGGGGCGTGCACGACGCCCTCGATATCCTCCATGCCGATCTCCGCGCCCTTGTCGAAGCGGCTGACGACGAGCGACACCTTGTCCGGCGAGTAGCGCCGGCTCATGGCGTCGGCGACGCGACAGGCGCCGCGCACGGACGCGAGCTCCTGGTTCGTGACGACGAAAATGCTCTCCGCCGCCTCCAGCGTGTCGAGCATCGCCGGGTTGGAGCGCGGCAGATCGAGCACCGTGTAGCGGTAGTTGCGCACCGCGAAGTCGAGCAGCAGGCGGATGCGATGCGGATCGATCGGCACCGTCGGCGTGTTGTCGGGCGACGCCAGCAGCGTCAACCCCGCTCTGGTCTGCGCCGTCAGCCCCGTGAAAAACGCGAGGTCGAGGCGATGCGTGTTGTCGAGCGCGTCGGTCAGCGAGAAGCGCGGCTCGGCGCCGAGCTGCACCGCGGCATCGCCGTATGACGGATGCATGTCGATGAACAGCGTGCTGTGGTGCTGCTGCGCCAGCGCCGTCGCCACGTTGACCGCGAGCGTCGTCGTGCCGACGCCCCCTTTGGCGCCGACGAACGCGAACACCTGTCCGCCGACATGCCTCGCGCGCTGCGCGATGATGCGCGAGATCGCGCCGCCGATCGCGTCGACGTTCAACGGCTCGGCCACGCACTCGTTGACGCCGGCGCGCATGGCGTGAACCTGTCCGTGTGCGCGGATGTCCATGATGAGTACGTCCGGCTGCGCCGCGGCCGGGTGCGTCAGCGCCAGCAGATCGACCGCGGACGCGACGCTCGGCCGCAGTCCGCAGGCGCGAACGAGCTCTTCGAGCTTGCCATCTGAAGAACCAATGACCGTGATGTGGACCGCCATGTGTGATGACCTACTGCACGAGCATCGGTGCCCGCAGGAACGAGGAATCGTCGTACAACATGCCGGCGCCGGCGTCGCGAAGACCGGGATATGTCGTGATGTAGCCGGTAATGTCCGTTCCGCTCACCGACTCGACGAAGAAACCGACCATGTTGTTGACCCAGATCGACGCTGGCAGCCCCCCTGCGCTGTCGTCGGACAGCGCTTTCGGGTCATATACGGCCATCGGGAGGATGCGAGGACTGATCGGCGCGCAGCGGCCGACCGCGAGATCCGCACAGCTGTTGTCGACGCGTTTGGTCGCCGGGTTCCAGACCGCACCGGGGTCCTTCACGGTGATCAGCTCGTTGAGCCCGTCGATGATCTCGAGCGCGTTGGAGTGCAGATCGCCCGCCGCGATGTTGAGGGAATCGGTGAAGTGGACTTTCGCGTCGGCACATCGGACCGTGTTGTTCCGCAGCGCGCCGGCGCCCCAGACGCTTCCCGGGATCTCGATTGGCAGGTAGCGCCATGGCTTGATCGTGGCCGCCGGCGTCGTCAGGACCCCTTCCTTGATGGTGACCGGCGCACCGAAATCGGCGCTGAGCGCGAGTCCCGAACCAGCGGCGACGAGTTCCGGAGGGTCATAGACGTCGCCGGCAGCCGGCACGAACGTCGATGCGGACGTCCACGGCGGCGCGTTCTCGTTCCAGCGATCGGGAATCGCGATCGGCC
>QHWQ01000100.1 GCA_003222635.1 Acidobacteriota bacterium | reverse complement strand
TAGATGCCGGGATCGGAGGCGATGCGGGCAGCGGCGTCATCGCGCTGCGGCGCCGGCCAGCGCGACGGCGTGCGCGACGCGAACGTCGGCGTGTCGAGCACCGGCGCGTAGAACCGCTCGAGAATCAGGTTTTCCCGCCACGCGCTGAACTGATCGCCCGCGCCCCAGGCGCGGTTCCGCTCCTGCACGTGCCACAGTGCCTCGCTCAGGTATTGGTCCTCGTGCGAAAGACGCCGCATCTCCGTCGGGGGATTGCTGCGCCAGCGGTTCGCGCGATCCGTGCTCTCGGCCAGCAACGTCTGCGCATCGTAGTGGGACCAGAAGACGCCGATATCCGGCTCGTACACCTGATGCCCGAGATGCACCGCGTGAAAGAAGCCGGCGAACGCCAGGAGCACGACGCTCACGCCGTACGCGATGGGACGAAGCACGCGGCGCACCAGCGGGATGCTGAAACGCGCCGGCGGATCGACGCTCGCCGCGAAGCAGAGCCCGCAGGTGACGGAGACAAGGTTGAGAACAATGACGCCGTACTCGACAAAGTGCACGTGCTCGACGACGTCCACCAGCAGGTTTCCTGTGGCGACGAGACGCGCATACAGAACGGCTCCGCCAATCGCGACGCCGAGCCCGGTGTACCGCCACGCGCGCCGATCACGAATGCTCCCGAGCGCGTAGACGAGCGCGGCGATCACGGCGGTGGCAATGGCGCCGCCGATGATCAGGCGGAACTGCGTCGGGAACGCGGCAAGGATCGCTGAACGGATATCACCGATGTATGGCGATGACCCGATTACGGCGGCTGCACACACGACCGCACCGCCGAGCCATCCGCGGTGAAGGCGGTGTTCTTGCATCGCTATGTCAGGGATCCAAAGGAGGAGTCATGCCTCGCGGGGATAAGAGCACATATACGGACAAAGAGAAGAGGCAGGCTGAGCACATCGAGGAGGGATACCTCGAACGTGGCGTCTCGGACGAAGAAGCCGAGCGCCGAGCGTGGGCAACCGTGAACAAGGTTCACGGCGGCGGTGAAAAGCCCGGCGGCGGAGGCTACGGAAAGCCCGAGAACCACGAGCCGATGAGAAAAGGCGGACGCCGCAGTCACGGCGGCAACGCCTAACTGCCGATCGCGTCCACGAGGACGCCGGCCGCGCGCTCGCACTGCTCGCGCGTCACGTCGAGATGCGTGACCGCACGCACCGTACGCGGCCCGAATGCGACCACCAGCACGCCCCGCGCGCGCGCCTCGGCAATGACCGCGGCCGCGTCGGGCGCCCCCGCCTCGAGCGAAAAAATCACGATGTTGGTTTCCACTGGATCCGCGACGAGCGAGACGCGCGGATTCGATCGCAGACTCGAGGCGACCAGTTTCGCGTTGTCGTGGTCGTCAGCAAGGCGATCGAGGTGGTGATCGAGGGCGTACAGGCCGGCCGCGCCGAGAATCCCGATTTGCCGCATCGCGCCGCCGAGCATCCGCCGGTGACGGACGCAGTCGCGCATCACCTCGCGCGGGCCGGCGAGCATCGTCCCCGCGGGTGCCCCCAGTCCTTTCGACAGCGAGACCGACACGACGTCGAACGGCGCGGCAAGCTCGCCGGCCCTGCTGCGGCTGGCGACCGCGGCGTTCCAGAGACGCGCGCCGTCCAGAAACGAGGTGATGTGCCGCTCCCGCGCCGCGTCGCAGATGCGTGACGCCTCGCGCTGGTCGACGACGAAGCCGCCGCCGCGGTTGTGCGTGTTCTCCACCTCGACGAGCGTCGTCGGCGGATACAGCATGTGGTCGCGTGGCTTGATCGCGGCGATGAACTCATCGGCCGTAAAGCGGCCGCCCGTGCCGATCTCCGTGAACTGCACGCCGGCGTTGGCGCCGCCGCCGCCCGTTTCGTGCCAGACCGCGTGTGTCTCGCGGCCGACGATGACGTCGTCTCCGGGACGCGTTAATGCGCGCAGCGCAACCTGGTTCGCCATCGTGCCCGAGGGCAGCCACAGCGCGGCGTCTTTGCCGAGCAGCGCGGCAACGCGCGACTGCAATTCGTTGATCGTGGGGTCTTCGCCGAACTGATCGTCGCCGACGGGCGCGGAGGCCATCGCCGCCCGCATCCCGTCCGTCGGACGCGTGACCGTGTCGGAGCGCAGGTCGATCATCGAACGCCGGCGGGCTGCTGTTCGCGGAAGAACACGATCATGTCCGTGCTCTGCGCGGGTCGCGCGCCAATCAACCGGAGCATCGTCGCGACCTGGCCCCGGTGATAGCCCCCGTGGTTCACCAGATGGACGATCGTCTGCCAGTACGGCGACATCGCCTCCTGGCCGCTCAGCAACTTATAGGTGATGACGCGCGACAACCCCGCAGGTCCGAGCGATTCGACAAACGCGCGAACCTGCGCCTCGAGCGGATGCCAGGCATCGCGCAGGGCGGCGAGGCTCGTGAACGCGCTCGTGTCCGGTCCCGCGGTTGGCGACGTGCCCTGCCAGCGCTGGTACCAAATCCACTCGGCGAAATGCATGTGGATCAGCGTGTCGAGCACGGATCCGAAGGAGCTGGCGACGCTTCGCGTCAGCTGCTCGCCCGTGAGCGGGTCGGCGGAGGCCAGAATGCGATCCCGTGCCCAGTAGTTGTAGTCAATCAAGATGCGGATGTATTCGGGCGTCATGAGGTGAATAATATCGTCATCTCCATGGCACGTCTTCCGCGGCAGCCGCTCGTGCTGATGCTGACGCTCGCGCTCTGCCTGACAGCAGCGGCCGCCACCGCGCAGTTTGGACGCCGCGGGTTCGGCGGCTTCCGCGCGAGCTTCGCGACCGCGAAGGATTTCGACGGCCACTTCCATTTCTGCCGGTGGGTGTATCAGTCGGCGCTCGACGGCGATGGCGGCAACTGGAACGCCGACTGGCCGCGCGCGGACATCAACCTGTCGATTCGCCTGTCCGAGCTGACGAAGGCGGATGTCAGCAAGGACCCCAGCGGCGAGCCGAATCATCTCCTCATCCGCTTCACGAATCCGGAAGTGTTCGACTGCCCGTTTGTGATGGCGACCGAAGTTGGCCGCACGTTCATCACCGACGACGAAGCGAAGGCGATGCGGCTCTATCTGGAAAAGGGCGGGTTCCTCTGGGTCGACGACTTCTGGGGGAGCTACGCGTGGGAGCACTGGGTGGGTCAGCTTCGCAAGGCGCTTCCCGCGAACGAATTCCCAATCTTTGATCTCGGGCCGGACCATCCGCTGTTCAAGACGCAGTTCGAGGTCACCGCGGTGCCGCAGATCCCGAACATCGGTTTCTATCTTGGAACCGGCGGGCAAACATCCGAGCGCGGCTCGGACAGCGCGAGGGCCGAGGCGAAAGGCATCAACGACAAGAAGGGCCGCCTCATGGTGCTGATGACGCACAACACCGACTTCGGCGATTCGTGGGAGCGCGAAGGCGACAGCCCCGAATATTTCATCGCCGTCGGTCCGCGCGGCTACGCCTTCGGCATCAACGCGGTTCTCTACGCCCTGACGCATTGATTTGGAGTCGGAGTCGGGTGACGGTCGTCACCCGAGTCAGAGTCGAGTACGACCCGACTCAAGGTTGCAGAATCTGCAACTCATATCGGGAAACGAAGTACGCGCCCACCTGGCGATAGCTGTGGAGGCGGAATCCGAAGCGCTCGTATAGCGTGCGCAGACGCGGGCGATCAGCATCGCAGTCAAGCCGGAGATAGCGCTTCCCCAACGCTCGCGCGCGATCGACCGCCCACTGCAGCAGCGCGGTCGACACGCCCTGACCCGCGTGCGAGCGCCGAACCGCGAGCCGATGCACGAACGCTGAGTCGCTGCCGTCGATGTCCGGCCAGAACAACTGGTCCTCGAGCTGAAACCGCACCGCGCCAATGATGCGACCCTCTGCTTCGGCAACGACGAACATGCCGGCTTCGGCCTCGGCACGCACGAGGCCCTCTTCGAGCTCGCCTTCGACCCACATGATCGTACCGTCCAGCCGCTCGACCCACTGCAACGCTTCGGTGAGGATATCGACGAGCGCGCGCGTGTCGTCTGCTGTTGCCTGACGGACGACGATCGCCATCAACGGACGAGCGCCATGGCGAAGCCGTCGTGCCCCTTGGCGCCGACCGTCTGCATCATCGTCACGTCCACGCGAGCGTCGGTCTTCAATCGATCGTTGAACCGGCGCACGCCCTTGACGTCCACGTTGTCGCTGGACGCATCGATGACGCCTCCCTTGCGCACCACGTTGTCGACGATGATGACGCTGCCAGGATGAGAGAGCTTGACCGCCCAGTCGAAGTAGCCGGCGAGCCCCGTTCGATCGGCGTCGATGAAGACGAAATCGAACGGCGGCTGCTGTTCGGCGGCGATCTGCGGCAGCACATCCAGCGCCTTGCCGAGACGAATCTCGACGCGATCGGAAAGCGCGGCGCCCTCGATGTTCACGCGCGCAATGTCCGCATGCGCCGGGTTGGCTTCGATGGTGATCAGGCGCCCATGGCTCGGCAGTGCGCGCGCGAGCCAGATCGTGCTGTAGCCGGCCAGCGTGCCGATCTCGAGGATCCGTTGCGCGCCGAGCGATCGCGCCATCAAGTGCAGGAGCTTCCCCTGCGCGGGCGTCACGCTCACGGGCGGCAGCTGCGCCTTCACCGCGGAGTCGGCAGCCGCCTCGAGCGCCGCATCCGGTGCGATCACGACGCTGTTGATGTAGTCGTCGACTTTTTCCCAGAGCTCCTGACTCATGATCTCCGGCGCTTCTCCTCTTCCTCTTCGAGATGAAAGCGGTGCACGAACCGGTGGAACATCGGCGCGAGGATGATGCTCGCGGCGGCGATCACGAGCAGCCCCGAGTACAGCGCATAGGCACCCGCGAACAATTTCCCGGCCTGGGTGTGCAGCTCGGGCCCAACAGGTCCCATCCCGCCCAGCAGCATCGCGGCGTTCAGATACGCGTCGATCCACGGCATCCCTTCGAGCGAGCGGTACCCGATCATGCCGATCGTCAGCGAGCCACCGATCAGGATCATCGCCACGCCGAAATGTTGCGCCATCCGGCGCCTGAAGACGGCGCGTGTGGCCAGCGGTGCGTGTCTGCGTTCGTACATGGTCAGCGTTTCAATGTCAGCACGCTCACTGCGGGCGGCACCAGAAAGCGCACGGGGAGAATACTCGCTGCGAATCGTTGCCCGTACTGTGACGGGACGATGGGTGACCCATAGAACGGCACGCGTACCTGACCTCCAACCAGACACTCCACAACGCCAGCGTCACGATCGTCACCAGACCGAGCATGACGACCGAACGTCTGCGACGTGTCAAAGCGGATTCCGCCGGATGCGAATCATCGGCTCGAACAGCCGCGATCCCTTGCACTGCGGGCATCGCCCGGGTTTCAGCACACGGTCTTCGCCGAACACGAACCCGCACGACTTGCAGCGGGCCGGCACGATCTCGATGTCGTGACCGGCGGCGCGCGCGGATCGCAGCGCGTGACGCAGATCATCCTCGACGTCGCCGCGTGTCATCCCGAGCTCGCGCGCGAGCGACGACGCCGAACGGAACTCGTACGACAACAGATCGATGAGCTGTTTCCGGAACGCCATCGCCTCACACATCGAGCAGCAGGCCCATCATGATCACATCTTCGACGCGGCCGTCGATGATGCGTCCGCGCCGATGCCGCCCTTCGTACTCGAAGCCGTACCGTTCGTACAGCTTGATGGCGTTCGTGTTCGAGCTGAAGACCTCGAGCCCGACGCGCGTGAGCCCGGCCTCGCGCGCCCCGTCGATCGTCGCGTCCATCAACCGCCGGCCGATCCCTTTGCCACGAAATTCCGGCGCGATCCCCATGCCGAGGCGGCCGGAATGACGAAACCCTTCCCACGCGTGAGGAACGATGTCGCACCAGCCGACGACGCGCGAGTCGGCGGACGCGACGTACTGCACCATGCCGCGCTGGCGCGCGCCGTCGATGAACCCGCGCGCCTCCTCTTTCGACGGCGGCTCGACGACCGCCAGATACCGCCGCTCGCGGCAGATCGCCGCGAAGCAGTCATAGAAGCTGTCGAAATCCTCCGGCACGCTGCGGCGAATGTCGACCGCACCACTACCGGCCGCGTTCATGCACCTCGAGATCGAAACAGTGGCCGCCCGCAGGGTGCACCCAGAGCGCGCCACGGACCTCGCCGGCGCTCTGTCGCGCGAAATCGGCACAGAGCTGATAGCTGCGATCCCGACTGAGCGCCATCACGTCCTCCGGGGGTTCAGCGATGCCGCAGCCGGGCCAGCAGTTGATTGAAATCGGCCGGCAGCGGCGCTTCGAACGCAAGGTCCCGGCCGTCAACCGGGTGCCGGAACGCCAGACGATAAGCGTGCAGCGCCTGCCGCGGAAACGCAATCGGGCGCAGCGCCTGCGGTCCATAAACGTAGCGTTTTTCCCCGATGAGCGTGTGGCCGCGCAGCCGCGCCTGGATGCGGATCTGATTCCGCTTGCCGGTCTCCAGCCGCACCTCGAGCAGCGACGCGTCGCGAAACTCCTCCACCACGCGGTAGTGACACACCGCCTCGGCTCCTTGCGGATCCTTCGGGTGCGTCCGCTTCTGAATGAGCGACTTGCGATCCCACACGAGGTGATCGCGCCACGTGCCGCCCTTCGGATCCGGATGGCCGTACACCAGCGCCAGATAGGCGCGCTCGGGCTCACGCGCGATGAACTGCTTCTTCATCGCCTGCTGCGTCCGCGGATCCTTCGCGAACACCACCAGGCCGGACGTGTCGCGATCGATCCGGTGCACCACGAACGGACGACGACGCTGCGGGCGCAGGTAGCGTTCGAGCTGGCTGTAGACGGACGGCGCGTCCTGCTTGCGCGGCAGCGGCACCGACAGCAGCCCCGCCGGCTTGTTCAGCACCAGCAGGTGCCGATCCTCGTGCACGATGTCGAGAGGAACCTTCAGGGTGCGAGCGCCAGCGCGATGGCCCGCTCGGAGGAGGTCGTGCGTCCCTCGGCGGACGCGGCCTTGAAGGCGTCCGGCGGCAGCAGCGTCAACAGCTTCGCGGTGTAGTGATCGACGTCGAGCTGATCGTCGGGATCGAGCGACAGGCCGAATTGATCCAGGATGACGAGCGCCGACGCATAGAGCCGCGCCGCGCGCAGCGCCTGCTTCTGCTCCACGGCAATCGACGCGAAGCCCGTCAGCACGTACGCCACGCCGGCATCGTCGTCGAGCTCCCGGTACTTCTGCAGGCTCTCGGCGAAGAGCGTGCGCGCGACGTCGATCTTTCCCTGACGAAGCCGCACGTATCCAAGGTTGAACAGATCGGTGGCGACAGGGACGTCCCATCCCGCTTCACGGTTGGCGTTGAGACTGAACTCGTAGAGCTCCGCGGCTTTGCCGTACTGCCCCTGCATGCGCGCGACCGCGGCGAGCATCTGCACGGCGCCGGCCTGTCCCGCCTTGTCACCGAGCTCGCGCCGAATGACGCCGCTCTCTTCCGCGTCGCGGCGCGCCGACGTGTAGTCCATGTCGCGCAGCGCGAGGCGCGACAGCCCGAGCAGCGCCGTGGCAATGCCCGCCTTGTCCTGCACGCGCCTGTAGATGCGCAGGCTCTCGTCGTAGTCCCCGACCTCGTAGAGCGCCTTCGCGCGAATCGCGGTTGGCGCGGCCGCGCTCGGCAGCGCCAGCACCTTCGTCAGCAGCTCACGTGCTTCGATTCCGCGCCCTTCGTAGCTCCAGAAGTACGCGAGCGGCACCGCGAGCCGCAGCGCCTGATCGCCTTCCGCGTTGCGCATGAACCAGTCGAGCGTCTCGCGGAGCGCCGGCTCTTCCGTCTTGATGCGCGCCCGCCACTCCGCGCCGTTTGGACCGAGCCGCTCGGCGTAGGCCTGCTCGACCGACGCCACCTGCGCGAGCGCGGCATTGCGTTCCGCATGAAATGGATCGTCGGCATAGACGACTGCCACGACCATCGTCAGACACAGCAGCACCGTCATGCATCCGCGCGAGCCGCCGCCATCCTTCAGGCCTAGCTGCCGCCGCTCGCGCACGAGCTTGATCGCCGCAATCTTCTCGCCTTCCTGCAGGAGCTGCCGGACTTCGTCGTCGAGCGCCGTCGGCGGTTCCGGCTCCATTGTCATCGCCTGAAGACCGGCGGCGCTTCGGGAATCGCTTCGCCGTCGTGCCGCGGCTCCGAGCCGCCGAAGTGAACGCCCGACCCGTCGCTCATCACCGCCTGGCCGTACCCGAAGGTGCCGCTGCGCGGCGGGATGACGCGCACCTCGTGTCCGAGCGCCTCGAGCTCGGTGCGCGTCTTCTCCGGCACGAGCTGTTCGACATCGACGTCGCACCCCTCGAACGACGTTTTCGTGAAGCGTCCGGCTTCGAGCGCCTCCTGAACGTCGAGGCCGAAGTCCGCGACATTCGATACGAACTGCGCGTGCGCCTGCGCCTGGTTGAAGCCGCCCATGATGCCGAAGCCGATCTTCACGTCGCCCTTCGACATGAACGCCGGCACGAGCGTCGTCAGCGGACGCTTGTGTCCCGCAAGCAGATTCGGGTGACCCGCTTCGAGCGTGAAGAGCGCGCCGCGATTGTGCAGCATCACGCCGGTATCGGGCGCGACAATGCCGCTGCCCCACGACGAGTAGAGACTCTGAATGAGCGAGACGATGTTGCCGTCCTTGTCGATGACGGACAGATAGATCGTGTCGCCACCTTGCGCGGTGGTGACGCCCGTCAGCTTCGAGGGCTCGACGTCACACGCAGCCTTGCGCGGATCGATCAGCTGCGCGCGCTCGATGCCGTGCTGTTTGCTCAGGAGTGACCCGACCGGCACGTTCGAGAACTTCGGATCGGCGACATAGCGCAGCATGTCCGCGTAGGCCAGCTTCTTCGCCTCGATCATCACGTGCATCGTCCGCGTGCTCTGGAAGCCGTACTCGGCGAGCGTCATCGCGCCGCCCTTCTGGCGCGAGATGGCGACGATCGCCTCGGCGGTCCTGCCTTCGTAGAACCCCGCGGCGCCTTTCTCGGCGACGAGGCGCAGCGTGTTCGCAAGACGCGGGTTCTTGAACACCTCGCCCGCGCGCAACGCGTGGCCGTTCGGCATGAACGTCTCTGCCGCAAGCGGTTCGGCGGCGAGCTTCACGGCGCCACTCGCCCAGTAGTTCGCGATCACGTCCGTCACGGGGAAGCCATCGTCCGCGTAGTAGATCGCCGGCGCCAGCAGATCCGCCATCGGCAGCTTGCCGAAGCGCGTACGCATCGCATCCCAGCCAGCCACCGCGCCAGGCACCGTCACCGTATGAATGCCGCTCCCCGGCATCCGCGTGATGCCCTTCGCTCGCAGGAACTCCGGCGTCAGCCCCGCGGGTGCCCATCCGGCGGCGTTGAGGCCATACAGTTTGCCCGTGCGTGCTTCGTAGTAGATCGCGAGCAGGTCGCCGCCGATGCCGTTGTAGTGCGGCTCGACGAGCGCCATCACCGCGTTGGCCGCAATCGCCGCGTCAACGGCGTTGCCGCCGCGCTCGAGAATCTGAACGCCTGCCTGCGCAGCCAGCGGCTGGCTGGCGGCGACGATGCCGTACTTGGTGGCGATCTTCGATCGGCCGGCGACGACGCTCGGTTTGACGCCGGCCCGTTGGGCCATGGAAAAGGAGGTCAGGACCAGAACCATTGCGGCGACCGGCAGCAGGGCTCGAGTGCTCATAACAAGCCGTACGATAACGCAGTACACTCTCCCGCGATGCGGGCCTTTTTGCTCGTCTCTGCATGTGTGTGCTTCATGGCCGCATTGCCGGCCTACGGCCAATTTGGCCGGGGCGGCTTCTTCGGCTTCGGCGCCGGACGCATCGCGACCGCGCAGGACTTCGACGGCCGCTTCCACTACTGCCGCGTCGTGTATCGGCAATCCCCGGACGGCAGGGACGGCAGCTGGCGCACCGACTATCCGCGCGCCGACATCAACTTCTCCATCCGGTTCTCCGAGCTCACACGGACAAACGTCAGCTTCAACGCGCAGCGCGAGCCGAACCATCTGCTCGTGAATCTCGGCGGGCCGGAGCTGTTCGACTGTCCGGTTGTCATCCTGTCGGCGCCGGGTGCCGCGTCTATTAACGATGCGGAGGGATTGAATCTGCGGACCTATCTCCTCAAGGGTGGATTCCTCTGGGCCGACGATTTCTGGGGCTCGTACGAGTGGGACCACTGGGTCCGTGAAATCCGGCACGCGCTTCCGGCCGGCGAGTATCCGATTTTCGATATTCCGGTGGACCACCCGATCTTCCGCACGCAGTTCGAGGTCAAGGACGTCCCGCAGATGCCGAATATCGGTTTCTGGGAGCGATCGGGCGGGCGTACGTCGGAGCAAGGTGAGGACAGCGCCGTGCCGCATCTGCGGGCGATCGCCGACAAGGCAGGCCGCATCATCGTCCTGATCACGCACAACACCGACATCGGCGATTCGTGGGAGCGTGAAGGTGACGACCCGCGTTACTTCATGTTGTTCGGGCCGAAGGGGTACGCGCTCGGCATCAACGCCTTCCTCTACGCGTTGACCCATTAATGCATCGTCTCGCGGCCGCGGGGCTGCTGCTCGTCTGCATGCGCGCCCCGGCACTCGCGCAAACATCCGACGACGCGCGCACGCAGTACCCGAAGGCGCTGCAGAACTCGTTCGTCACGATCAACGTCGGCGCCATCGATCAGCCGTTCTCACAGGCAGCGCTGCAGCCCGGATTCCACGCGGCGTCGATCGAGGTGCCGCGCATCGACGTCCGCGTGATGCTGATCGGCCGCGAGCTCAACCGCGTCCTTTCCGCGCAGGCGAGCTACATGCGGCCGCTCAACTACGTGGCATTCACGAGCGTGCGGCCTGGCGATGTCGATGCGCATCATGTGCGTGTGAACTTCGGCGCGGTGACGCTGAAGGCGCGCGCGCCGCTGCACGGCCGGCTGTCTGCGTACGGCGAAGGCGGCCTTGGATTCACGAGCCGCACCGGCTTCGGTCTTGGCGATGCAGACGTGGTGACCGACGCGCACTATGCGTCGGCGCTCGTGGGCGGCGGCATCGAGTACCGGGTATCGACCTCGTGGGATCTGACCGGCGGCGTCACGCTGTCGCCGGGCCACGCGTCCGTGAATCAACCGCGCACGATCTATTCATACGCGGTGAACGATTTCGTGTCGAAGAAAGTGCCAATCTTCTGGGGCGGGCACGCGCAGGTGGACTTCGGCATCGCGCCGCACTACGAGCGCAATGTCTTCCACACGCGCAAAGTCTTCGGCCTCGACGTCGGCGCGAGCGCCGGCTTCTACAAGACGCGGCAGAACAACGATCGCTTCTTCACCCTTTCGCTCTATCCGCTGTTTCGCTTCACGTTCCTCCGGGCGCGCGTGGCCGACATGTACTTCGCGTACTCGCTGGCGGGGCCGACCTACATCTCGAAGATCGTCCTCGACGATCTCGATACGGGCCGCCACTTCACGTTCCAGGACTTCATGGGGATCGGCTGGTTCGCGGGCGCGAAGCGGAATGTCAACGTCGGCGTGAAGATCAACCACTATTCCAACGGCAACATCTTCACGCAGAACGCGGGCGTGAAGATTCCGCTGACCTTCAGCGTCGGATACGCTTTCTGAGGAATCGGACGTTCGCGCTTCCAGGTTCTCTGTTCTCGGTTCGTGTTCAAGTTCGAGGTTCGGTTCCCTGTTCGAGGTTCGCTGTTCGAGGTTCGCGCACCGCGGCGAACATGGAAGGTGAACGAGTGAACGCTGAACCGAACGTGAAAGTGAACAGGAACAGCGAAGCGAGCACCCGGAAGCATGAACACCACCAAACCGCTAGCGCAGACAGGGTGGGGGGAGCGATCGCGCGCCGAGCCAGCGCATCCAGAGGTCGCGCGCCGCTTCGTCACAGTGGCGTCCGTCGATGACAGCCGGCCCGAACGCCCCGCCGCCAATCGCGTACTTGACGCCAATCGCCAGGCCGCCAATCGCCACGGAGCCGACGGCGAATCCGCCAGCTGAGATCCCGGTGCCGAGCGCCGCCCCGCCGACTGCGCAGACCACACCGATCGACAAGCCGCCGAGAGAGACGAGGCCGACGGCAAGGCCTCCCAGCGCGATCCCGCCGATGGCGATGTTGCCGAGCGCGATGACCCCTCTCGCTGCGCGCGGCCGCATCGTCACCGGATCGACGCCCATGCAGATGTGGACGAGCGGCCAGGATCCAATCGCCGCGGTCGATTTGTATTCCCACCCGAACATGACAGAGCCACGGGCCACGCAGTCGCGGCACGTGAGACGCGGCGAATCGCGGCCGACACAGTCGCGGCAGATCGCCTTCTGACAGACGGCGCAGATGCCGACAGCCGCCTGGTTGGCATGCGTGTAGCAGTTCATCGTGCTGCGGCGGGCCGCCCCGACTCGTGCAGTGGTCCGCGTACCCAGGCAAAGGTAACGATCAGCAGGCCGACCACGCAATAGAAAATCGACCGGTACCACGCCGCGAGCCAGAGGATGACGACGCCGGCGACCGCGGTGATGTGGAGCGGCAGCGACATGTACCTGGTGACGTACCGTCCGACCGGTGACTGCTTCACGCGCTCGAGATCGACGAATTGCAGCACCATCATCGACGCCAGCGCCGGCGGCACGAGGCCCACAACCAATGCGCGCGGCACGTGTTGTCCCCAGAACAGCCATGCCGCGGCGAACGCGGAGACGATGTCGACGAACAGCTTCACCGGATGCGCGTGGTGGTAGAGCAGCCTGTCGCGAAGCGTCATCAGTTGGCGGCTTTGAGGATCCGATCGATCACCTTCTGATCCTTCGGAAGCTGACCGGCCGTTACCAGCCGCGGCGTCAGCGTCAGCCAGTTCTTGTCGGCCTTGAACACCTGACGGAAGAGCGGCAGCGATTCATCGACGCGTCCCATGTTCACGAGCGCGACGGCGTGCCAGTAGACCATCTCGGTGCTGCCGGGCGCGAGCGCCGCCGCCGCCGAATACTCGCGCAGCGCGCCCTGGTTGTCCTTGCGCTCGACCGCGAGGTCGCCCGCGTTCATGTGGTTGTACGCGCGCTGGAGTACGACAAGACGCCGGAGCTCTTTGAGCGGCTCGGGGTTGTCGTCCACGCGGAGGTCGAAGATGCGATCGATCCACGGCTTTCCGGTCGGCTTGCCGCTGACGAGGATGAGGGCGGCGGACTGGCGGCCGCGGATGTCGCCGCCGGCGGCCTGCGCGGCGTCGAGCGCCGCGAGCATGCGGTCTGCGAGATCGCCCTTGGCGGCTTCGAACGCGCGCGACATCGCCGGCCAGACGGTGTCGTTCAGCATCAGGTTCGCCTGGACGGAATAATTCGTTCCGACCTTGTGCCCCGCGGCCTGAATGTCCTTCGCGCCCGTGTGCGCCGCGACACGGCCCTGCGTATCGATCATCGCCACCTGGCGGACGTCGCTCGCGGCGTCGCCGGCGATCAACGCCTTCAACGCCTCCGGCGCGCTCTTGCCCGCGCGCATCAGGTCGAGGCCGAGCTTGCCGTAGCTCGGATCGACGAACGATTGCGTCGCCACGGCGCCGACGCCCGCTTCGACCCACGGCACAATCGGGCCGACGCTGAACCAGTGCGATTGCACCGCGACGCCGAGCTCGCCGGTCGCCGGATCGCGCGCAACGATGGAAAAGGTGTGGACGGGACGTTTGGGAGCGGAAGCCGCGTCCTGCGCATGCGCGGCGCCCGCGAACGCGAGCGCCGCGAACGCGAGCGCGAGGACCGCGTTACGCGACGGCCTTGTCGGTGATCTCCAGACCGCGATCGATGATCTTGAACGCATCACGCAGCTGCTCCTCCGTGATGATAAGCGGCGGATTGGTGAAGAAGTAGTTCCACCGCACGATCGTGAAGAGCCCCTCCTGACGGAAGAACTTGCCGAGCGCCGCCATCTCCGGTGCGGCGCCGTTGAACGGGGCCATCGGCTGCCGTGTCTCGCGATCGCGGATCAGCTCGATCACGCCGAAGAGGCCGAGGTTGCGCACGGCGCCGACCGACGGATGCCGCTTCGCAAGATCCGCCATCAGCTCGCCCATCACCTTCCCCATTCGCTTCGTCCGCTCGATGAGGCCGTCTTCCTCGTAGACGGCAATCGTCGCGAGCGCCGTCGCGCACGCCAGCGCGTGGCTGCTGTAGGTGAGGCCGCCGGGGAACATCTTGTCCTTGAAGAAATCGGCAATCTTGCGCCGCATGCCGACGGCGCCGAGCGGGATGTACGAGCTGGTAATCCCCTTCGCTATCGTCATGAGATCCGGCACGACCTTCCAGTGATTGATGGCGAACCACTCGCCGGTGCGCCCGAAGCCGGACATCACCTCGTCGGCAATCATCACGATGCCGTGCTTGTCGCACAGCGCGCGCACGCCCTGCATGTAGCCGTCGGGCGGGATGAGGATGCCGTTGGTGCCGGTGACCGACTCGAGGATGATCGCCGCGATCGTCTGCGGGCCTTCGAGCATGATGATCTCTTCGAGATTCCGCAGCGCCACTTCGGCCGAGTCCTGTTCGCGATCGACGCCGTGATACCAGTCCGGGAAGTGGATCATCCCGGGCAGCGGCGCCTGCGCCCAGCTGCGCGGCTCGCCCGTCGCGGCCATCGCGGCGGCCGTTGCGCCGTGATACGAGCGGTAGCGCGACATGATCTTGGCGCGGCCGGTATAGGCGCGCGCGATCTTGAACGCGTTCTCGACCGACTCGGCGCCGCCGTTGGTGAAGAAGAAGACGTCGATGTCGCCTGGGCACAGCTCCGCGAGCTTCGCTCCGAGGCGGGCGCGCGGCTCGGTCGTCATGAAGCTGGGCGCCACGTAGCAAAGCCGCTCCGCCTGCTCCTGCATCGCCTTGATGACGCGCTTGTCGCTGTGGCCGATGTTCACCGACATCAGCTGGCTGTTGAAGTCGATATAGCGCTTGCCGTCCGCGGCGTACAGATAGATGCCTTCGGCGCGCTCGATGGGCAGCGGATCCACCGCCCCTTGCGCCGCCCATTCGGAAATCGTGTGTTTCCTGGAAAGCTCGATGATTTCCTGTGCCGTGAGTTTGTCGACCGTCGTTGTGCTCATCTCGATGCTCGTTTGATGAATGATCCCGATCCCGCGCGGCCGACGAACTTGCCGCCGTCAATGACCACGCGGCCGCGCGAAATCACGGTATCTGTGGCGCCGACGACCTCGCGCCCTTCATACGGGTTGTAATCCACTTTCATGTGCAATGTCTTCGCCGACAATCGGACTTTCGTCTCGGGATCGAAGATGACGATGTCGGCATCTGAGCCGGGCGCGATCGTCCCTTTGCGCGGAAACAGGCCGAAGATCTTCGCGGGCGACGTCGACGTCAGCTCGACGAACCGGTTGAGCGAAATCTTGCCCGTGCGGACGCCGCCGTCGTAGACGAGGCTCATGCGCGTCTCGATGCCCGGCGCCCCGTTCGGGATCTTCGAGAAGTCGCCCTTGCCGAGAACTTTCTGCTCCTTCATGCAGAAGGGACAGTGGTCCGTCGAGATCGCCTGCAGGTCGTTGAACGCGAGCCCCCGCCACAGCTGCTCCTGCGTTTCTCTGGGACGCAGCGGCGGGCTCATGACGTACTTCGCGCCGTCAAACCCAGGCTCCTCGTAGTTGTCGTAGGAGAGGAACAGATACTGCGGACACGTCTCCGCGAACGCCGGCAGCCCGCGATCGCGCGCTTCGGTGACCATCTCGAGCGCTTCCGCCGCCGAGAGATGCACGATGTAGATCGGCACGTTCGCCATCTCGGCGAGCGCGATCGCGCGATGCGTCGCTTCCGCTTCCGCCCGCGCGGGGCGCGTCAGCGCGTGATACTTCGGCGCGGTCTTCCCTTCCGTCAGCGCCTTCTTGACGAGCACGTCGATGACGCCGCCGTTCTCCGCATGCATGCAGATGGTGCCGCCGTTGCTCCCGGTCCGCAGCAGCGCCCTGAAGATGCTCGCATCGTCGAGCATAAAGACGCCGGGATACGCCATGAACAGCTTGAACGACGTGACGCCCTGGCGGACGAGCGCGTCCATCTCCTCTTCCACCTGAACGGAGAGGTCCGTGATGATCATGTGGAAGCCGTAGTCGATCGCGGCTTTCCCTTCCGCCTTCTTCATCCACGTTTCCCACGCGTGATGCAGCGTCTGCCCTTTGTACTGAATCGCGAAGTCGACGACGCTGGTCGTGCCGCCGAACGCGGCGGCGATGGTGCCCGACTCGAAGTCGTCCGCTGACGTCGTCCCGCCGAACGGCATGTCGAGGTGCGTGTGGACGTCGATGCCGCCCGGAAAGACGTACTTCCGTTTGGCGTCGATGACGCGATCGGCGCTCATCTGCAGCGCCGTTCCGATCGCGGCGATCTTCTCGCCGTCGACGAACACGTCACCCTCGTAAATATCGGTCGCGGTGACGACGATTCCGTTCTTGATGAGGAGGGTGCTCACGTCAGAATTCTGCTATATAGTGCCGTTTTCCCAAAGGGAGTCGAGCATGGCCGCGCAGCTTTCCACGGTATTTACAGGGCTCCGGTTCGAGAACCCGTTCCTGCTGTCGTCCGCGCCGCCGACCGAATCGGACAGCAACATCATGCGCGCGTTCGATGCGGGCTGGGGCGGTGTGGTCACGAAAACGATCGGCCTGCATCCGGTCGTGAACGTCGACGGACCGAAGACAAAGTTCCTCCGCGCCGACGCAAGCTCGCCGCGCCTGTCGATGCAGAAGCGGGCGGGCGCCGTGCTGCAGTCGTCGTGGAACTGGGAACTGATCTCGGACAAGACGCTCGACTGGTGGGTGCCTCGCATTGCGCGCGTCAAGCAGGCGTACCCGAAGCACATTCTCGTCGCGTCGATCATGGCGGGCTCGGGCAGCGATCAGGAGCTGTCGAACTGGCAGACGCTCGCGAAGGCGTGTCAGGACGAAGGCGCCGATGCGCTGGAACTGAACCTCTCCTGCCCGCACATGGACCGCAAGGACATGGGCTCGAACATCGGCAAGGATCAGGAGCTCATCTCCGTTGTCGCCGAGGTGGTCAAGGAAGTTGCGCGCGTGCCCGTGTGGGCGAAGCTCACGCCGTCCACAACCGACATCGTCGTCGAGGCGCGCGGCGCGTTCCTCGGCGGCGCGGATGCGATCGTCTCGTCGAACACCTTCCCGTCGCTGCCGGTCATCGATCCCGAAACGCTCGAGTTCGAGATGAACGTCGACGGCCTGGTGTCGAGCGGCGGGCTTGGCGGTCCGTCGATCCTGCCGCTATCGATGGCGAAGATGGCGCAGCTCACGCAGGCGTTCCCGGACAAGGCGTTCTCCGGCATCGGCGGCATCGCCGACTTCTCGCACGCGCTGAACTACTTCCTGCTTGGCTGCGGCACCGTGCAGGTCTGCACGGCGGCGATGCTCGATCATGCGATCGGCCCGAACGTGATCAAGTCGCTCATTGCCGGGATGAAGGCGGCCATGGAGCGCCACGGCTGGAACACGCTCGAAGACTTCCGCGGCATCCGCCGCGATCGGGTCGTGCAACACTCGCGCATCCGCAGGCCGGATTCGAAGGACTATCACGGCGGCTACGACGCGGAAGGCTACGCCGCCGCTGAAGCGGCGGCCGAGCGATGAAATTCAACCACGAAGGTCGCGAACTTCGTGACCTTCGTGGTTTAAATCAGGACTTCGTCGAGGTTCACGAGGATCTATCGGGCAGCCCGCTCTGGAATCCGGATCTCGCGCCGACGGCGCTCTCGCGGCGCACGTGGACCACCTATCACATCGCCGCGCTCTGGATCGGCATGAGCGTGGTCATCACGACCTACACGCTCGCCTCCGGTCTGATGCAGCAGGGCATGACCTGGTGGCAGGCGATGGTGACGATTCTCCTCGGCAACGTCATCGTCCTGCTGCCGATGATTCTCAACGCGCACGCGGGCACGAAGTACGGGATCTCCTTCCCCGTGCTCTGCCGCGCGAGCTTCGGCGTGCGCGGCGCGAACATTCCCGCGATCCTCCGCGCGCTCGTTGCCTGCGGCTGGTTCGGCATTCAAACATGGATCGGCGCGCTCGCGCTCAACACGCTGCTGGTTGCCGCGTGGCCCGGCTGGGCGAGTATCGCCATCGGCATCTGGATTTCGTTCGCCATCTTCTGGGCCATCCAGGTCTGGATCATCGTCAATGGACTCGAGGGGATTAAGAAGCTCGAAGGGTGGTCGGCGCCGTTGCTGCTTGGCGGCGGCGCGCTGCTGCTTGGGTGGGCGGTCATCCGCGGCGGCGGGCTCGGTCACATTCTGTCCGAGTCGATCAGGTTGCAAACCACGCACGTGCCGTTCTGGCGCCTTTTCCCCGCCGCGCTGACCGCGAACGTCGGTTATTGGGCGACGCTCAGCCTGAACATTCCTGACTTTACCCGCTACGCGCGCAGCCAGCGGTCGCAGGCGCTTGGCCAGGCGCTTGGCCTGCCGGCGACGATGACGGCGTTCGCGTTCATCGGCGTGGCGGTCACGAGCGCGACGATCGTGCTGTTCGGCGAAGCCATCTGGGATCCCGTCGCGCTGATTGCGCGCATCGGCAGCGCGCCCGTCATCATCTTCGGCGCGCTCATCGTCCTGCTCGCGCAGCTGACGACGAACATGGCGGCCAACGTCGTGTCGCCGGCGAACGACTTCTCGAGTCTGGCGCCGCGGCGGATCAGCTACGTGATCGGCGGACTCATCACCGCGGTGATGGGCATCATCATGCTGCCGTGGAAGCTGTACGCCGACGCGGCGGCGTACATCTTCACGTGGCTGATTGGCTACTCGAGCCTGATGGGGGCGATCGGAGGGATTCTCATTGCGGACTACTGGATCCTCCGGCGGCGCGAGCTCTCGCCGGTGGATCTTTTCAAGGTGGAAGGACGCTACACCTACTCGGGCGGCATCAACCCGCGCGCGGTGATCGCGCTCGTCGTCGCGGTGCTGCCGGTCATTCCGGGGTTCCTGCGAGCGGCGACGACTCCCGGCGGCACCGTGGCGAACCCGACGTTCCTCGATTCGCTCTACACCTACGCCTGGTTCGTCACCTTCGGTCTTAGCTTCGTTCTCTATCTTGCGCTTTCGAAACGGCGCTAGACACCCTCGAGCAGCGTCAGCCGCGACTTCGCGGCTTTCATTCGAATCGGTATCAACGGCGCATATTCCGGCGAGTGATACCAGGCGCGCGCCTGCTCCATAGTCGGGAACTCGAGCACGGCCACGCGAATCGGCGGCCACCCGTTCTCCAGGGATTCAACCCGTGGCTGAAGTTTGTAGCTTCGGCCTCGACTTTCTGCTGTATCGTCTGTTCGTTCGAGGTGGCGCCCATGACTGAGAATCGTTCATTGCTCCCGCAGAATCGCCGCGAGTTCCTCCTCTTCATCGCCGCCAGCGCTGTTGTCGCTCCAGCCACGCGCGCCTGGGCGCAACAGCTGGCCGCATCGCATGATGCGGTGCCGGCCGCCGCCAAGGACTTCCTCCAGGTGATGGACTTCGAGGAAGCCGCGCGACGCGCGCTGCCGCCTGCGCACTGGGGCTACATGGCCACCGGTGTCGAGGACAACCTCACGCTGCAGACGAACATGGAGGCCTTCAAACACATCGGGCTCAAACCGCGCCGGCTGGTGGATGTCTCGAAAGCAGATCTGAGCGTCGACGTGTTCGGCGCGAAATGGGAGACTCCGATCTTCGTCTGTCCCGTCGGCGGGCAGCAGGCGTTCTTTCGCGAAGGCGAGCTCGCGACCGCACGCGCCGCGCGCGCGAAGAAGCACCAGATGATTCTGTCGTCGGCCACCAGCACAGCGCTCGAGGAGGTCGCCAAGGCGTACGGCGGCGCTCCGTGGTATCAGCTCTACATGCCACGCGCGTGGAGCGACACCGAGAAGCTGGTCAAGCGGGTCGAGGATGCCGGATGTCCGGTGATTGCATGGACGGTCGATCTGCTCGCGGGCAGAAACACGCCGACGGCGACCCGGTTCGCACGTCAGGACACGCGCAACTGCATCGCCTGTCACGTCAACGGTCCCGGAACCAGGGTCCATAATCCGATGTACGAGGGTCTCAGCGACACGCGCACGAATCCGCCGGAGGCGACGTGGGAGTACGTCGACCGCCTGAAGAAACTGACGCGGATGAAAGTGCTGCTCAAGGGGCTCGACAGCGCCGAAGACGCAAAGCTCGCCGTCGAACACGGCGCTGACGGCATCATCGTCTCGAATCACGGCGGACGCGCCACCGAAACGCTTCGCGCCACGATCGACTGTCTGCCGGACGTCGTGCAGGCGGTCGGCGGCCGTATTCCGGTATTCGTCGATGGCGGATTCCGCCATGGGACCGACATCTACAAGGCGCTGGCTTCGGGAGCACGCGGAGTGGGCATCGGCCGGCCGTACATCTGGGGTCTCTCTGCCTTCGGCCAGGAGGGTGTCGAGCGTGTCCTCGAGATTCTGCGCGCCGAGCTGACGTTGACGATGCGTCAGATGGGAACGCCGGCGATCCGCGACATCACGCCGGCGCGTCTGGCGAGGACGCAGACGACGTAGGAAATCCCAAATTCAACGAATACCGGTATCGAACATCAGTCGCACAACGGTCAGCGTGCCGGTATCGGCGACGGTCACGGGCTTGGTTTGCGCGGCCGGCACGAAGATCGGCGCGTCGGCGTTCGGAACAATGGTGTATCCGCCCGGTGCGAGAAAGACGGTGAATTGGCCCGACGCATCGGATTGAAACTGCGTGACGCGGCGGCCGGAGCGCTCGACGTTGAACGTCGCGGTGAACGGCGCATCACAGGGAAGATCGATGCGGCATACGGGCGCGATCGGGCCGCGCGTGACGATCCCGGTCAGGCCGGTCGCCGGCGATGGCGCGTCCGGCGAGCAACCAGCTCCCGCGATACCCCAGGCCACGAGTGTCAGCACCGCACAGTGTTTCATCACGTCACACGGGCCGATCATGACAGGACACGAGATCGCTCGATTCGATCCGCGGAAATCAGCCGGATTCGCGCGAGTGTGAATTTTAGTCGCCGCTGGGATGCCTGAGGGCGGAACACGACCCGGCGCGCGTCAGCAGATCGACGCATTCGTGATCCGCTGATGCCATTGCCAGGCAACGCTTTACACGCATCGAGCTCATCTGGCGTCTGGATTGCTCTGGTGTCCGTCACACCGAAAACCGGCGGCCGGGACGTTCGCGCCACTGGCTGTCGAAGGAGGAGCGGATGCACAGCAAGGCGATTTGGGATTAGTGCACGTTCACCTCACCTAAGCCGCTGGTGATGGCGTGGAGGGCCACACCAGCGGCGTCCATGTACAATTCGCGGCATGAAACGCCGCAATTTTCTGCAGAAGGGCGCGCTGGCGGGCGCGGCAGCGATCGTCGGATCCACGACTGAGGTCGCGGCACAAAACACCCCACCCGCCCTACCCGCCTCACCCGCCCAGAGCGTCACGCCGATCATGACCGCCGCCGGCGAAGCGATCGGTCCCGGCGAGGTGCAGGTCATCGGCGACAATCAGCGCAGCGGGTCGGACTTCATGGTCGATGTGCTCAAGTCGCTCGGCTTCGAATACGTCGCGGCCAATCCCGGATCGAGCTTCCGCGGACTTCACGAATCGATCATCAACTACGGCGGCAACCACGCGCCCGAGATGATCACGTGCATGCACGAGGAATCAGCGGTCGCGATAGCCCACGGCTACTACAAGGCCGAGGGCAAGCCGATGCTCGTCGCTGCGCATGGAACCGTCGGCCTGCAGCACGCGTCGATGGCGCTCTACAACGCGTGGTGCGATCGCGTGCCGGTCTACCTGGTGATCGGCAACTACAACGATGCCGCGGTCCGGCGCCCCGCCGAGTGGTACCACGGCGTGCAGGACGCGGCGCTGATGGTGCGCGACTTCACCAAGTGGGATGACACGCCGTGGTCGCTGACGCACTACGCGGAATCCGCAGTGCGCGCCTACAACCTCGCGGTGACGCCGCCGATGGCGCCGGTGGTGCTCGTTCTCGACGGCATCCTGCAGGAGCAGGGCGCCGACATCGGGAAGCTCCCGAAGATTCCGAAAGCGCCGGTTCCCAGCGTGCCGCAGGGCGACTCCGCGTCGGTCGAGCAGGCCGCGCGGATGATCGTTGCCGCGGAGAACCCCGTGTTCGTCGTCGATCGCGTCGCGCGCACGCCGAACGGGATGAAGCTGCTCGTCGAGCTCGCCGAGCTGGTCGGCGCCGGCGTGGTCGATCAGACCAGCCGCATGAACTTCCCGACGCGGCATCCGCTCAATCAGAGCCAGCGCGCCGGCGCGGCGATCG
>QHWQ01000099.1:23277-27705 GCA_003222635.1 Acidobacteriota bacterium | reverse complement strand
GTTCTCGACCGCGTCAAGCGGCGCCTGGATGGGCGTGCCGACCGTCCACTTCTTGATGTCGGTGTTGACGACTTCGTAGCGCTCGCCGAGTTTGTCGACGAGGAGCGCCGGTTTGCCTTTCGGCGCGTTCACCTGGAAGAAGTTGTCATCGCCCGAAAACACATCGTCCACGCCGTTCCATCCGGATCGGACGAGCAGCGCCGCGGTCACACCGTTGCGCGCGGGCATGCCGGCGAAGACGAATCCCTTCTCGATGTGATCGGTGTCGCGCTCCCAGATGGCATATCCACCTGTCTGCTGCGACGCGTAGTCGAGGAGCCACCGCATCTGCTGCGCGGTGAGCGCCGCCATGCACCCGGCGGCCGCGGCGGAACCGAAGTTTCCGGCGAACGAGTGCGTGCTGCGCCCGGTGTCGTTTCTGAACGCAATCGCGTCGAGCGCCATCGTCAGCCGCGTTCCGACGTCGTAGCCCAGCGTGACCGCCCGCAGGTAATGCTCGCCGGTGGCGCCGACATCCTCCCCGACCGCCAGCGCCGCCGGCACGACCGACGCGCCGGGATGCGACTGCGACGGGCCGTGCGAGTCGTCTGTTTCATCGGAGTGCGCCATCACGCCGTTGACGAGCGCCGCGTCCATCGGTCCGGTAGACGTGCGCGAGCCGATGACGGTGGCGACGGGCTTGCCGGCCTGCGCGCGCGCCAGCGCGAGCGCGGCCTTGCCGGGCGGCAGCTCGGAGCCGGAGATCATCGCGGCGAACGTATCGAGGATGTGATGCTTCGCCTTCTCGGCAACCTCCGCCGGCACCGCGCGATCTTTGGCCGCGGCCATGTAGCTGCTCAGCGTTGTCATCGCGGGACTGACCGCCTGTGCGAGCAGGCGGATGGACGACGAGCCGGCGGCGCAGAGCGTCAGTGCGCCTAGTCGAAGTATCCCGCGTCGATGTATCGCAGCCATAGTGTGCCTACCACCTTGATGCTGTCCTGCGTGAACAGATAGTGATGATATCCGTCGACGCGGCCGACGCGATACTTTCTCGCGTACCGCTCCATCACGGATCGATTGGCGTCCACCGTGGCCGGCGGCAGCGTCTCGTCTTCGGTGCCGTTCAAATCGAGCACCGCAACGCGCTTCAACTCCGCCGGCGGATAGCTTGGCTCGAACATCGACTGCATCAGCGCCGCGAAGCCGTGCGTCCGTTCCGCTGCGGGTAGAAACGCCGACTGCCAGAGACGGACGCCCTGCTCGGCGAGCGCCGACGCGTCGAGATACATCGCTGCATCTTCCGTGCTTTTGAAACGCGGCGACCGCAGCGCCGCCTTCCACCAGGCGGCGCGCGTCGCCGCATCGACATGCTTCGTATACACCTCGAAGTCGTCGAGCCCCCGCTCCCGCACACGCAGCGCGCTGTGCTCGTAGAGATCGTCGATGTTGCCAACGCGCCGGCGCTCGTCAACGGCGTGATGGCGCACTCCGATGAAACAGACGACTCGCACGGCCCGTCGCAGTCGCATCCCGGCGCGTCGGTCGTGCCGGCGGCGCTGGCGGTCGGGGAGGATGTCGGCGCCACCGGCGAGCATTACCTGCGGGCGGTCACGCTGGGCTACGACGTCGGAACGCGGCTGACGATGGCGCTCGACGCCCAATAGATTTTCTGCGTTCGCGTGAAGATCGGCATCCGCTGCTGCAAGGCCACGCTCTCCCACGATCCATCGCTCCCGGGCGCGAGGAAATTCCAGCGGCCGACGCGCGTGAGCGCGACGAACGTGACGCCGCGGCGCGCGAGCCAGATCGCCGGCCCGTCGCGCTTCTCCACCGTCGAGATGAAATCCATCCCGTACTCGCTGCCCGGCTCCCCGCCGACGACCACGATCCGTTTGCCGTTGCGCAGTTGCGGCTCGTTCGGCGTGAGCGTGATGACGACCTGCGTGAACGGCTGGCCGTGGGCAGTGAAGTCGATGAAGTCGATGCGCTGTGTATACGAGCTCGTCTCGGGAAACTCCTGGTCGGCAAGAATCTCAGCGATCGCCTGCCGGCCGAGAGTCGCGTTATCTGCGGGCAGATCCCACGCCAGACCGGTGCGGCCGGCGCTGAGCAGGATCAGGACAAGCAGACAAGGTCGTCTCATGGGACGTGAGCATACCTCCGGTTCCCTACTTCAGCGCGAGCACCTCCTCGATGAAGAAGATCTGGTTCCAGTTGCCGTGCTGCGTCCACTGGTGGACCTTGGCGCCGTTCCCGGCGCCGCCCCCCTTGATATCCAGGACCTTGTCGCTCATGCAGCTGCGGATGATCACCGTTCCGTCCGGCTGCGCGTCGAGCCGCCACTTCTGGTTGCTGCCGTCGTTGGAGTCCCAGGTAATGATGTCCGCGCCGTCAGACCACGACTTCCCCGAGACGTCTACAACCAGGTTGTTCCACGCGCTTTTGATGATGTAGGAGCCATCGGGCAGCTTCTCGAAGCGCCAGAGCTGATTCTCGCCATCCCAGCGATCCCAGATCTGGAGGTAGGCGCCGGCCGATTTGTGATTGCCGGGGATGTCGAGGATTCTGCCGGTGTGTGGATTGCCGATCACGTAGAAGCCCTTGCCGGGCTGCGTCGTACGGAGCTGCCTGGGGACGACGACCTGCGCCGGCTTCGCTTCCGGCAGCGCGTCGGCCAGCTCGTCGAGCTTCCCGCGCACGGCGGTCAGATCGATCGAGGCGCCCGGCTGCCAGGCGTTGTCGGCAAGCGTCTGCGCCAGGCCGTTGATCGTGTTCTCGGCGTCCTGCAGCGTGTCGCGCAGGTGCTTCTCGTTGATCGTCTTCTCCTTGAACTCGCCGCGATTGTCGCGGATGAAGTTCAGCGACGAGCGGCCCGCGCGGACGCGATCCATTTCCTTCGCGAGCTGATCGAGGAGCCGGTGGTTCGCGGCGAAGGGAAGATCGACGGATGCCGGGAAGCCCTCGACCTTGTAGTAATCGGTGATGTCCGTGTCGTACAGCACCGGAAAGCCGCTGACCGGATTGACCGCGTTCGGAAACTGCTGCGCGAACTCGAGCACCTTTTCCGGCGAGAACGCGGGCAGCGCGCTCTGCCCGCCTTCGATGAACACGGACAGACGGATATCTGCGCTGACGTCGAGCTGTTCGATCGTCGACGCGAAGTCGCCGCTCGCCTTCCACATGGCGCCGGCGCCCTGGACTGTCGCAGCGACGTCCTGACGGTCTTTCGCGCTCCGCGCCTGGAACTCGTAGAGGCCGAGGAACTCTCCGCCGGTGATGTAGTCGGAAATGAAGGAGTCTCCGTAGCGCCTGTAGAACTCCTTGATGAAATCGGGCTTTGCAACCAGGGCGAGCGCGTTGGCGTTCAGCCTGAATTCGCTGAGGCGCAGGCTCGCGTTGCGGACCGAGATGCGCACGAGCAGGTACGAGCTGAACGTGCTGGTTGCCTGTTCGCGCGACCACTGCGCCCTGGCGCTGGCATCGACGCCGAAGCCCGAGAACGACGCCTCGGCCGACACGCCGATCTTCGCGCGCAGCTCGCTGGCGCTCGTGATCGACGTGATGTCGTAGGTGACCTTCTGCCCCGTGGCGTTCGCGGGGATGGTCTCGAGCGGCGCATCCTCCATGGGATAGCCGCACTTGCTTCCGGTGAAGCTGTTGTAGCCCAGGCCAGGTGCGACGTGCGTCAGTGCGGCGTCGCCAGGGCCGGCGGCGGCTGGGGCCGCGGCCGGCTGTCCGGCGGCTGCGCGCGTGGGCATCGCGCGCGTGGACATGGCTGCCGCACCCTTGCTGGCCGGCTGCGTGGGGGAACCGCCGACCAGAGTAGCGTTCTTGAACCAATCTGACATGCTGGCCTCCTGAAAAAGATGGGGCCGACGGGGGGGACAGAACAGTTCGAAGGAAAGGGCGATTATGCTGCGCCTGCATCCACCCGGCGCGCCACCGGAAAATTCGTCGTGCAAACTAAGGGGGCGATGAATATCGTCAGCGTCTCGTGGGCGGATCATCTGACGTTCGGCGAAGGGGATGGCCGTCTCGACACGCCGGACAAAGTGGCGCGGCGGATGCGCGTGTGGCACGACGAGCTGGGAGCGGGCGCGCTGCACTGGCGCGTGCTGCGCGCGCGGATTCCTGGACGCTTCCATGCGGCGCGCGGCTATCGCCATCCGTCGCTCGCCGCGGCTCGATCCATCACGTGGGACGACTTCGAGGAAGTGCCGGCGCGCGCACACGACGCCGGCCTGCAGGCGTGGATGTATGTGCCGCTCTTCGACGAAGGATGGCCGCTTGCCTCGAGCCGGGAGCGTGAGCGGAGCCATCACAACGCGATGCACGGCCGGCACGTCTCGTGGCAGAGCGAGCTGACGCGCGAGCACCCCGAGTGGCTCGTGGTCGATCGTGAGGGCCGAACGCGTCAGCGCGGCGTCGTCTCGCTGGCGTATCCGG
>QHWQ01000099.1:0-23199 GCA_003222635.1 Acidobacteriota bacterium | reverse complement strand
GGAGTTCGATCGTCAGGCGTGGCGCGATCTGCTCGGCGACTTCATCACCGCGCTGCTGACGGAGCTGCGCGCGGCGCTCGGCCGGCCGATTGGCGTCGGCATCGCCCGCGGCGATCTGCTCGGTCCACCGCTTGGCAACACGACGCTGCAGTGGCGCGAATGGATTCGCCGCGGACTCCTCGATCACCTCGTCGTCGACCAGAACTCCTCGCAGTGTCCGTCGATGTGGCATCAGCTGTGGCCGATGCATCGCGGCAGCGGGTACCTGCAGAACTATCTCGACGGTGAGGGGATGCCGGCGCTCGCCGATCATCTGCGAACGACGTACGCACCGGCGGTTGAAGCAGGCACGACCAGGCTCTTTGTCGCACGACAGTGGCGTGAACGGTGTGAGCAGGTCGAGCGGGAGCTTCGTGCGATTCCCCGCGTGGAAGGCCTCGTCTTCAGCTCGTTTCGCCACGACAATAGGGCCGCCATCGCACGCGGCGATTGGCGTGCAGGTGTCCTCGAAAAATGACCCCCGACCCCATTTAAGATAGGCGGCGCGGACCTTTCAGGTCCGCGTGGAGGTCCTATGCGCGCACCGAAAGCCCTCGCCGTGGCCACCATCCTGGCGCTCGCCGCCGTCACACCGCTCGTCGGCCAGATCACCAGCAATCCGATTCCGGAGCCGATTCAGAAACGCGGGCTCGCCGTGCAGATCAGGGATCTCGTACGGCTGCCGGATACGCGCGGCCTGCGGCCTGTCGAACAGGACGTGTCGCCATCCGGCTGGGCGCGCATCAGCTTCGTGAAAGACCTGCCGGACGGCCGCCGCTTCGTCAACGATTCGCGCGGGCTGCTCTATCAGCTCGATGCGAACAACCTGCCGCACGTCTATTTGAACGTCGGCGAGGCGTTTCCGCTCGCGGTCTACAACCGGCTCGAGAGCGGATTCATCGGCTTCGCGTTCCACCCCGACTTCGCGCGCAACGGATTGCTCTACACCGTGCACGCCGAGCGTGGACCTGGCAATCCGAAGAAGCCGGATTTCATTCCGCCCGGCTACACGATCAACGATGTGACGTACCACAACATCATCACGGAGTGGCACACCACCAATCCCGCCGCGAACACGTTCCAGGGGACGCGCCGCGAGCTGCTGCGCGAGGCGCATGTGGTGCAGAACCTCACGCATCCGATGGGCGCGCTCGAATTCAATCCGACCGCGAAGCCCGGTGATGTGGATTACGGCCTGCTGTATACGAGCGGCAGCGACCACGGCTTCAGCAACGGCGGCGGACCGAAGGCGAACAATCCGGCGCAGACGCAGCGGCTCGACACGATCATGACGGCGATCCTGCGCATCGATCCGCGCAGTCCGTCGGTGACGCACGGCGTCAAGGGGCTCGGCGACTACACGATTCCGATGGCGAACAAGTTCGCCGCCGACGGCGATCCGAAGACGCTCGGCGAGATCTACGCGTACGGCTTCCGCAACGCGCACCGCCTGTCGTGGGATCTCACCGACGGGACGATGTTCGCGTCGGACATCGGGATGAACCAGATCGAAGAGATCAACATCGTCCGCAACGGCGAGAACTACGGGTGGATGAAGCGCGAGGGGTACTTCGAGAACGCGCGCGGCACGCTGCGTGGCGAATTGAACCAGCTGTTCACGCTGCCCGCCGACATTCTGAGCGGCCGCCAGAAGGACGGCTTCACGTATCCGGTCGCGGTGTACGACCATGATGAGGGCGCGTCGGTCACCGACGGCTTCACCTATCACGGACGCATTCCGCAGCTGCGGGGCAAATTCGTGTTCGGCGACATCCAGCGCGGCCGGATCTTCGCGTCCGACGTCGCCGCGCTGAAGAAAGCCGACGACGGCATCCCGCAGACCGTGGCGCCGATTGAGGAGGTTCAGCTGTACACAGTCGACGCTGCCGGTGCGAAGACGAACGTGACGCTGCAGGAGCTGATCGACAAGACGATGGGCAGCAAGATCAGCCGCGCGGATCTGCACATCGGGCGCAGCCGCGACGGCGAGCTGTTCATCACGTCGCGTCAGGATGGCGTCATCCGCATGCTCGTGCCGGATGGTCCGGCCGGACGCACGACGGCGCAGAACCGCTGACGCCGTGCGGCATCGAAGACTCATCACGCTGGCGCGGCAGTTTCGTTGCTGGCGCCCGCATCGGTGGACGAATCTCGCCGTCCAGATGGCGCCGCTCCCGGTGACCAACGTCGCGATCGAATCCTCCCGCTCGAGCCCAAAGTCATCGCGTAGCGAATGACATAATCCGCATCCTCCTCCCCCGAGGAGGTTCTCCATGAACATTCGATCTGGCGCCGCGCGGGTCGCCTGCGCGGCGATCGTCAGCGTGGCGGGCGCGCTGACGCCGAGCGGCGCTCGTGTATTCGCGCAGGACGGCATCATTCGCGGCTGCGTCGGACCACACGGAAACCTGCGAATCATCTCCGCCGGCGAGGCATGCCGGGGCAACGAAACGCTGCTGACGTGGAACGCACGCCGTCCCGCCGGGCCGACAGGGGCCGCGGGACCGACGGGCGCGACCGGTCCGGCAGGCCCGACCGGACCCGAAGGTCCTGCCGGACGCGACGGCCGCGACGCGGAAGGGCCACCCGCGGCGGCGGGCGGAGCCGGCAAAGCGACGTTCGCCGATCTCAACGTGACCAAGTTCATCGATGGGATGTCGGTGCCGCTGCTGAAGGCGGTCGAGGTGTTCGAGATCGGCAGTCAGACACCGTTTGCCGTCTACACGTTCGACTACACGAAGATCGCGTCGAGCATCACGCTGAACAGAATCCAGTACGACAGCTGCTGGGACGTGGCGGCGAGCAAGAGCTGCTGATTTGACCGTTTCGACCCAACCCGCCGAGAATCTCGCCTCATGAAGACGAACGACGTTTCCCGGCGGGAGTTTCTGGCAGCGGTCGGCGCCGGCGTCATGGCCGGACACGCCGCGCTGCAGGCGCAGCCTCCGACGCGGCTGTTTGCCTACGTGGCGTCGTGGACCTCGGGTCCCGGCATCGGCGTCGGCAACGGCGGCGGCATCAGCGTGTTCTCGGTCGACACCGCAACCGGCGCGATGACGCCCGTCATGCGCACCGGCCAGGAGTTCGACAAGATGAACACCGGCTACCTGGCCGTGCATCCGAACGGGCGGTACCTTTACGCCACCAACGAGGTCGAAAGCTACGACAACGAGTACGGCGGCGGCGCGGTGCTGACGTTCATGATCAGTCCGTCCGACGGTTCGATCGCGCACGTCGGCACGCAGCCGTCGATGGGCGTCTGGCCCGCGTACATCTCCATCGACAAGGCCGGCTCGCGCGTCACCGTCGCCAATCACGGCAACTACGATCCGTCCGTCCGCATCGTCAAGAAGAACGGCGTCCCCGAGATCGAGAAGGTCTGGGACGACGGCACCGTGGCGCTGCTCCCCATCAAGGCGGATGGCATCCTCGACAAGCCCTCGGACGTCGCCGTTCTCGAGCGGACGACGAGCGTGGACAAGGTGACGCAGCGCAGCGCGCACGCCCACTCGGTCAACTGGGATCCGAGCCAGCGGATGCTCGTCGCCTGCGACAAGGGCTGCGATCGCGTGTACACGTACCGCGTCGCGAACGGATCGACGATGCTCGCCGAGGGAAAGATGCTGAAGACGGAGCCAGGCATCGCGCCGCGGCACTCGTCATTCCATCCGACGCTGCCCTGCGTGTACGTCGTCAACGAGCGCCAGTCGAGCCTCTCCTGCTACCGCTACGAGGCGAGCACCGCGGACATCAATCTGCTGGAGACGGTGCCGACGATTCCCGCCGACTTCAAGATGAACAACTCACCGGCGGACGTGCACGTGCACCCGAACGGCAAGTTCGTCTACAGCAGCAACCGCGGCCACAACAGCATCGCGATCTTCCGCATCGACCAGGCGAGCGGACGCATGACCCTTGTCGACATCGTTTCGAGCGGGGGTGCGACACCGCGCGGTTTCCAGTTCGAACCGGGTGGACGGTTCCTCTTCGCGGGCAATCAGGGCACCGGCAACGTCGTGACGTTTGCCGTCGATGCAGAAACGGGAAAAATGATGCCGACGGGCGCGAAGGCGGAGGTGCCACGGCCCGTCTGCATCCAGTTTGCATCGATCTAAACGTTCGAATCGTTCGGGGTTCGGAACGAACGACCTAGAACCGGTATCCGAAGCCAAACGAGATCACCGGAATAATCTTCAGGATCTCGATGTCGCCATTGAGGTTCGCTTCCTGCTGACGGACGTCCGCCTGAAGCTGCGGCTCGGTCGCGACGTTGCGGCAGTTGGTGCCGTTCGGCAGACACGCGCTGCCACCGAGATTCAACACCGCTTTCGGCGAGCGTGAGAAGACGACGCCGAGCTCCACCGGAATCGTCCAGCGGCGATCGCCGCGCCGCGCGATGTTGCCCCAGCCGATCGTCACCGCCGGCGCCACTTTCTCGAAATCCACCTTCGCCGATCCGTTGACGGGATTCGACGGATTGCTCATCAGCCGCTCGCCGCCGAGCGTGAACTGCTGCCCCGCGGGCACGAACGCGTCGGCATCCACGCGGTTGCCGTTGTCAATCATCACGCCGGGGCTCACATGGAAGCCGCCGCCGGTCGGGAAGAAGTCGTACTGCGCCATCACCGATCGCAGCTTCAGGTGCGCCGCCAGCGTGATGCCGTCGTTGTCGAAATCGTGGTTATAGGTGAAGAAGTTGACGCCGACGCGGACGTTCGATTTCCCGTTGATGCCCACCGCCCCGTCGAAGCCGATGCCGAGCGTGCCGATCTTCACGTCGACACCGCCGGTCGTCTGAGCGTGCCCCACGCCTGCCTGCGTGAGCAGCATGAGGACTGCACACGCACACACCATTAATCTCATTCCGTCCTCCCGTTCACGCCCAAAAAAATAGGGCCGCTTCACCAAATGGTCAAGCGGCCCGTATCCACACACAGGAGTTGCCGCGATCGCGCGCGGAAGCCTAGTTAACCGGAGACTCCCACACCGCCTTGGCCTGGTACCAGTCGCGGGCCACGATCGACCACATGATCTGATCCAGGTATTTCCCGTCCTTCAGCAGCGAGCCGCGGAGGACGCCCTCCTGCACCGCGCCCATCTTCCGCAGGGCCCCGTTGCCGCGGCCGTTCTGGACGACGGCGCGCGCCTCGAGGCGGTTCACCTCGGTATGCTGAAAGGCGAAGTCGACCGCCGTTTTCGCGCTCGCGAGGAACAGCCCCGTTCCCCAGAACGGCGAGCCCACCGCGAATCCCCACTCCGCGACCGAGAACCTCGGCGCGATCGCGCGGACCTGCACGAGACCGACCGCCTGGTCGAATCCCTCAGGCACGATGCCGAACGTCATCTGACGGCCAGCCTCGCGTTCCTTGATCGCCCACTGGATGAACTTTTCGAAGCCCGCGGGCGTCGTCGGCGGCGGCGAAATGAACTTCGCAACCTCCTCGGTCGAGAGCATCGAGAGCAGCGTCGTCGCATCGGCCTTCACGAGCTCGCGCAGCATCATGCGCTGGCCACTGAAGATCGGCAGGCCCCTGGTCCAGTCGGAGACCAGCTCCGGTGCCGGCGCCGCGTACGGCGCGTCGAAGCGAATCGGCTCGAGGTTCGTCATCGCCTGCTGCGTCGAAATGAGCTGTGCATCCATCAGTGCACCCTCTTTCCGACCACGGGCAGCACAGGTAATTCAGGCGCCTTTTCACCCCAGAGGATGTTTTCGCCCGCCACCTTGTTCTCACCCCAGACGAGGTTCTCGCCCCAGACGATGTTTTCACCCCAGACGAGGTTCTCGCCCCAGACAATGTTCTCGCCCCAGACCAGGTTCTCGCCCCAGACGATGTTCTCGCCCCAGACGAGGTTCTCGCCCCAGACGATGTTCTCGCCCCACACGATGTTCTCGCCCCAGACGAGATTGTTCGCGTTGATGATGTTCTCGCCCCATACGAGGTTCTGGCCCCAGGCGATGTTCTCGCTCCATGGGAAGACGACCCCGTTGTAGACGCTGTAGGAGAGGACGGGCGCGACGATCCACGGCGATCCTGCGGGGACACCGGGATCCACCGAGCGCACGAGACTCAGCAAGCCCTGCCCGTTCACGCGCCCCGCCCCCTGCGACAGACGGTCGTAGGCGACGCCGTTGGCATCGTGCATCGACAGCGCGGTGTATTCGCTGAATGCCTTGATCGCATTGCCCGACAGGTGCACGCCGGGCGTCGATGTGAACGCCGCGCGGCTCGCTTCGAGCACGACCGCAAGAAGACCGCTCTCGACGCCGGCGGCCATGCTGGTGCCGCTCAACGCCATGTAGGTCTTGCCGCCGTAGCTGTCGTCGACGAGGAGCGACGGATAGTTCGTCGCCAGGAAGTTGCCCGGCGCCGAGGGCGCCACGACGTTCTGTCCCGGCACCGCGAAGTCCGGCTTCGCAAAGCCGTCGAACCACGTCGGACCGCGCGAGCTGTAGTTCGCGATCCGGTCGTCGTTCGGATCCACCGTCCCCTGCGTCTTCGCCGACGCGATGGTGAACGCGGACGGCGCGTTGCCCGGTGAGAGGACGCCGCCGTAGCCGACCTGGTTCGTCGACGGATTGACGCCGACGTTGCCGGACGACACGACGACGAGGATGCCCGCTTGCGACGCGGCTTCAACCGCCTGCACCATCGGGTCGGTCGCGGCCGACTCGTACGGCGGATGGCCGAGCGACATGTTGATCACGTCGATGCCGAGTGCATCCTTGTTGGCGATCGCGAATTCGAGCGCGGCGATGACATCGCTCGACGATCCGCTGCCGCTGTTGTCGAGGACGCGCAACCCGATCAGATGCGCATTCGGCGCCACGCCTTCGAACTGCCCTTCGGACAGCGCGCCGCTTCCGGCGATGAGGCCGGCGACGTGCGTGCCGTGTCCGTAGCCGTCAACAGGCGCTGCCGGAATACCGCCCTGGCCGTTGGTGAAGTCGTAGAACGCGCTGATGCGCCCTGCGAGATCGGGGACGGCCGCGATGCCGGAATCGATCACCGCGACACCGATCCCGTTACCGGTGGGATCGGAATCGGTGAATCCGAGCTGGTCGCGCAGTTGACTGGCCTTCCTGACTCCGCCCGCACCGCCCTGATCGAAGACGTTTTGCGCGGACATCGGATCGGAAGCAACCGGAGCGTCGCCGGAAATTGAACCGACGCCCGGAAGTGTTTCGAGGTACGCCAGGTCCGTCTTCGAGATCTTCAGAGAGATCGCGCCGGACCGGCGGGCCTGCCTGCCGACCTTGATGCCCTTGCTCTTCAAAGTCTTCAGGAGGGAATTCCAGTCGGTTGAGCCGTCGTGACGGATGATCACGCTGACTGTGCCGCTGGTCCCGGTCGACGACTCGATCTGTTCGATCTGGCGGTCGACGCGGGCTCGTTTTGGCGATGTTGCGCTTTTGACGGCGAACATGGCCGGGGTTTGAACGATTACCAGCGCGGCAACCGCCAACCACGTGCGTTGTTTGAGTAGCCTCATTCGACTGTCCAGTTGAGCAATATTCCATCCAGCCCGGCATTTGGCTCATAAGCGCAGCACCATCAGCTACTTACCGACTCAAGTTGGCGCTTTTTGCCCCTGGATTCTTGTGCCGTTCCAGAACAGAGGCGGCCAGAATGGTAGGACATCATATGACATTACAGGACCGTATGATCCTAACTCCGCATGCTTCTGCCTTTCTTTTCCCTTTAACTGCTGCGGCGCTCCCAAAACTCCCGGCGCGACTCCTCAGCGCATCCGTTTGCCGAATCGAAATCTCTGGAAATCCTAGGATTTCCGGCGCTTCAGCTCATGGCTCACCCCTTGCCGAACTGAGCGCGAGTGACGGTGTCGAACCCTCGAGTTTGTAGGAGTAGAAATGTCGCCTAGAGTGCTTGCGTCCCTTCTCGCAGTAACCGTCGCCGGCGTGATAATCGCGTCGTGCGGCGATCAGCCGTCGCCAACCGTCGCCAGCCCGGTTGGGGCGCCCGCCGTCGCGACCTCCGCGTCGGTGTTCATCGATATGCTGGCGGACCCGGCTGGTCCACTCGGCACGCTGGCGGACGGCGCGCCGGTCGTCTATCCGCCGAACACGCCGCCGAGTCCGTGGCCGCCTGGGCCACCGCCGAAGGCGCAGCCTGGTGTGCCGGTGCCGACGGATCCGACCGCGAGTCCGACGATGCACATCAACGTTGAGCCGGAGCCGGTGACGCACAGCGGGGTGCCGATACCCATCGTGTCGTGCCAGACGAACCACCCATACACGTGGTATTACGAGCAGGTGCTGGTCAACGACAGCGGCCTCGCGATCACGTTCAACCAGCGTGAGAACTTCTTCGACGGCCGGTACACCAGCACGAACCCGGAAGTGATCCAGATTCGTGGCAACGGCACCGTGCGCATTCAAACGAAGTGGTGCAGCGGTTACGGGAAGCCTCACTACGCGCAGACGCGGTTCAAGGGTCGCCTGGAAACCGGAGAGCCGATCGAGGTCAGCGCACCGTGGGTGCGCCTGCTGACCCCGTAGCCTCTCTCATTACTTCCTTGACCTGAGGCCTTCGGGCGCGTGAGACTCTCACGCGCCTGGAGGTCTCATGCGGAAGCATTCGGCGGTAGTCCTCACCGCGATCGCGGCGTTTGCCGTTGGCCTGTTCGCCGCGATGACCACGCTTTCTCTATACAGTCAGGCGCAGCCGGGCTCGGGCTTCGCCGCCGTTCCGGGAGAGAAGGGCGGCTGGGACATCACGGGCCCGTACGACGTGGCGCGCGACTGGCCGCAGCCGCTGTCGCAGCTGCCGGGCCACGAGCAGTGGACGTGGGGCGCCGGCGAAGCCTGCTTCGCGGAAACCGCCGATCGCGTCTTCTTCATTCAGATGGGCGAGCTGCCGAAGCTGACGCGGCCGCCCGTCGCGGCGATTCCGCAGATCGGTCCGAGCCTCTCGTTCCCGGTCGGCGAGGTGCCATTCCTCCACGCATCACAAGGCCAGTACGCGAGCCCGCCCGGAGGCGGCGCGCCCGGCGCCGATCCCGACGATCCCGCGCAGGCGTACAAGGGACGTCCCAGCATCGACTCGCGCTGGGAGCACCTGGTTCTCGTCTTCAATCGCAACGGTGACATCGTCGAGCAGTGGACGCAGTGGGACAAGATGCTGCGCCGCCCGCACGCCATCTACATCAGCCCGTACGACCCGCAGAAATACGTCTGGATCGTGGACGACCATAACCACGCGATCTTCAAGTTCACCCACGACGGCAAGCAGCTCGTGCAGACGATCGGCACCGTCGGACAGAAGGGCGCGGACGGCTCCCACTTCAACCGGCCGACGTTCATGACGTTCCTGCCCGACGGAACGATGTTCGTGGCCGACGGCTACAACGGCAACCGCGTGGTGAAGTTCGACAAGAACGGGAAGTACGTGACCGCGTGGGGCGAGCGCGGCACGCCGCCGAACGAAACGCGTCCCAACTACTTCAACGTCGTGCACGGCATCACGTCTGATCCGATGACGCGCCGCGTCTACGTGAGCGATCGCGGCAACCGGCGGATGCAGGTGTTCGACGAGAACGGCAAGTTCGTCGATCAGTGGCCGTTCAACAACCCCTCATCGGTGAACTTCCTGTATTCGAACGGCGACGGCGCGATCTGGGCGTTCGAGGATCCGACCGCGAAGGTCGTGAAGTACGACCGCGAAGGACATCTGCTCTATGCGTGGGGATCGCTGGGCGATTATCCCGGCGCATTCCTCAACATGCACGGAGCGTCGGTGGACCCCGACGGCAACCTGTACGTCTGCGAGGTCGGCAACGGCCGCGTCCAGAAGTTCACGCCGCGCCGTGGCGCGCGCCCCGAGCTGATGGTCGGCAAACCGCCGGTGCCGCGGTCATGAAGGTCGCCGCTTTCGTCTTCGTTGTGCTCGCGGTTGCGATGCTTCAGTCGCAGCAGGCACCGCCACGAACCGAATGGCTGAAGACCGGCGGAAGCTTCTTCAACCAGAACTACTCGCCTCTGACGCAGATCAATCGCGACACGGTCGCGACCGTCAAAGGCGTGTGGCGTACGCACCTGAATAGCTCCGGCGCCGGCGCCAGGTACTCCGGCGAAGCACAGCCGGTTGTGCAGGACGGGACGATCTATATCGTCACCGGCGCGGACGATGTGTTCGCACTCAGCGTGAAGACCGGCCGCATTCTCTGGAACTACAGCGCCGGCCTGCCCGATGCGATTCCCACCGTCTGCTGCGGATGGACGAGCCGCGGCGTGGCGATCGGCGATGGACGCGTGTATGTCGGGCAGCTGGACGGGCGGCTGATGGCGCTCGATCAGCAGACCGGCAGCGTCGCATGGTCCATCCAGGCAGAGCGCTGGCAGAACGGCTACACGATCACGGCCGCACCTCTGTACTACGACGGCAAGGTGATCGTCGGCTTCGCGGGCGGCGAGAACGGCACGCGCGGACGCGTGAAGGCGTTCGACGCGAAAGACGGACATCTGATCTGGACCTTCTATACGGTGCCCGGCCCGGGCGAGTTCGGCCACGAGACGTGGCCGCAGGGGAGTGACGCGTGGCTGCATGGCGGCGGCACCGTCTGGCAGACGCCGGCGCTCGATCCAGACCTCGGGCTGATCATCTTCACCACGGGCAATCCCGGGCCGGACTTCAACGGCAAGATCCGCGCGGGCGACAACCTGTTCACGACGTCGATGGTCGCCATCGACGCCACGACGGGAAAATACCGCTGGCACTTCCAGCAGATTCATCACGACCTGTGGGACTACGACGGCCCGAGTCCCGTCGTGCTGTTCGACGTGATGATCAACGGCACGCTGCGCAAGGCGGCGGCGGAGCCGAACAAGGCCGGGTGGGTCTACATCGTCGATCGCACCAACGGCAAGCCGCTCATCGGCATCGACGAAAAGCCGGTGCCGCAGGAGCCGCGTCAGGCGACGTCGAAGACGCAGCCGATTCCGAGAGGCGACGCGTTCGTTCCGCAGTCGGTGGACATCGCGCCCGAGGATTACGCGCTCGTCAACCAGGGCCGCATCTTCACGCCGTTCTGGAAGGAGCCATCAGCAGATCACGCCGGAAGGTCAGCGCTACCTTGGCAGCGCTTTCGGCGGCGCGCCGCTGCCCGCAACGGGCATCTTCTCGGCGCTCGACATGAAGACCAACAAGCTGGTGTGGCAGCAGCGCTGGAAGGATTCGTGTTACAGCGGTTCGGTGACGACGGCAGGCGGACTGGTGTTCACCGGCCGCAACGATGGACGACTGACCGCGCTGAACTCCGCCAACGGCAAACGCCTCTGGGAATTTCAGACGGGCGCCGGGATGAACTCGCCGGTGAGCGTCTTCGAATACGAAGGCGACGAATATGTCGTCGCCTATTCAGCCGGAAGTCTCTTCGCGGGAACGGCGAAGGGCGACAGCGTCTGGCTGTTCTCGACGAAGGGAACGCTGTCCGAAGGTGAATCGCCGTCCACGCGCTGATTAGATCGCGCGGACGGCGAGAATCTTCCGGCCTTGGATGAACAGCTCGGCGATGAGCAGCGGCACGGACCAGCAGGCCCATGCGGCGAATACGAACGCGTCGCCCTGCGTGCCGACGCGGGCCACCAGCAGGACCGGCAGTATCACGTCATCCGCTCCTTGTGCTGGTCGATGAGCGATCGTTTGATCGCCATGTAGCCAAAAGATTTCTACCGATCGTTGCGGACGACCAGACCACCCTTCATGACAAAGCGCACGCGCTGCATCTCGGTCACGTCGGTGAGCGGGTTGCCGGCGACCGCGATGATGTCGGCGAACTTGCCCTTCTCGATGCTGCCGATCTGCTGCTCCCAGTGGTAATTCAGCATCGTCGCCGCGGGGAGATACGCCGTCTGCAGCGCCTGCACCGGTGTCATCCCCCACTTGACGAAGTAGGCGAACTGATCGGCGCCGATGCCGTGCTGGATCGTCGCGGAGGTCGCGCCGCTGCCGAAGACGATGGGCACGCCGGCCGCGCGCGCCTTCTTGAACGACTGCTCGGCCATCTTCAGGCGGCTGTTCCTGCCGCCGGTCGTTTTCAGATCGCCGGGCTCGAGCGAGACGAGGTCGTCCACCGTGATCTCGAAGGGCAGCCTCTTGTCCACGAGCAGCTTCAGCGAGGCGTCGTCGAGATCGGTCAGATGATTCGGCGCGTCGACGCCGGCCTTGAGGCAACTCAGCTGCCCTTCGCCGCCGTAGGTGTGGCAGGCGACCTTCAGGCCGAGCCGATGTGCCTCGTCCACGATCGCCATGACCTCTTCTTCCGTCAGGGACGGGATGTTGATCAGCGTCGCGTCGGGCTTCCAGACGTCGATTTCGTCGCCGACGAAGTCCTGTGTCGTATAGATCTTGACCCAGTCGACGCCGTGCAGCTTCGCTTCGCGCACGGCGGCGCGGCCGAGCCACGGCGAGTTCGGATTCTTGTCCTCGGTGAACCGATCCTGGAACCGGTTGAAGAACGCCGGATACGCCGTGGAGGCGCGCTGATTCAGCGACTGCCCGACGACCTGCATGCGCGGCCCCATGACGAGCCCGCGATTGATCGCGTTGCGGAGATCGACGGTGCCGTAGCCGCCGCGCGTATCCATGTCGAGCACGGTCGTGAAGCCGGCGTGCAGATCCGTCTGCGCGTTGGCGACCGCGACGATCGTGCGCGTGGCTTCGGGCAGATTGTCCGCGGGATAGAGATGGACGTGCGCGTCGATCATCCCCGGCAGCACCGTGGCCGCGCTCAAGTCGATCACCTGCGCGCCCGCCGGCACCGCGACGCCCGCGCCGACATCGCTGATGCGATCGCCTCTGACGACGATCACCTGATTGGTCGTCAGCGTGCCCGTGCGGCTGTCGAACATCCGCCCCGCGCGAATCGCGACCACCTGATTCGGCGGCGTGACGAATCGCGTCGGCGCGCCACCCTGTGAGTGCAAGAGCGTGCTGGAAACGACAAGCGCCGCCGCCAGCGCGACCATCCGTTGTAGATGCTTCATGAGTCGCGAATTGTAGTAGACTCCGCGCCTCCCCGGACCCCTTCCCTTCTCAAAAAATGAACGCGCGGCAACTCGGAGGGAGGCTGTTTCCCTGTCGCGGGGGCCTTATGGCTACCGATCGTGGGGAGTTCGAGGAAGCGGAAACGATCCACCGAGATGCGCGCGGGATCGTTCGACGGCATCAGCTTCACCGACCAGAGCGGTGGGTCGCTCATCAACGATCGCGCGATCGTCGGCGAGATGCAGGAACGCGTGCTCGGGACGAGCAACGTGCGCACGTTCCGCACCTCCCTCAACACGCTCGGCGACGGCGAACCGGCGACGGCATCGTCCAGAACGGCGGCGCGTCCACGCGGACCCGGTTGCGGACGCCCCCGCTGTGGGGCATGCGGACGCGCAATCGCCTGATGCACGACGGCGCCACGCTGACGCGCAACGAAGCGATCCTGCGCCACGGGGATTGACGGCACGGCGAATGGCGCGATGATAGGCAGAGATGAATTGTCCCGCCGACACCATCCTCGTCCTCGACCGTTGCGCCGCATGCGGCTCACGCGACAGCACTCCCTGCGTCAGCCGGTTCAACAAGTTCGTCACCTACGAGCGCGTGCCTGACGAGGCGTCGATGCGCTACGACTACGCGCTCTGCCATCAGTGCGGGGTCGTCTCCGCGAGGCGGCGCCCCAGCGGCAAACGCTATGACTGGCTGTTCGACCACTTCGAGGAAACGATCGGCCGCACGTCCGAGAACCCGGTACTCAGCTCCGCGCCGCTGACCGAAGCCACGCGCGCCCAATTGAAGCGGCTGGCATCGCTAGGCGTGTTCGTCTCGGATCACGCCGGCGTGTCGCGCAAGGAGCATCTGCCGGCGCTCCTCGTCGATCGGCTGGCCAACAGCGCCCACGTGGAAATCATCGGCTCGCTGATTCCGCTGCGCGGCGCGCGCGTCCTGGAAATTCGATCCCGGCTGGGCGGACTTTCGTCGGCGCTCGCGCGCCTGTACGACGCCGACTGCTCCGTCATGACGATGTTCGAGAACCAGCAGTACCTCATTCAAGAGGTCTACGGGATGGCGGCGAGCTGCCCGATTGACTTCGACGACTTCTCCATCCCCTTCGACGGGACCTTCGACCTGATCGTCGGCAAACACATGTTCACGCACGCCGTGCACCCGCGCGAGTGTCTCGCGACGATCCGCGAACGGCTGCGGTCTGGAGGACACCTGTATCTGTTCTCCGAGTTCGTCGAGGCGGAGTTTCTCGACGAGCCCCACTCGATGTTCAACACGCTCAACCCGTTTCACCTGCAGACGTTCAACACGCCGTCCGCGGCCCGCGCGCTCGGCGCCAACGGCTTCAGCCCGGTATTCTGCACGATCGTCGACGGTCACCTGGCGGGACTGTTCCGGCGCACGGACGATTTTCCGCAGGCGTCCGAACGGATGCCGGACGACGAGCGCAAGCGCCGCGAGCGGCGCTATCGCGTCGCCGCCGACCTTGCGGTCCTGCAGATGCCGGAACCGGTGCGCGCGCGCGTCGCCGCCGAGTGGGATGGCGCGCTCGAACGATCGCTCGCCAACGGCACGGCGGAAGTGGCGAGCAAAGGACGCATCAAGGTCCGCGCGCCGAAGGACGCCAAGACGTAGTAGCATTCGCGCCATCCCCGGAGGCGCCATGGCGCGTGTCATACGAAACGGCGTTAGCACTGCACTGTTCGTCCTCATCGGCTGCACGGTCGCCTTCGCACAGGCGACGGCGCAGTTGAGCGGCACGGTGAGGGACGAGAGCGGCGGCGTGCTGCCCGGCGTCTCGGTCACGGCCACTCAGACCGACACCGGCCTCAGCCGCGCGGTGGTCACGGAGGCCAACGGCTCCTACGTCATCACGAGCCTGCCGACGGGACCGTACCGGCTCGAAGCTGCGCTTCAGGGCTTCCGCACGTATGTCCAGACCGGTATCGTGCTGCAGGTCGGCGCTTCGCCCGTCATCAATGCGGTGCTCGGCGTTGGCGCGCTGGAGCAGGCGGTGACGGTGCAAGGGGCTGCTCCGCTGGTCGACGTGCAGAGCGCCGGCGTGCGCGAGGTCGTCGAGAACGAGCGCATCGTCGAGCTGCCGCTGCAGGGACGGCAGGTGACCGACCTGATCGTGCTCGCCGGCGCCGCCGTGAACACCGCGGACGTCAGCGGCCAGCGCCAGCGTTCCGATGCGGTCGCGATTTCAGTGGCGGGCGGTCTCCGCGCCGGCGTGACCTACGTGCTCGACGGGGCGATGCACAACGACCCGTACGACAACCTCAATCTGCCGTTCCCGTTCCCCGACGCGATGCAGGAGTTCAGCGTCGCGACGAGCGGACTGTCCGCCGACAACGGCATGCACTCGGCGGCGGCGGTGAACGCGGTGACGAAGTCCGGCACGAACAAGTTCAGCGGCAACGCCTTCGAGTTCCTCCGCGATCACCGCTTCAATTCGCCCGCGTACTTCGCGCCGATGGGACCGGACGGCAAGCGCGTCGACGACGGACTCCGCCGCAACCAGTTCGGCGGCACGATCGGCGGCCCGATCATTCGCAACAAGCTGTTCTTCTTCGCCGGCCATCAGAGCACGGTGACGCACCAGATTCCGGCGGCCTTCAACGCCATCACGCCGACCGCGGCGATGCTCGCGGGCGATTTCACGACATTCGCCTCGCCGGCGTGCAACGTCGGCAGACAGATCACTCTGCGCGCGCCGTTCGTCAACAACCGGATCGACCCCGCGTCGTTCAGCAAGGCGGCACTCGCCGTGGCGCAGAAGCTTCCGCCCTCGGCGGACCCGTGCGGGCAGATCAGGTACAGCGTCCCGCTCGACAACAACGACTACCAGGACGTCGGGCGCGTCGATTACCAGTTGAGCGCCAACCACACGATCTTCGGCCGCTACATCACCAACTGGGAGCACCGTCTGCAGACGTACTCGCGCACGGGCAACGTCCTCACCATCAACCGTGACTACGGTGCGAACAAGCGCGCCAGGGCGCACTCGCTCGCCCTTGGCGACACGCGTGTCTTCGGCTCGCAGATGGTCAACACGCTCCGCGTCACGTTCAACAAGACATCGAATCGTCTCCGGAGGCAACGCCGTCAAGTTTTCGCTGGCGAACAAGTCGTATCAGGTCGCCAACGATCTGTCCGTCGTACGCGGCAAGCACCAGATGTCGTTCGGCGGGAACCTGTCGTACTGGAAGTTTCTGACGATCGACAACGCGCGCTCCGCGGGCCAGTTCAATTTCAGCGGCGCCAACACCGGTCTGGGACTCGCCGACTTCCTGACGGGACAGTCCACGGAATTCCTGGACAGCGCGCCCGGCGTGCTGGACATGAAACAGTGGTACCTGGGTGTGTACGCGCAGGACACGTGGAGAACCACGGCCCGGCTGACGCTGAACGCGGGTCTGCGCTGGGAGCCGTTCTTCGGCCAGAACATCAACAACGGCGCCATTGCCAATTTCTCGCTCGCCAATCTCCAGCAGGGCATCAAGACGACGAAGTACGTCAACGCGCCACCCGGGCTCACCTATCCGGGCGATCCGGGATTCCCTTCCGGCAACTCGGGAATGAACACCCAATGGCGCAACTTCTCGCCGCGGGTCGGTCTCGCATGGGACGTCAACGGCAACGGCCGGACCGCGGTGCGATCGTCTTACGGCATCAGCTACGACTTCCCGACGGCACAGTATCTCTATGTCGAGGCCTCGGCGTCGCCCTTCTCGAACCGCCTCGACATCACGGGCAACATTCCGTTCGAGGATCCGTACAGGAACGTGCCGGGCGGAAACACGCTGCCGCTTCCGGCGGTGCCTCCCCGTGACGCCGCGTTCCCGGGGTTGGGCACGTATGGAGGAATGGATCCGAACATCAACTCGCCGCGCGTCCAGTCATGGAACGCGACCGTCGAACGCCAGCTCGGAAGCCAGTGGCAGGTCGCGGCAAGTTACCTCGGAAGCTATGCCGACAGGCTGTGGGGGCAGAACCATCTCAACCCCGGCGTGTTCCTGGGAACGGGGCCGTGCTCGCTCGGCGGCGTGTCGTATCCGGTCTGCACGACGACGAGCAACGTCGAGAGCCGGCGTGTGTTCATCCTCCAGAATCCGGCGGTGGGACAGTACTACGGCGCCGTCGTGCAGTACACGGATGTCGGAACGCAGGCGTATCGCGGCCTGAAGCTCTCGATGCGGCGCCGCTCGGCGGACGGCATCAGCCTCAACGCGAACTACACGCTCTCGAATTGCACGACCGACACCGAGGTGAGCGGCGGCTTCGCCCAGTTCACCGGCGGCTACACCAATCCGAGCAGCGTCGCTTACGATCGCGGCAACTGCGGCTCGAACCGCCGGCAGATCGCGACCGCCACCGTCGGCGCGCGAACGCCCACGTTCACCAACGCGGCGCTTCGCACGGTGGCGTCCGATTGGCGTGTGTCGGGGATTTTCAACGCGCGATCCGGGAGCTGGTTGGTTATCACCACCACCGCCGATCCCGCCGGCGTCGGCGTCGCCGGCCAGCGGCCCGACCAGGTGCTCGACGATCCCTACGGCAACAAGTCGTTGGACAACTGGTTGAATCCGAAGGCCTTTGCCGCCCCGGCGCCAGGGACCTTCGGCAACACGATGCGGAACAGCGTGGAGGGTCCGGGCTACTGGACGGTGGACCTTGCGCTCTCGCGCCTCATCGCGCGTGACTCAATGGAACTCCGCCTCGAGGTGTTCAACGTCACCAACAACTTCAACTGGGGAAATCCGTCGACGAGCATCAACAGCAGCACATTTGGGCGGGTTCAGACGCAGACCGGCGATCCCCGCATCCTGCAGTTCGGGATCAAGTACGCGTTCTAGGAGGAGGGCGCCGATGCGCGTATCATCTGTTCGCCATCAAGTAGGAGGTCTAGGAGGATTGCGTATGAAGCTTGGGGTTCTGGCTCTCGGTCTCGCGCTCTCGGCTCTCGCGGTGCCCGTGTCCGCCCATCATTCGTGGACCGCCGAATACGACGCGAAGAAGCCGATCAAAGTCAGCGGCACCGTCTCGAAGGTCGAGTGGACCAATCCACACACCCACTTCTACGTGGATGTCACCGACGCCAGCGGCAAAGTGACGACGTGGAACTTCGAGATGGCGAGCACGCCCGCGCTCGAGCGCGGCGGCTGGTCGCGCAAGACGCTGCCGGTCGGCACGCAGGTCACCGTCGAAGGCTTCGCCGGCCGCAACGTCGTCGAACGTGCGATCGTCACCGCGTTCCGCGGCCCTGACGGCAAAGAGTTCTTCGTACCGAAGCTCGGTAACTAGAGAAGCGAGGCGACCGTGAAGAGAAGAGTTGTCGCTGGAATCGGGATTCTCGGCCTATGCATCGCGCTTGCCCCGAGCGAAGTCGAGGGGCAGGATCTGCCGCGGCGGCTCGGTGGCGAGAACGGCCCGAAGAAGGCGACGGATGCGAAGCGTCCCGCGCCGAAGCTCGCGGACGGCACCGTCGATCTCTCCGGCATCTGGACCGGAGGAGGCGACGCGCCGATCCCGCGCCTGCTCGGCAAGGCGAAATTCGACGAGCTGCTGCAGCCGTGGGCGAAGCAGAAGATGGCGTCGTTGAAGGAAGCCGACGACCCGTATTTCTACTGCATGCCCGGCGGCCCGCTGCGGATCACCGGCGGCTTCGCCTGGCGGCTCGTGCAGCCCGCGGGCGAGCGCTCGAAGTACGTCTTCATGCTGCAGGAAGGCAACGCGCACAGCTTCCGGCAGATCTTCATGGATGGCCGAAAGCACCCCCAGGATCCGGACCCGACGTGGTACGGGCACTCAATCGGTCACTGGGAAGGCGACACGCTGGTGGTCGACACGGTTGGGCTGAACGACAAGTTCTGGCTCGACAGTGCAGGAACGCCGCACACCGAGCAATTGCACCTCATCGAGAAGTACACACGCACCGATTACAACACGCTCCGGCGCGTCGTCACCATCGACGATCCAGGCACGTTCACCAAGCCGTTCGACATCACCTACGAGGCGAAGCTCGGTGAACCGGGGAGCGAAATCATCGAGTACTTCTGCATCGAGAACAATCAGTGGGGCGAGCGCACCAATCCGAACGCCACAGCGCCCGCGATTCCCGTCGCGAAGTAACCCGGTCCGTCGGCGCAATTCCTGCAGAGACTGTTCATCGAAGGCCGATGAACAGCCCCACTCACACGCCCGAAATGGGGATTCGCGGGGAGCGACGCTTTCAGAGCGACCGCCGCCAGTCGTGGAGCGCAAACGAGCTCTACAGCCGCCTGCGCTCCAAGCGCGAAGAGATAGAGAGCGAGCGCCGCAGCGGCGGACGGCGCGCGAGCGACCTCCAGCCAGCGCCCTCACGCGATCACGCGGCGTAACGGGAATTTCCATTCTCCGGTCGCGCAGTCGGAAGGATGAGGCCCGCGCTTCCGACTTAGTCTGATTCCCCGTGGATTTTCCAGGCATACGCATTGCGCTTGGCGGCAGTGGTGTCAATGCGTACGCTCCGCCCCCGCCCGGTTGTCACCACCGTACCGCTCGGCTCGCGCAGAGTCTGGAGCTGGGCCATATCAATCACCGTCACAGGTGTGGTCGCATCGGCGACGCTGGCGCAACAACAGGTCAGCGCCGCCCCGGCGGTTGTTGCATCTCCCCCTGGCGGGTCCGCGCTCGATGCAATTGAGACGCGCGCGGAACGCGCCCGACCTGCGGACCGGCTCCCGACTCATGCGGAACCCCTTCCGCGTACGGCTCCGCTGTCGATCAGCGCCCCCACCAATGGCATCGTCGATCTGCTGTTCGTGCGGATAGGCGATCGAGTCGAGGCGGGGCAGGCGCTGCTGACGTTCGACGATCGTCAGGGCGCGAATGCGGCGTCGCAGCTGCGCGTCGAGATCGCGTCCGCGCGCCAGCAGGCGGTAGAGCTGCAATCGTCGCTCACCGCGCTCGACGCCACGATTGCCGCGGCGGCCGCGCAGGTGACACAGCAAGCTGTCGAGGCCGAGACGCCACCCGAAGCGGCGCAGGCCGTCGCGCGCGCGCAGTCGGTTTACAACCAGGCGGTGGCGCGCGAACGGCGCGCGGCGGCGCTCGAAGCGCACGGCATCGCCATCACGCAGGAGCTCGAAGCAGCGCAGGTTGACATTCGAACCGCGGCCGAAGCGCTCGCGCTGGCGCGCCACGAGGCCGACGCGAAGAAAGCGCTCGCCTCCGCGCAGCTGCTCGACGCGCGCTCACAGGTGGAGTCGGCCGTCGCCGCGAAGCGCGACGAGCGTGCGCAGATCGCGGCGGAGCTCGAGGCGACACGCCAGAAACAGCGCGAGGCCGAGAGCGCGCTCGCGGAGGCGACCGCCGACAGCGCTCACCTCGTCCTCCGCGCGCCCGCGCCGGCGATCGTCACCGAGATGGCGGTGCAGCCCGGCGATCGCGCGGTCACGGGCACGCCGCTGCTCACGTTGGAACGCGTCCATGAAGATACTTCTCGCCACTGAAGACAGCTATCCCTTCTACACCGACGACGTTGCGTCGTGGTGCGACACGCTGACCAAAGAGCTGTCGGAGGTCGAGTTCACGGTGCTGTCGGTGACGACGCATCCGTACCTGAAGCCACGATTCGACCTTCCGCCGAACGTGCCGGCGGTGATCAACGTGCCGATCTCAGGCATGCTCGATCCCGCCGAGTACGGAGACCACGAGTCGTTTCCCGCGTACCTGAGAAGCCGCTGGACGATGAGCGCGGAAGACGTCGAGCAGGACTTCGTGCCGCACTACGAGCAGTTCCTGCGCGCCATCGCGGAGCCGGAATCGCCGCCCTGGGCGATCGCGGTGACGCTCCTGCAGATGCATCTGCACCTGCGCTACTACGACTACGACGCGACGCTCGCCCACCCGTCAGTCTGGAAGAAGTTCTTCGCGGTGATGCAGGAGGAATGGCACCGCGCGCACCCGATGGAAAAGACGCCTCCCCCCGGCGACTTCCACAACGGGTGGCAGTGCCTCTATCGCCTGCTGCTGCCGCTGACGATTGACGTGCCGCAGTTCGATCTCACCCACGCGTCGAGCGCGTCGTATTGCGGGCTGCCCTGCGTCATTGCCAAGCTGCGGCATCACACGCCGTATCTGCTGACCGAGCACGGCGTCTACCTGCGCGAGCAGCATGTCGCGCTCGGGCAGGCGCCGCTGTCGCCGTTCCTGCGCTGGTTCCTGTCACGGGTCGCGACCTCCATCGCGTCCGTCAACTACGCATTCGCCGATCAGGTCTCACCCGTCTGCGCGCATCACACGCGGTGGGAGCAGTGGCTGGGCGTCGAGCCCGAACGGATCCGGGTGATTTACAACGGGGCGGATGATCCCCTCGACTTGCTGCGTTCCCTCGGCGCGGCCAAGCCTGCCGAACCAACCGTCGCGGCTGGCGGCCGGATCACTGCCACCAGCGGACATGTCGACCTCGTCGAAGCGGCCGCGCTGGTGCGCCGATCGATCCCGAACGTCCGCTTCCATCTCCCGGCTGAGGGAGACGAAGCCGCCGTCCAGCAGTGCCGCGATCTCGTGCACGGGCTGGGCCTGGAGCAGACCGTCGTGTTCGAGGAGTCCGACGCGGCGCATCTGTTCGTGGTGCCGACGATCTCGGATACGTTCCCGTGTCCGCTCATCGACGCAATGCTCCGCGAGCTGCCGATTGTCGCGACCAATGTCGGTGGAATTCCCGAAGCGGCGGGAGAATCCGCGATGCTCGTCCCGCCCGCCGACCCCGCCGCCATGGCGGAGTCGATCGTCATGCTGCTGCGGTCGCCCGACAGCAGCGGGCGTCTCGGGCAGCACGCGCGCGAGCGCGCGCTCGAGCTGTTCGCAACGGACCGGTTCGCCGCCGCGTATCGTGCAAGCTACGAGAAGCTGACCGTGCGCGTCTTCGCCGACGAGCGGCCGGCGATCGTCGAGACGACGAACGTCAGCGAAGCGCCGCCGATGATGCCGACCGCCGCATAGCCGGCCACAAGCGAAATCACAGCGCCACCGACAACCGCCGCGAGCGCGCTGACCAGCAGCACACGCAGCTCGCGGTACGCGACGACCGTCATGCGCGGGATCGGCACGGGCGTGTCGCCATCCGTCTTGCGCGACCGTATCCCCGGCACCTGAATCGCGCCACCGAAGAGCCATAGCGCGCTCGACACCACGAACGTATCGGCCCACAACGCCAACGCGGGCCATTGCACGCCGGCCAGCCAGCCGCCCGCAACACCGGCAACCGTCAGCGCGGCAATCAGGAAGGCCGCGAGGCGCATGAAGTACCAGCAGGTGACGCGTGCGAGCCACGGCTGATCAATGGAGGCGTAGAACGCGCCGCGCCGCCGCATCGCCTCGACGAATCCACAGCAGACGATGACGCTCGGCACGAGCGCGAGACGCAGGATGCCCGGGGAGACCTCCAGCACGGCGGTCAGCGGATAGACGACGGCAGCCCACGCAACGGCGATGGCGATTGTCGACCGGAGCCCCGGGCGGGACTCCCCCGCCTCAGCCGCGCCCTCGCCCGGGACGGACACGGGGAGCGGACGCGACGACAGCTGGGCGTACACGAGCTCCGCGAGCGCGCGTACGTCGGCGAGACCGAACTCGCGGCTCACGCGGGCGTCGGTGTAGCCGTTCGACTCCAGCACGGCGAGCGCATCCCACGCATCGACCAGGTGCGGGCGGGCGTGCCCCACCAGAGCGACGACATCGTCCAGCGCGCGCGAATGGCTACTTACCATGTCCTTGATCATGTGGCACCGTCACTGTGACCTGCATCTGCGAGCTGGTTCCCGTCGGGTCAGTCGCGGTGACCGTAATCCAGTAGATGCGCCCTTCTTTCTGCGTGCCGAGGCGCTCCGAGCGCAGGTCGAGATGATGTGGATCGTTGATGTTCCAATCCGAGGAATTGCCCTCGTTCGACGTCACGCCGAGGCCAACCGTCGGTGTTCCGCCGCACGCCGGCGTCACCGTATAGCTCACCGTGATCGGTACCATCTTGTGGTTGGGCGGCCAGATCTCCGCCTTGTCCACCGCGAGCCCGTTGATCGTCGGCGCGGGGTTGATGACCGACAAGGGCACCGTCGCCACGTTGTTGCCGGGGAACGGATCCGACGTCGACGAGCTGGCG
>QHWQ01000098.1 GCA_003222635.1 Acidobacteriota bacterium | reverse complement strand
CGCAGAACGGCGATCTCGGCGAGATTTATTACTACGACTCGGTACGCATCAATCTCGGGCTCTTCCAGCACGACGTCAACGTGCTGTGGGACCTCGCCGTCCACGACCTCTCGATCATGGATTACGTGCTGGCGGGGCAGACGCCGGCCGCCGTCTCGGCGACCGGCCTGGCGCACATTCCCGGCCAGCCCGAGAACATCGCCTACATGACGATGTTCTTCGACGGACGCATGATTGCGCACGTGCACGTGAACTGGCTGGCGCCGGTCAAGGTCCGGCGGACGCTGCTTGGCGGCAGCCGCCGGATGATCGTGTTCGACGATCTCGAGGCGAGCGAGAAGATCAAGGTCTACGACCGCGGCATCTCGCTCAACCCGAGCCAGGAAAACCTGTATCAGATGCTCATCGGCTACCGTGCGGGCGACATGTGGGCCCCCCAACTCGGCGTCGCCGAGGCTCTGCAGACGGAAGCGCGGCACTTCATCGAGTGCATCGAACAGAAGAAGACGCCGCGGAGCGATGGACGTGCCGGGCTGCGGGTCGTTCGGCTGCTCGAAGCCGCGTCGCGATCGATGTCGCATCAGGGCGCGCTGGTCCCGCTTGCGTCGACCTCCGTCGCGTGAGCCCGTCCATGCGCGCGGCCCGCTCGGACGATCGCTGGCCTCTGCTCGTCTACGCGCTGCTGTTCGCGATCGCCGCGATCTTCCGGTTTCTCGCGCTGAAGAACGGATTCGTCAACGACCACTTCGTCTACATCACCGGCGGACGGCAGATCCTCTTCGGCGAGTGGCCGACGCGCGACTGGATCGATCCAGGCCTGCCGCTGATGTTTGCGGCGTCGGCCTTCGCGCAAAAACTGTTCGGGCCGACGCTCTTTGCCGAAGGGATGCTCGTCTCGTGCGCGTTCGGGCTCGCGGCGGCATTCACGGCGGCCGCGGTCCGCCAGCTGACGGGATCGATGGCGCTGGCGATCCTCGCGACACTCGTCGAGATCGCGGTCTTTCCGCGCACGTACAGCTATCCGAAGATCGTCGCCTACGGGTGTGCATTCTGGACCTACGGCTGGTATTTGAAACGCCCCGACAGGATCCGGTTGTCCGTCATGGCGGCCGCCGTCGTCGTCGCCTTTCTGTTCCGCCACGATCACGGTCTCTTTCTGGGAATTGGCGGAGCGCTCACCATCCTGCTCGGATCGCCACGCGCGCGCGCCGACCTGCTCACGTTCGCCGGCTTCACCGCCGCGCTCGTGCTTCCCTATCTGCTGTTCGTGCAGATGCATGGCGGGCTGCTGACGTACTTCCGTACCGGCGTCGAGTTCAGCCAGCGCGAAGCGGCGCGGCAGTGGCACGTCTGGCCGCGCGTGTTCGGTGACGAGCGTCCGCTGCAGTCGGCGATGGTGTACGAGCTGTACGCGCTGCCACTGATCGCGCTTGCCGTCGTCGCCGCGTCATGGACGCGAGCGGATTGGAAAGCGACCGCCGCGTGGGTTGGCCCGCTCGCGGTCGTGGCGCTGCTCGTCGACTTCAATTTCATCCGCGATCCGCTGTTGACCCGCCTGGCCGATGCGATTGTGCCCGCGGTGCTCGTCGGCTCCTGGCTGCTGGCGCGGGCGTTCTCGCCGTCGCGTCTGCGGATGGTGACCGTCCCGTTCGCGCTGATGTTCTTCGTCCTGATGGGCGCCTCGGTGCTCACCGTCGGATCGACCTGGGATGAGATCGATCGCGCGGGGCTGCTCGGGCACCGGCAGGACGTTCCGAAGCGCTTCGCCGAGCGGACGACCGATCTGCGCACGCGTTTCGTCGATTACCAGATGCCGACGCCGGTGTCTCGATTGCTGATACCGTTCTTTCACTACGTCGATCGCTGCACGCGCCCGGACGATCGCCTGTTCGTCGGCGGCTTCCTGGTGGAAGTGCCGTTCTATGCGGAGCGCGCGTTCGCTGGCGGGCAGGAATATTTCGGCGCGTATTTCAGCTCCGCGGCCAACGAGCGGTTTGCCTTCGACCGGCTGCAGCGGCAGCGCGTCCCGTTGGCGCTCCTGCCGAGCGAATACGACGAGGAGTTCGACAAGCGCTTTACGCTCGTCGCGCCGTACGTCCACGCGCATTACACGCTGGTCACCGACCTTGCCGTGGACGCGGAGCAGACCATTCACATTCTCGTCAGCCGCGATGTGCCGGCCGCGGCACGCGACCCCGAGACCGGCTGGCCCTGTTTTCGATGATTCCGTACCTTGATCTGAAAGCCCAGTACCGCAGCATCAAAGCCGAGATCGACGCCGCCGTGCTGCGCGTCCTCGACAGCACGCAGTACATTCTCGGCGAAGAGGTTGCCGCCTTCGAGCGCGAGTTCGCCGTGCATTGCCACGCGAAAGAGGCGATCGGCGCCAACTCCGGGACGAGCGCGCTGCATCTGGCGCTGCTGGCCTGCGGCATCGGTCCCGGCGACGAGGTCATCACCGTTCCGTTCACCTTCGTCGCCACCGTGTCGGCGATCGTGTATACCGGCGCGACGCCTGTGTTCGTCGACATCGAGCCCGACTACTACACGATGGACGTCTCACGAATCGAGGCGGCGATCACTCCGCGGACGAAGGCCATCATGCCCGTGCATCTCTACGGGCAGCCGGCAGACATGGATCCGCTTCTCGAGATCGCGCGGCGGCGCGGCCTGACCGTGATTGAGGACGCCGCGCAGGCGCACGGCGCCGAGTATCACGGCCGGCGCTGCGGCTCGATCGCTGAGATTGCGGGGTTCAGCTTCTATCCCGGCAAGAACCTCGGCGCCTACGGCGAAGGCGGCGCGGTGACGACGACGCGAGCCGACTATGCCGCGATGTGCCGCACGCTGCGCAACTGGGGAGAAGAGAAGCGCTACGAGCATCGCTACAAGGGCTTCAACTACCGGATGGACGGCATCCAGGGCGCCATCCTCGGCGTGAAGCTGCGGCACCTGGAACAGTGGACCGAGCAGCGCCGTCAGGTCGCGGAATGGTACGCCGCCGCACTCGATCAAGACAGCGTGCGCATCCCGAAGGCGCGTCCCGGATGCCGGCACGTGTATCACGTGTACGCCGTCCGTACCGACGACCGCGACAAGTTGCGGGACGTGCTCGGCAAGCAGGGCATTCAGACGGGCATTCACTATCCGATTCCAGTACACCTGCAGGCGGCGCACGCGGATCTCGGCTACCACGCGGGCGATTTCCCGGTGGCGGAGCAGGTGGCGCGCGAGGTGCTGTCGCTGCCCATGTTCCCCGAGATGACGCGCGAGCAGGTACGGGAGGTCGCCGCCGCGGTCTCGGAGGCGCGCGTGTGACGCGGGTGCCCGCCGTTCACGGCGTGCGCACGATCGAGCCCGACCCGCCGGAGGAGCTCGCCTTCGCGGAGGAGCTTCGCCGCTCGAAATCGCGCGAGGAGATCGTGCAGCTCGCGGCCGTCCACGCGCTCGGCGAGGACGAGCCCGCCGCGCGCATGCGCCGCGCCGCGTGGCGCGCGCTCTCACGGCGGTTCGGCCACGGCGTCCGCATCGGCCGCGGCGCGATCGCCTCGCACTTCGAGACGTTCGAGATTGGCGACGGCGTGTTCGTCGGCGAGCAGTCGTTCATCCAGGGACGCGCGGGCGGCCGGTGCGTCATCGGCGACCATTCGTGGATCGGCCCGCAGAGCTATCTGGATGCGCGGGATCTCGTGCTCCAGGAGTACGTCGGCTGGGGGCCCGGGGCGCGTGCGCTCGGATCGCAGCACGTCGGACGTCCGCATGACATCCCGATCATTCAGACCGACCTCGAAATCAAGACGACGCGCGTCGGCGCCTGGGCCGACATCGGAGTCAACTCCGTCATTCTTCCCGGCGTCACCATCGGCAAAGGGGCCATCGTCGGCGCCGGCGCGGTCGTGACGCACGACGTCGAGCCGTTCTCGATCGTCGCGGGCGTGCCCGCGAAGTTCCTTCGCTGGCGCGAAGGACACGAGCCATGAGCATCTCGCTCGCCGCGCAGAACCTCGCTCGCGTGGTCTGGAACCGGACGGCCAAGCTCTATCGCCGCGGACGGCACTGGACGCTGCGCCGGCAGAAGGATCTTCGCGAGACGGGCAAGCACGCGCGCGCGCAGGTGAAGCTTGGACGCGAGGCGGGGCGCGACACGGCGCAGACGGCCTACGCTGGATTGGTTCGCGGTTCACGGTACTGGGATCGCCTGCGCCGGCGCACGTGGGCGACGATCGCGCGCGACGTGTCGGCCCGGCGGACGCTGCGCGCCGCCGCTGCGGGCTCAGGACCGATCCTGCTCGGACCGTGGCTCTCCGAAGTCGGCTACGAAGCGCTCTACTGGGTGCCGTTCGTTCGCTGGTTCACGCGGCAGTACGACGTCGATGCCGACCGCGTCATCGCGGTCTCGCGTGGAGGGGTGGCGTCGTGGTACGGCGGCATCGCGTCCCGCTACGTCGAGCAGTTCGACCTGTTCACGCCCGAGGAGTTCGCGTCGCGCAACGAGGCGCGCCGCGGCGACGCGGATCAGAAGCAGCTCGCGCTGTCCGGTTTCGACGAGGAGATCCTCTCGCGCGCCCGCGCCCGCCTCGGCATCGATCGCGCGTCAATCTGCCACCCCTCGACGATGTTTCAGTTGATGCGGCAGTTCTGGCTGGGCAACGACTCGTTGCAGTCGGTGCTCGACTACACCGAATACGAGTCCATCGCGGCCGGCGCGCACGTTGATCTTCCGAAGCTGCCGGATCGCTTCGTGGCGGTCAAGTTCTATACGGGCCGTGCGCTGATGGATACGGCGGAGCATCGCGAGGCGCTGCGCCGCCTCGTCGAGCGGCTCGCCAGCCGGATGCCGATTGTGGCGCTGAACACGAACCTCTCGCTCGACGAGCACGCCGACTACGTGTTCAAGGACGTGCCGGGCGTCGTCACGCTCGACGGGTGGATGACGCCGCACAACAATCTGGCGGTGCAGACGGAAGTTATTCGCCGCGCCACGCGCCTGGTCGGCACGTGCGGCAGTCTGGCGTGGCTGGCGCCGATGCTTGGCACCGAGACGCTCGCCGTCTACGCGGACGATCATTTTCTGACGCCGCACCTCTACGCCGCGCGGCACGCCTACGCGTCGATGGATGCCGCGCGCTTTACGCCGATGGATCTGGCCGTCCTCGATCAGATCAACATCGGCGATCCGGCGAGAGTGCGCGACACGATCTCCCGTTGACCGATGGCGATGGACGAACAGCTTTCCGACTCTTCATCGAGACGTTGGGAGTTCCTGGCCTACGCGTATGCGACGGTGCTCGCGGGATTGACGGCCTACTTTCTCTTCGGGCTGCCCGTTCAGCTCAGCGACAGCTTCGCGAACCTGCTGACCATTCAGTCTGGATCGCTGTGGCAGGTGTTCAGGGCGCAGCTCGGTGGCGGAGGATACCTGCGGCCGCTGCTCCAGACCCAGTTGAAAGTTGTCTACGAGCTCGCGGGCGGCCATTACTTCCTCTGGTTTCGCGGCGTGCAGGCCGTGCAAGTCCTCGTCTGCCTCTGGCTTTGCGTTCGAATGCTGCAGCCACGACGGCTGGCCAATCTGCTCGTGGTGCCGTGCGCGCTGGCGATCGTGCTCGGCCTGCATACCTTCGCCGGCACGATTTACGAAGCGTTTCCGATCAACACGTTCCTCACATTGGTGATCTGCTGCCTGGCCGCGGCGAACCTCGCGCGGACAAGCGGCGGCTGGCTGGTGGACGCCGCGGCGGCCGCGGTGCTCGTGTTTTCATTGCTCACGCTCGAGACAGGCGTGCTCGTCTGGGTCATTCTCGTCGCCGCGCGCGTCGCGGGCGCGCGTGGCGTGTCGACGCGATCCGTCGTGCTCGTCACGGCGGTGCTGGCCGGCTATGTCGCCTGGCGCACGTTGTATCTGCACGTCGGCGCGCCGGGGTTCGACGAACGGCCGACCGGCTTTGGATTCCGGGTCCTCGAGCCGTCCGAGGTCATGGCGCGGTTCAAGGATCATCCACTGCCGTTCTATGTCTATAACTTCGGATCGGCGCTGCTCACGGTGCTCTTCGGCGAGCCGCGCGGCGGTGTGTGGCGCTTCGCGGCCGGCCTTTCGCGTGGCACTGTCGCTCCGTGGCAGGTCATCAACGTCGTGTCGTCGACGCTCACCACCTGCGTGCTTGCGTGGTACATCGCGAAGCGTGCCGCAGCGTGGGCGCGCCGCAGCATCCGGCCGGACGATCTCGTCGTCGTGCTCTTCCTCGCGGTTCTTCCCGCCAACGCGATGTTGTGCATCGTCTACGTCAAGGACGTCATCATGAGTCCCGCGGGAGTGTTCTATGCGCTTGCCGCGGCCGTCGCGCTGCGCGAGCTGCTGACGGGAACCGGGCACCAGCGCGCCGCACGCTCTCATGCGCTGGCGGCCGCGGTGCTCGTGTGCGTCTCCGCACTGTGGGGATGGCGGCTGCTGGGCATTCATTACAGCCTGCGCGCCGAAGCCGCCAAGGTTCGAGCGGAATGGGCTTACGAGGATGAGTGGGAAGCGAGGAACCGCATTCTCATCAGCACCGCCGAAGGGGCGGCGCTGAAGCGCACGCTGCTCGACGATGCGATCTGGCGGCGGCCGGCGCCGCCGCGCCTGGACATTGGATGGGCGGATCAAGCATTCGATCAGACGCAGTAGTCCCGCTCACCGCGGCACTCGCGCTCGCGGCGCCTGTTCTCCTGGCGTTTTGCCTCCTGCTGGCGTTCGTGGTCGCCGAAGTGGCGGGTGCTTCTCCCTTCGCGATCGATCGTCCGCGGAACGTCGCCGAAACCGCGGCGTTCGGGGACGCGGCGGGTCTGCTCGCGCTCATCGCACAGGGACAGGACGTCAACGCGCGATGGGAGGTGCGGCAGGACCTGCTCGACTCGCGAGGCCCGCAGCGCGTGACCGCGATGCAGGCGGCTATCCTGATGCGCCGGCCGGAAGTCGTGCAGCTGTTGCTGCGGCGCGGCGCGCGCGCCGGGCAGCCGAAAGAGCTTGCGTGTCTTGCGCAAGCGGTAGGCGTTGGCCGCGAGCTGCCGCCGTCGGTGTTCAACGCGCCGGACGGCCGCTATTACGATGGCTCGCCGCTCGGTGGTATCGACGCGTTGACGCGCTGCGGGATTCCATTCGAGTGACCATTGATGAATAGAGGGGTGCAGGTCGTCACGGGAGGGGCCGGGTTCATCGGCTCCGAGCTGGTTCGTCAGCTCGCGGCGACGGGTGCGCCGGTCGTCGTGATCGACAACCTCATGAACGGCAAGCGCGAGAACCTGGCGGACGTCGCTGGACGGGTCACGCTGCTGGAGGAGGACGTTCGCCGCGTTGCGTCGTACGCATCGGTGCTGCGCGAGGCGGACGTCGTGTATCACCTCGCCTGCCTCGGGGTCCGGCATTCGGTGCATTCACCGGTCGAAAATCACGACGTCAACGCAACCGGCACGCTGCGCCTGCTCGAGGCCAGTCGCGCGGCCGGCGTTCCGAAATTCGTGTACGTGTCGAGCTCCGAGGTGTACGGGACGGCGAAGTGGGTGCCGATGACCGAAGATCACCCGACGTTTCCCTGCACCGTCTACGGCGGCGCCAAGCTCGCGGGCGAGGCGTACACGCGCGCGTTCAACCGCACGTATGCGTATCCGACGGTCGTGGTCCGGCCGTTCAATACCTACGGCCCGCGCAGCCACCACGAGGGAGACAGCGGTGAGGTCATTCCGAAGTTTCTGCTTCGCTGTCTGGCGGGCAAGCCGATGGTGATATTCGGCGAGGGCACGCAGACGCGCGACTTCACCTACGTGTCCGATTCGGCGCGCGGGATCATTCTCGCCGGGACGACCGCGTCGGCTGTCGGACGCACGATCAATCTGGGAAGCGGCTTCGAGCTGTCGATCAACGACCTGGCGAAAACCGTCAGGGAGATCGCCGGCCGTCCGGACACGCCGATCCAGCACGACCAGCCGCGGCCAGGCGATGTCCTGCGCCTCTATGCCGACATGTCACAGGCGCGGTCGCTGATGGGATACGACGTGCGCGTGCCGCTCGCCGAGGGCATCCGGCAGCTGCTGGACTGGTATCGCGCGCAGGAGTTGTCCCCCGAGGAACTGCTGCGCAACGAGATCGTGCGCAACTGGGACGTGAAGGCGGCGACGCCGTGACCGTGAACACCATGATTCCCGTGGCGCGTCCCTGGATGGACGAGCAGGAAGCGGAGGCCGCGCGCCGCGCGATTCTCTCCGGCTGGGTGACGCAGGGCCCCGAGGTCGCGGCGTTCGAACGCGAATTCACCGAGGCCGTCGGCGCGTCGCATGCCTGCGCGGTGTCGAGCTGCACGACGGCGCTTCACGTCGCGCTCGCCGCGCTCGGTGTCGGCCTCGGCGATGAGGTCATCACCGTCAGCCACTCGTTCATTGCCACGTCGAACGCCATCCGCTACTGCGGAGCGACGCCGGTCTTCGTTGACATCGATCCGGCGACGCTCAACATCGACCCCGCGCTCGTCGAAGCGGCGTTCACGCCGAAGACGAAAGCCATCCTCGCGGTGCATCAGCTCGGGATGCCGTGCGATCTCGTGTCGCTGACGTCGATCGCCGCGCGCCGCCACGTGCCGCTCATCGAAGACGCGGCGTGCGCCATCGGCAGCGCGATCGAGTGGGAAGGCGAATGGCACCGCATCGGCAGGCCGCACGGCGCTGTCGCCTGCTTCTCGTTTCATCCGCGCAAGCTGCTCTCCACCGGCGACGGCGGCATGCTGACGACGAACGACGCGCAGCTGGATCGATCGTTCCGGCTGCTGCGGCAGCACGGCATGAGCGTGCCCGACGCCGTGCGCCATGCATCGGACACCGTGATCTTCGAGAGCTATCCGATCGTCGGCTACAACTACCGGATGACGGACATCCAGGCCGCGATCGGGCGCGAGCAGCTGAAGCGGCTGCCGGCGATCGTAGCGCGCCGCCGCGAGCTGGCCGCACGCTATCAGGACGCGCTCCAGTCGATCGACGGCGTCATCGTGCCGCGCGAGCCGCGCTGGGCGCGCACCAACTGGCAAAGCTATGCCATCCGCGTCGGCGCCTGGATCAATCAGCAGACACTCATGCAGCGCATGCTCGACGCGGGCATCGCGACGCGTCGCGGTGTCATGAACGTGCACAAAGAGCCGTCTTATCCGGCGGGAACGTGGCGCGCGGCCAGCGGTCTCACGCAGAGCGAGGATGCACAGCACACCGCCGTCGTCCTGCCCCTGTACCACCAATTGACCGAAGAAGATCAAGACAGGGTGACTCGCACCCTCGCAGCTGTGATTCGCGATTTGTGATTAGCATCCTCACGCCGGCGTTCAACGAAGCGGCCAACCTGCCGCGGCTCTACGACCGCGTCGTCGAGACGATGCGCCGCGTGGGCGGCGACTGGGAGTGGGTGATCGTCGACGATCACTCGCGCGACGAGACCTTCGCGGTCATCGAGGCGCTCGCGCTGCGCGACGCGCGCGTGCGCGGCTTCAGACTGGCGCGCAACTCCGGATCGCATGTCGCGATCACCTGCGGCCTGCATCAGGTCGAGGGCGATGCCGCGGTGATGATGGCGGCGGACCTCCAGGATCCGCCCGAGACGCTCGATGTGATGGTGGCGCGGTGGCGTCAGGGCGCGCAGGTCGTGTGGGCGACGCGGCGCGCGCAGCCGGGCGACAGGCCGCACCAGGGGTTCGCGGCGCTCTACTACTGGGTCATGCGGCGGCTCGTCGGGATGAAAGAGATGCCGGCGCGCGGCGCCGATTTCTTTCTCGTCGATCGCGTGGTGCTCGACGCGTTCCGGCGGTTTCCGGAGCGCAACGTCAGCGTGCTCGCGCTGATCACGTGGCTGGGGTTCCGTCAGGAGTACGTCGAGTACGACAAGCAGCCGCGGACGGCGGGGCAGTCGGGGTGGACGGTGTCGCGGAAGGTCAAGCTGGTCGTCGACTCGATCACCTCGTTCTCCGATTTTCCGATTCGCGTCTGCACCTACATCGGCGTGACGCTCCTCGCGATTGCGATCGTGCTGCTGATTGGATCGATTGCGCTGCTGCCGCAACTCGGCGGAGGCGTGCTGTTCCTGCTGTTTCTGATCGTCGGGCTGGCCGGGCTGCAAATGGTCGCGCTCGGCGTGGTCGGCGAATACGTCTGGCGCGCGCTCGAGGAGTCGCGGCGGCGTCCGGCCTACCTGATCGAGGCGGTCGCGGGTCATAGAGAACCGGCCAAGTTACCGTAGAATGGGAACTTATCCCAGAGGCATCTGTTGATCGACTGTATCGCTGGTTATCACCTGAATCCCTGGACGTGCGGCATCGCGAAGTTCAACGCGATTCTGGCGCGCCGGCTCGAGCTGCCGGTCGTCCGCATCGGATCCGAGGAACTGACGAGCTACCGGCGCCCGCTGCTGTCGCTGAAGATGTCCGAGTTTTCGGCGGAGGATGCGCTCGCGCTCGACACCTGGATCGATCGGCATACCGGGGAATTCGAGTTGTTCCTGCATGCGTTCGACAGCGCCGCGCTCGAAAAGCGGATGCTGGCGGCGGCGGCGCGTGTCATGTGCGGCAACCGTGAGCTGTTCGAACAGCTGAGGCCGACGCGTCCGGATATCGTCGAGGCGTTCTGCCCCGGCACCCTGCTGAACCCGCAGCGATTCGACGATACCGAATTAAGGGTCTTCACCTTCGGCATGGCGCACAAGATCCGGGTGCCGCTGTACCGGCGCCTGCGCGACCTGCTGGAGGCGACCGGCAAGAGCTATTCGGTGTTCGTCTCGACCGCGCTGCACGAGAACACGAGCTTTGACGACTCGTTCGTCGTGCGGTTCGAGGAGCTGCAGTCGATCTTCAACGGACCCATCTACTTCATGGGCTACCTGTCGGACACGGCGGTGTTCAACCAGCTGGTGGACTGCGACTTCCTCGCGGCGTTCTTCGAAAAGGGGCTGCGGGCGAACAACACGACGGTGAACGCGGCGATGGAAGTCGGCTGCGCGGTGATCACCAATCTCGACGAGCACTCGCCGAAAGGGCTGGTGCACCTGAAGAACGTGATCGACATCAACCGCGTCGAGCGGCTGCCGGAGCCCGCGGACGCAGAAGCGATTGGCCGCGCGGCGCGCGAGATCGCGCACGCGGACTACGGGTGGGATCAACTGGTCGCGCAGCTGCGTCCG
>QHWQ01000097.1 GCA_003222635.1 Acidobacteriota bacterium | reverse complement strand
TCATGTGCACGTATCGCATGAACCAGCGCGGCTCGTACGCGCCGATCGGCAGCATCACGAGATCGAACGGGCCGAGGAGCGAGCCGACCACATCGAAGTCCGGATGCAGCGCGGTGTCGCCCGCGAAGTAGATGCGCACGCCGTCGGCTTCGATCGTCCAGCCGCACCAGAGCGTGCGGTTGCGATCGCCGAAACCGCGCGCGCTGAAGTGCTGCGCGGGCGTGCACGTCGCGGCGGCAGCCGGCAGATCGATCGTTTGCCACCAGTCGCGCTCAATCGCCTGTCGTACGCCGAACGATCGCAGCACTGCGCCAAGTCCCATCGGACAGAGCCACGGCGTCTCCGGAAATGTGCGCGCGATGCGGCGGACCGTGTCTGCGTCGAGATGGTCGTAGTGGTTGTGCGAGAGCAACACGACGTCGAGCGGCGGCAGCGCATCGAAATCGAGGGCCGGCGACATCAGCCGGCGCGGGCCGAGCCACTGCAACGGTGACGCCCGCTCGCTCCACATCGGATCCGTGAGCACATTCACCGGCCCGAGTTGCAGCAGAAACGTCGCGTGGCCAACCCACGTCACGGATCGATTCCCGGGTCCGGCGCGCGGCCTGACGATGACCGGTTGACGCCGCGGGAGAGAATCGCGCGGTGGATTGGCGGGGATCGCACGCGTGCGCCGCTCGACGAACCGCCATCGCAGGAACTCGCGAAAGCCTGCAGGCTCGGCGTGCGGCCACGGATTCCGATAGCCCCCGCCGGGCCGGTGATGCGCAGTAGGATTGACGGCCATGAACTACATCGGTCCGGTCATCGGCGCTGGCGTGTTTGCGTTGATCATGTCAATGGTGGGTGAGCCCGCCCGACGGACGGTCAGCGCGATGCTCACGGCCGGCCTCACCGGTGTCTATATGAGCGGCGGTGGGTTCGGCATCTGGGAGCTCGTCTTTCCGCTGGTGGCGATGCCGATCGCCTATCGCGGCCTGTCCTCGTACACGGCCCTCGCCGTGGTGTGGCTGCTGCACTCGGGCTGGGACATCCTGCATCACCTCTATGGCAATCCGATCTGGCCGTTCATGCCGTCCTCGTCACTCGGCTGCATGATCTTTGACGCCGTCATCGCGGTGTGGTTCCTGGCCGGCGCGCGTCCGCTGGTAGCAGCGCTCCGGCAGCCGCCGCGGCGAGCGCCAGCAGGGCCGAGCCGATCATGACCACGCGGAACGCCGACACGAACGACTCATCAATCGCGCGACGAACGTCTGCGCGTTGAGCAGCGTCGATCGACGTACCGATTTGCGCTCCGGCCAGCTTCGGCAGCTCGCGATCGACGGCCGTGCGCGTGGCCGCGGAGAGCGCGACACGATTGAGTGCCGGCCCGACGCGGGCATCGAAGACGCGGACCAGCAGAATGCCGAACACGGCAATCGCGATCAGTCCCGCGACTCGCGCGACGGCGTTGTTGACGCCCGACGCCACGCCCGCGTGCTGCGTTTCGGACGCGCTCATCGCGGTGGTCGTCAGCGGCGCCACGACGATCGCCATCCCGAAGCCGAGCACGGCGACCGCCGGGAAGAACGTTGTCCAGTACGATCCGCCGATTCCCGGCAGTGCATACAGCGCAAGCCCCGCGGCCGCGATGACCGGTCCCACGGTCAGCGGGATGCGGCTGCCGATCTTCGCGACGAGGCCGCCCGACCATCGCGACAACACGAACATCAGGATCGGAAACGGGAGCAGCGTCGCTCCGGCCTCCGTTGCGGTGTAGTGCTGCACCTGAATCAGGTTCAGCGGCACCAGCCACAGCACGACGCCGAGCGCGCCGTACAGGAATAGCGTCAGCAGGTTGGCGAGCGTGAACGTCCGCGAGCGGAACAGCGTCAACGGCAGCATCGGGCTGGCGGCGCGGCGTTCGGCCAGAACGAAGACGGCGAGCGCCACGCTGCCGGCAGCAATCGAGGTGAAGACGATCGATTGATTGGCCTCCGGTCGCGGCCACTCGAGGAAGCCGAAGACAATCCCGCCGAGGCCGAAGACGGCCAGCGCGGCGCCGGTCCAGTCTATGGCCTTGCTGCGCGACGGGTCGCGGCTCTCGCGCATGAAGCGCAGCGACAGGACGATGACGAGCGCGGCGAGCGGGACGTTCAGGAAGAAGATGGCGCGCCAGCTGACGTGCTCGATCAGCCAGCCGCCGGCGACGGGCCCGATGGCGGAGGTGATCGACGAGAATCCCGACCACGTGCCGATGGCGCGCCCGCGATCCGCTTCGTCAAACGTGGCGCTGATAATCGCCAGGCTCCCCGGCACCAGGAACGCGGCGCCCGCGCCCTGCACCGCGCGCGCGACAATGAGCGTCCATGTGGAGGCGGCGAGCCCGCACGCGGTCGAGGCGGCGGTGAACACGAGGAGGCCGGCGAGAAACGTCCGCTTGCGCCCGAACTGATCGCCCATCGATCCGCCGACGAGAATCAGGCCGCCGAGCAGCAGGGCGTACGCTTCGATGACCCACTGAATGTCGGTGATGGTCGCGTGGAGGTCGGCCTGCAGCGCGGGAAGCGCGACGTTGACAACCGTGGCGTCGATGAACGTCAGGCTCGACCCGAGGATCGTCGCGACGAGCGTCCACTGACGCGCCGAGAGCACGAGTAACTCTAGCTCAGCGGACGTGCGCACAATCTTTGTGGGCTCTCGCTCATTTCGCATCGGCCTGGGACAGACTGAAGCTCCCGGGCGTCTAACCTCCATACCGATGGAACAGGACCGCGTTTTCCCCACGCTGACCGGCGCGCAGGTCGCACGGATTGCCGCGCACGGACGCCGCCATGCGATCGCGCGCGGCCAGACGCTCGTCGAGGTCGGCGACCGCACCATTCCGTTCTTCGTGGTCATCACGGGTGAAGTGCAGGCCGCACGTCCATCACGGGACCGCGGCACGCCGATCGTCACGCTGCAGCCGGGCCAGTTTTCCGGCGAGGCGACGATGATCACCGGCCGGCGCGCCATCACGCGCCTGCAGGTGAGCGCACCCGGCGAGGTGATCGAGCTCGATCGGGAGCAGCTGCTGACGCTCATCCAGACGGACGCCGAGTTGAGCGCCATCCTGATGCGCGCCTTCATTCTTCGCCGCGCCGAGCTGATCGCGCGCGGCGTCAGCGACGTCGTCGTCATCGGATCGACGCATTGCGGCGGCACGCTGCGCGTCAGGGAGTTCCTCGCGCGCAACGGCCATCCGTACACCTACATCGATCTCGATTCCGATGCGGAGGCGCAGGATCTCCTCGATCGGTTTCACGTGAGCGCCGCCGATGTGCCGGTCCTCATCTGCCGTGGCGAGACCGTGCTGCGCAATCCGAGCAACCAGCGGATCGCCGATTGTCTCGGGTTCAACGAGGCGATCGATCGCACGCATCTCCGCGATCTCGTGATCGTCGGCGCCGGCCCGGCGGGACTGGCCGCCGCGGTGTATGGAGCGTCGGAGGGGCTCGGCGTGCTCGTGCTCGAATCGAACGTGGCGGGCGGCCAGGCGGGATCGAGCTCCCGCATCGAAAACTATCTCGGGTTTCCAACAGGGATCACCGGCGAAGAGCTGACCGCACGCGCCTACGCGCAGGCGCAGAAGTTCGGCGCGGAAATCGCCATCGCCAAAGGCGCGGCGACCCTCGCGTGCGGGCGCCAGCCATACGGCGTGACGATGGACGATGGTGTGCGGGTGCCGGCGCGCGCCGTCATCATCGCGACGGGCGCGCAGTACCGGAAGCCGGAGATCGACAACCTTGCCAGCTTCGAAGGGGCCGGCGTCTATTACGCCGCAACGCCGATGGAGCGCCAGGTCTGCACGAACGAAGAAGTCGCCATCGTCGGCGGCGGCAACTCCGCGGGGCAGGCGGCGGTGTTTCTCGCCGAGACCTGCCGGCGTGTCCACGTGCTCGTGCGCGGACAGGGGCTCGCGGAGTCGATGTCTCGATATCTGATTCGTCGCGTCGAGGACAACCCGTTGATCGATCTCCGCACGCAGACGGAAATCGTCGCGCTCGAGGGCAACGGCCACCTCGAGCGCGTGCAGTGGCGCTCGAAGCAGACGGGCGAGACCGAGACGCGCAGCATCCGGCATGTGTTCATGATGACGGGCGCGGTCCCGAACACGCGGTGGCTGAACGGGTGCCTCGCGCTCGATCGAAACGGATTCATCAAAACCGGTCCGGATCTGTCGCCCGAGGATCTCGCCGCCGCCGGCTGGCCGTTGCCGCGGCCGCCGTATCTGCTCGAGACGAGCCGGTCGGGCGTCTTCGCCGTCGGCGACGTGCGCGGCGGCAACATCAAACGCGTTGCGTCCGCGGTCGGCGAAGGATCGATCGCGGTCGCGTTCGTGCATCAGGTACTCCAGGCGAACTGATGATTACTGGCACCTTCGTTGATACGTACCTGCGCAACCGCGAGCGGTCGCGTGCGCTGTTCAACCTCCTCACCGAGGAGGCCTATTACAGCCGGCCGATTCATCTGCGGCAGCCGATCGTCTTCTATGACGGCCATCTGCCGGCGTTCAGCTTCAACACGCTCGTGAAGCGCGCGCTCGGCCGTCCGAGCATCGATGCGCAGCTCGAGCAGCTGTTCGCGCGCGGCATCGATCCGGACGAGTCGTACACGCCTGACGAGGCGAGCAGTCTGTGGCCGAGCCGATCGGTGGTGCAGGCGTTCGTCAACGAAGCGGATCGGCAGGTCACCGATGCGCTCGCGCGCGAGGAGCTCGATCGTCCAGGGCACCCGTTGCTCGATCACGCGCAGGCGGCGTTCACGATCCTCGAGCACGAGGCGATGCATCAGGAAACGATGCTCTACATGTGGCACCGGTTGCCGCACGAGCAGAAACACGTCCCGCGCGGATATACGCCGCGCGTCGAGGGACGTGCGCCGCGAGCGGAATGGGTCGATATTCCCGCCGGTCGCGCGACGCTGGGCGTCGCGCGTGGATCGATTCGCTTCGGCTGGGACAACGAGCATCCGCGGCACGCGATTAACGTGCCCGCGTTCGCGATCGAGACGCAAGACGTCTCGAACGACCGCTACCTCGAATTCGTCGAGAGCACCGGGATCGAGCCGCCCGCGTTCTGGGCCCGTCGTGATGGCGCGTGGTCGTGGCGCGGCATGTTCGAATGGATTCCGCTGCCGCTGTCGTGGCCGGTGTACGTGACCCAGGCCGAGGCGTCGGCGTTCGCGCGGTGGGCCGGTGCGCGGCTGCCGAGCGAAGGCGAGTTCCAGCGCGCCGCCTATGGAACGCTCGAGGGCCGTGAGCGTTCGCACCCGTGGGGAGAAGCCGAACCGACGGCCGCGCACGGCGTCTTCGATTTCTCGAGCTGGGATCCGGAGCCCGTCGGGAGCCATCCCTCCGGCCGAAGCGCATGGGACATCGACGATCTGGTTGGCAACGGCTGGGAGTGGACGAGCACGCCGTTCGAGCCGTTTCCAGGATTTCACGCGATGGCGTCGTATCCGGAGTACTCGGCCGAGTTTTTCGACGGACAGCATTACGTGATGAAAGGCGCGTCGCCGGCGACCGCGCGCGAGCTGCTGCGGCCGTCGTTCAGGAACTGGTTCCGTGCGCAGTATCCCTATGTCTATGCCACATTCCGGCTCGCTCGCGACTGACGCCGCCGCGCTCGAGCAGTTTGCCGCCGACGTCAAGTACTACTTGTCGCTGGCGCCGCCGCAGCTGCCGTCACGCTATTTCTACGACGACCTCGGGTCGGCGCTGTTCGACACGATCTGCCGCTTGCCGTGGTACACGATCACGCGCGCGGAAACGCGCCTGCTCGCGGCGCACGGCGCCGACATCTTCCGATGCGCCCTCGCGGTGACCGACATCATCGAACTCGGGCCCGGAAGCGGCGAAAAGCTGAAAATCCTGCTTGCGGGTTTGCCCCGAGCGAGCGGAGCGAGTCGAGCGGCGCATCTGGTCGATGTGTCGCCGGCCGCCCTGGCGTCTGCCGCACAGACCATCGGAGTGCTGCCGGACGTGCACGTCGTCACGCATCAGGCCACCTACGATGCCGGATTGCGCGAGGCGGCGTCCGCCGTCGCCGGCCGCACGCTGGTCGCGTTCCTCGGATCGAACATCGGGAACTTCGACGCGCCCGGCGCCGCGGCGTTCCTGCAGAACGTCCGCGCGTGCCTCGCGGAGGGCGACGCGCTGCTGCTTGGCGTCGACCTGGTGAAGCCGGAGCGGCGTCTGCTGCTCGCCTACGACGATCCGCTGGGCGTCACTGCGGCGTTCAACAAGAACCTGCTGCTGCGCATCAATCGCGAGCTCGGCGCCGGGATCGATCTCGATGGCTTCTCGCATCGCGCCGTGTGGAATGGCGCGCAGTCACGTGTCGAGATGCACCTGGTCGCGCGGTCGGATCAATCGATTCGCATCCCACGAGCGCAGGTGGACATTCATCTGCAGGCGGGCGATGTGATCTGGACTGAAAGCTCGTACAAGTACGGTCCCGAGAAGGTGAAGAGCCTTCTCGAGTCATGCGGCTTCAGACCGACCGCCCAGTGGATCGATCGCGATGATGACTTTGCGCTGACGATGGCCGAGGCATTGTGATCCGCTGCGCTTCGACGGCGGCGCGGCTCGCGCATCCCTCGAGGTGATCGTTGACGAGCCCCATCGCCTGCATGAACGCATGGACCGTCGTCGGACCGACGAACGTCCATCCGCGTCGCTTCAGGTCTTTGCTGAGCGCGTGTGATTCCGGTGTGACAGCGAGTTTCATCAGCGCATCTCTCGTGATTCGGCGCGGACGCGATTTCGGCGAAGGCTCGAATTGCCACACGTACGCGGCGAGCGACCCGTACTCCTGCCTGAGCGCTTCAGCACAGCGCGCGTTGTTGATCGCGGATTCGATCTTTCCGCGATGACGGACGATGCCGGCGTCGTTCAGCAGGCGGGTGATGTCGCGCGCGCCGAAGCGCGCCACGCGCGCGATATCGAATCGGGCGAATGCCTGCCTGAATGCGTCGCGTTTTCGCAGAATCGTGAGCCAGCTGAGGCCCGCCTGAAATCCTTCGAGACAGATTTTTTCGAACAACCGGTTGTCGTCAGCGACAGGACGCCCCCATTCCTCGTCGTGATAGCGAAGATAGAGCGCATCGCTGCCGGCCCACCAGCAGCGCGGAACGTTGTCAGCACCACGAATGATTCCGTTCACCGTTTTCGATCGCGATCTTAGGGGGGCTGCCCGGCGGAACATGCACGACGACTGCAAAATTTTTTGCGCGAGCATCAAAAAGTAGTTGATCTCTGATTTGCTCTTTAATAGAGTTCGCCTCGCTGCGCGCGTTGGAAGGAAACGAGCCAGCTTGCTGGTCCGGAAATGTGAGGGGCATCGGGCGTCGGTGATGTGAAGTGCATCTTCGCAAGAGGATGCGGTGAACGACGCGGACGCAAGATGCATCGCGCATGACCGGAGAACCGACGGAACGCGACGGTTTGTGCTCGCAAGAGCGCGCTCGCAAGGGCGAGTTCAAGCGGCACTGACTGACGAATTCTTGAAAACCGAGGGCGTGTACATGTCTTCGGCCAGCAGGCGGCAAGTAGATTTCTAACGCGCGCTGCGTCTGTACAGCGTCTTTTTACCCGCTCGAATCTACCCCGTCACAAGCGCGTTACACACCGTTCCTATCCTCGGTCTGTATGAAAAAGCAGACCGTGGCAATGCTCATCCTTTTCGCGGTCGCGGTTGCGACCACCTCCGCGCAGGGCGATGCGCGATTTTCAGGAACGGTGCTCGATCAAACCGGCGCGTTCGTGCCCGGCGCCATCGTCACCATCAAGAACCAGAAGACCGGGGAAGTTCGCACGGTCACCACGAATTCAGAAGGGCGCTACGCCGTCGCCAACCTCAGGCCGTCGGTCTACACGATCGACGCGAGCTTCGGCAGCTTTCAACCGCTCGAATACACCGACATGACGCTGGCGGCGGGGCAGGAGTTCAGCCTCGACCTCGAGCTGCATGCCGCGGGCGTGACCGAGACGGTCACTGTGGAAGGACGCGTGAACACGATTGACTTGAGCTCCGCGCGCATCGGCGCCAACGTCAGCGAGCGCGAGGTGCAGGAGCTGCCGGTCAACGGGCGCCAGATGTCGCAGCTCCTGCTGCAGGCGCCCGGCTCGCAAAACGCGGGGACCGGCACCTGGCAGGACATCCGCTTCAGCGGACGCGCGGTCGAGCAGAACGTGATCAAGTACGACGGCATCGAAGGCTCCGCGATCATCGATGCCGCGCCGGGCAACGTCAACGGCGAGAACAACACGCCGTTCAGCTGCAGGCGAGCCTCGAGAATGTCCAGGAGTTCCGCGTCGAATCGAGCAGCTATCCGGCCGAGTACGGCACTGGCACCGGTGGCCAGATCAGCGTCATCACCAAGTCCGGGAGCAACGACTTTCACGGCGCGCTGTTCGACTACATGCGCCGCGATCGCTTCGACTCGCGCAACTACTTCGACTCGACGCGCGCGCTCGACGGCAGCGTGATCACCAGGCTCCCGAAGTCCGCATTGAAGCAGAACCAGTTCGGCGGCTCCATTGGCGGACCGCTCGCCAGGGATCGCGCGTTCTTCTTCGGCAGCTACGAGGGATATCGCCTCGACGCCGGGCTGAACTTCGTCGAAGCGATCCCGGGCGCCGCCGCCTGGCTGCGCGCGGTGCCGGCCATCGCGCCGCTGCGCTCCGGGTTTCTCGCGCCTGGTGCGGTGGTGCTGCCGGGCGCATCCGCGAATCCCGACTTCGACATCGCGCAGCTGCAGACGAATCAGCACGTGACGGAGAACGCGTTCAGCACGCGCCTCGATTTCAAGGCGACGCAGAACTGGTCGAGCTACGTCCGTGTGTTCCGAGACGATGGGACCAACAACGAACCGCAGGGCGTCACGGGGCGCGTCTTCCAGACGACCGCCAAGCCGACCAACGCCGTGTTCAACCTGCAGGGTCTGCTCGGCACGAGCGTGACCAACGAGTTCAAGTTCGGCTACAACGCGGCGAAGTCCACCGAACGGGGCGTGGCGCCGGCCGGCTTCGAGAACATCATCCTCAACTTGAGTGGATCGGTCGCCAACACGGGCATCGCCGGGCAGGGCGCAACGTCGGGTCTGGCAATTCCCGGCGGCCTGGTGCGCGTCAACAGCGCGGGCAACGGCCGCTCGGCTCCCTACGACCCCTACTCGCTGACCTTCTCGGATTCGGTGAACTACGTCCGCGGCAATCACTTCTACAAGATCGGCGGCGACACGCGCACGATCCGGATGACGACGGATCAGCAGGGCGGCATCACGTACAGCTTCGCGAACCTCGATGCGTTTCTCGCCAACACGCCTGCGACGATTCAGTACTTGGGCGACTTGAGCGAGCCGAGCCCGTTCCACAACGGCGCCTCGGGACCAAAGCACATCGAGCAGGAGTACTACGTTGGCTTCACGCAGGACGAGTGGCACCTGAATCCGAAGATGACGCTCAACTACGGCGTGCGCTACGACTACTACGCGCCGCTCCACGAGGCCGACAACCGCATCGTCAAGTTCAACATCGATACGGGCATGCTCGATCCGGACACGACGCCGTTCTACCGGTCGCTGAAGACGAACTGGCAGCCGCGCATCGCGGCGACCTATACGCCGATGGGCAAGACCGTCGTGCGCGGCGGCTTTGGCATCTTCGTCGGGCCCGGGCAGACCGAGGATCAGATTCAGCCGATTGAAGCCGAGCGCATCAGCACGACGCTCTCGGCCGGCGCACCGGGCGCGGCGTATCCGGTCGATCCGAACGTGATCCGCGCGAACTTCATCAACAACCCGAACAATCGGTCTTACCAGCCGCGGGCGTACGCCAACGACTACACGCTGCCGGAGCGCGTGTATCAGTACACCGCGTCGGTACAACGGGAACTGCCGGGGAACTTCGCCGCCACTGTCGCGTATGTCGGCAGCCAGGGGCGAAACCAGTTCCTCCGCAGCATTGCGAACCGCACGATCGGCGTGCAGAGCAACGGCGCGGCCGCGGGCACGCAGGTCCGCGAGTTCGACAGCGTCTCGTGCGCGAACGGCACGAGCGGCACGGGCATTCTCTGTCCGGGGTCGACCATCGCGTCGATTCAGCGTCCGTATGCCGAGGTCGATTACAAGACGAGCGGCGGCCGCAACAGCTACAACTCGATGCAGCTGTCGCTGACGCGGAGCTCGGCGAACGGGCTGACGATGAACGCGCAGTACACGCTGGGGAAGAGCTGGGGCAACACGGGCGGATCGAATGAGGCGGTGACCGCGAACAACAATGCGCGGTCGATGGCGGACTTCGATTACGACATGGGCTACAACACCTTCGACGTGCGCCACACGTTCAACCTGAGCGCCATCTACACGATTCCCGGCAGCGGGGCGTTGCTGAGCGGCTGGAACGTCGGCGGCATCCTCAACGCACGCAGCGGCATCCCGGTGCCCGTGCTGATTCAGCGCAACGACATCGTCTACGTCGATGGCGCAGGCACTGTATTCAACAACGCCGCGGCGGATCGCACGGCGGTGATCAATACGCCTGGCGGCGGCGCCTCGCGCAACCAGCGGCGGCCCGATGTGATTCCGGGTGTGGATCCGTTCATCAGGGACCACGGGCTGCTGTTCCTCAACCCGGCGGCGTTCGCGACGCCGAAGCCGGGCTCGTTCGGCAACCTGACGCGCAACGAGATCCACGGACCGAACTTCACGCAGGTGGATGCGGTCATCTCGAAGCGCGTCGGCCTTGGCGGCGGTCCGAACGTCGAGCTGCGCGCGGAGATCTTCAACCTGTTCAACTTCACGAACTTCACCAACCCGATCGGCACGCTGCCGAACGCGCTGCCGAACGCGTCGCTGACGGAAGCGAACAAGGTGCAGCCGGGCCAGCCGTTCACGAACGCGGCGGCCGGCACGTTCGGCCGCCTGACGAGCACGGTGGGCCGGACGGTGGGACTCGGCACTCCGCGACAGATACAGTTCGCCCTTCGGCTACACTTCTAGCCGATTGAACGCTTCTCTCTCCCGGCGAATTGCCGCGGAAGCAGTGGGGACCTCACTGCTTGACGATCGCAGATGCCTCGCAGGGTGGGCTGCCATGGCGCGAGGTGCCCGGCTATCTTGTCGCCCAGATCGCCGGCGCCATCAGCGGAGTACTCGCCGCGCACGCCATGTTCGGCGAGCGGCTGTTCATGCTGTCGACGCATCAGCGATCGGGCGGATCGCAGATGTTCAGTGAATTCGTCGCGACGTTCGGCCTCGTGTCGGTGATCTGGGGGTGCGCGCGGACACGCGCCGCCGTCGTCCCTTTCGCGGTCGCCGCCTACATCGTCGCGGCTTACTGGTTCACCGCATCCACGTCGTTTGCGAACCCCGCGGTGTCATTGGCGCGCGCGTTCACCGATACGTTCGCCGGCATCAGGCCCGCCGACGTCCCCGGTTTCGTGACTGCGCAGTGCGTGGGAGGAGCGGTCGCGACGCCGCTCTTTCGTTGGCTCGTGCCCGCGCTGCCGGCGCGCGCCGGTGAAGTCGTGGTGCCGCACCCGCAGGCGCGGGTATGAAGACCGTCCTCTTCGCGTGCGTGCACAACGCCGGACGATCGCAGATGGCGGCGGCTTTCTTCAACCAATTCGCCGATCGCGGCAAGGCGGTCGCCCTCTCGGCGGGAACCGAGCCGGGCAGTGCGGTGCATCCGGAAGTTGTCGCCGCGATGCGTGAAGCGGGGGTCGATCTGACCGGTCAGACGCCGCAGAAGCTGACGCCGGAGCTCGCCTCCCGCGCCCAGGTGCTGATCACGATGGGGTGCGGGGAATCGTGTCCGTTCGTGCCCGGCGTGCAGCGCGACGACTGGCCGATCGACGATCCGAAAGGCCAGTCGCTCGAGCGCGTGCGACACGTTCGCGACGAGGTGCGCCAGCGCGTGCAGGCGTTCATCGACGCCGAGCAGTTAGGCCGCACTTGAGCAGCACGATGGCCCGCAGCACGCCGCTGCCGCCGGCTTGCGCGCGCGGATGAATGCGCTCGCAAACACGCCATCGGCGTATTCCCGCCACGGTTCGATGGCGACGTCCTCAAATCCCGCGTTCCGCAACTTGCCCGTGTAGTCGTCGTGGTCCAGCGCGCCGGCAATACAACCGACCCAACACTCCACGCTGCTGCGAATCTCATCGGAAACCGGCCCGCGGCTCACCACGTCAGAGACAGCCAACCGGCCGCCAGGCCGCAATACCCGGAAGGCCTCGCGCAGCACCTGATCCTTGTCCGAGGACAGGTTGATGACGCAATTCGAGATGATCACGTCGACGGATGCGTCAGAGAGCGGGATCGCCTCGATCGTGCCCTTGAGAAATTCGACGTTCGTGGCGCCGGCCTTGCGCTGGTTCTCGCGCGCGAGCGCCAGCATGTCGTCGGTCATGTCGACGCCATAGGCCTTGCCCGAGGGACCGACCCTTTTCGCAGAGAGGAGGACGTCGATGCCGCCGCCAGACCCGAGATCGAGCACGGTTTGACCGGCGGCGAGGTCGATCAATGCCGTCGGATTCCCGCAGCCGAGCGATGCCGCCAGCGCCTCGGCAGGAACCGCGCTGCGTTCAGCATCACCGTACAAATTGCGCGTGATTTCGTCGTCGCACGCGCCACCCCCACAGCAGCCGCCCGCCGCTGCTCCGCGCGCAATCGCGCCGTACCGGTCCTGAATCGCCCGCTGAACGTCTTTCTCCATTGCTCCTCCTATATGCGTCTACGCGAATATTGACAGCGTTGATCGCCCGCGCTATATTTGTCAATACGAATATATGAAGGACCAACTCGACCAGCTCGAAGGGCTGTTCAAGGCGCTCGGCGACGCCACCCGGCTGCGGATCCTGCGGCTGCTGATGGCGGGCGAGATCTGTGTCTGCGACATCCACGACACGCTCAAGATTCCGCAGGCGAAGGCGTCGCGGCACCTCGCGTACCTGCGCCGCGCGGGACTCGTCACCACGCGGCGCGAAGGCCTCTGGATCCACTACCGTCTTGCGACGTCGGCCGATCCGATCATCGTGACGGTTGCCGACGCGACGACGCATGTCCTCGGACACGTGGAGACGCTGAAAAAGGACGCCGAGCGGCTGGAGAAGCGGACCGGCTGCTGCGTGCCTGCGGCGGCGCGCGCGAAAGGATTGGCGTGTTGCGCGCCGGCATCGAAGGCGGCGCGATGAGCGGTATCACCATCACCCGCGCGCAGATGGACGACCTGGATGTCGTGGAGGCGCTCCTCGAGCGCGAACAACTGCTCCTCGACGGTCTGCGCGAGCATGTGGACCATCTGCTCGTCGCCCGCTCCGGCAATCGAGTCATCGGCTGCGCCGGACTGGAGGTCTACGGCGATGCCGGGCTGCTTCGATCCGTCGCCGTCGAGGCGGAGCATCGGAGCAGCGGCGCTGGCAGCGCGCTGACCCGTGCGGCGCTCGATGAGGCGGCGCGCTCCGGCATTGCCGTCGTTTATCTGTTTACGAAGGGCGCGGAGCGATTCTTCCCGCGATTCGGACAGCCAGCTCCATCCGCCACATCGGGCCGCCCATGAAGAAGCTGGTTTCCGACGCGACAAACACCGGCGCGGGACCCGTCAGAATCCAGACGTGCTGGTCGGGCGACTGCTTGCCGACGAGGGGCGCGATCAGTCCTTTCACGCCTCCGAGATCGATCTTGACGACATAGTGCGTCGCCCGCACCGGTCTGCCCGCGGCGCTGAATGGATCGAGACCGTTGTTCGTGATGTGAAGCTTCACGAGTATCGGCTTCGGTGTGGCGGCAACGTACGACAGCGTCGCCGGAGCCTGCGGATCCATGTTGCGCAGGGAGACGGCCATCATGCCGTTGCTGACGTCCGGCGGGAGGTCCATCTTCTCCATCTCCTGTTTCGTTTTGCCGTCATCATCGGTGTAGGTCACCGACACCTGGCCGGTGCGCGCATCGATCATCGTTTCCATCGGCTTGGGAAACGCCGGTCCTTTCTGGATTCGGTGATCCGAGATCAATCGCAGCAGCGGGCCGGCGACGGAGAAGACGGTCGTATCGTCGTCGAGCGAGCCATCCTTGAACCGGAAGGTGAGCCGGTTGGTGACGATCGATCCGCGGCGCGTTTCGAGCTGCTCGCCGGTGCCAATCTGCGCTCCGTCCATCGTGTGCAGCGAGAGAAACCCGTGGCTCGTGCCTTCGGCATACCGCATCCGGACTGGGTCGGCGAAGCCGTCGAGGTGGACAACGACGGCGAGCAGAACGGCGGCGAGCAGGCGCGGCCAACGCATCAGCGACTCCCCGTGGCAATGCTTTACTCACATGACCCTCACGTGCGCCGCGCTCGTCGCCGGCGCATCCGCCGTTACCGCGCACGGATTCTCGGGTTTCGACTTCGGGCTGTTCCGCGACCAGCAGCTCGAGTCCCATTCCGTGCAGCTGTTCGGCGTCATCACAGGCATCGATGCCTCATCGACGGAGAGCGTCGGCGCCGCCGATGCCAACGCCGATCCGACGTCGCTCATCACCGTCGCGAAAGGCCTGCGCGTCCACGTCGTCACGGCGCAGCCGAACGCGGGCGCCAACATCGATCAGATGGCGCTCTGGCCCAACGATCAGAATCCGACGCACCTCATCGTCGCTAACGAAGAGGGGACGACCAGACCGGGCGTGCAGCGTATCCGGCTGTCGGACGGCCTCGTCGAAACCATCCTGACCGGCACGACGTCGGGCGATCCCATTCGCCGTACACCGTGGGGCACCATCCTGTTCGGCGAGGAAAACGGAACGACCGGCTGGTTGATCGAAATTGCGGATCCACTGCACACGACCAACGTCCTGTTCGACCGCACGACCGGTGCGAGCTCGGACCCGGCGCACGTCATCGCGCGTCCGGCCCCGGGCCGGCTGGCGTTTGAAGGCATCGCACTGTACCCGAGCGGTGTGATGTATTACGGCGATGAGAACCGGCCCGGCGCCGCGACGCCGGGCGGCGCGTACTACAAGTTCATTCCAACGACGCCATGGAACGGTCAGCAGGGGATAGCGAACTCGCCCCTCGTCGCGGGCACGGTGTACGGTCTGCGCCTGGGCAAGAACGGCGCCGCGCCTGGGACGGACAACGGCCAGGGTACGCAGACCGGTCTCGGCACGTGGGTGTTCGTCACCAATGCGCCGAACGCAAACCTGCGCGCCGCCGCAGCGACGCTCCACCTCACGGGATATTACCGTCCGGAAGATTCGGAGATCGATCCGGCCGCGCTCGCGGACGGAAAGGTTCGCTTCTGCGGCAACAACACGGGCAACGAAGCGACCGATCACGATTGGGGTGAGACCATCTGCATCACCGACGGGACGCTCACGCAGGCGCTCGCCAACACCGCAGTCCCGGAAGTGCAGTTCCTGGTGCTCGGCTCCGCCGACTTCGCGATGATGGACAACATCGCCTACGACGCCAAGCACGGGAACTTCATCATCAACGAAGACGGCGACGGCGCCGAATTCGGGCGCAACAACGACATCTGGTCGTGCCTGGACGACGGAGACGATGCGGATGATCAGTCGGACGGCTGCCTGCGCGTGGCGACGCTCAACGATCTCACGGCTGAATCAACCGGTGGCCTGATGGACAAATACGGCGACCACTACTACGTGAGCATTCAGCACAACGTGACGGGTCACGGCGTCGTGCTCGATATCACGGGCTGGCGATAATCCAATCAAACAACCACCGGCTGGTCGGGGAGCGTGATGACGAAGCGCGCGCCCCCGTCCGGCCGGTTCTCGGCGCTGGCCTCGCCGCCGTGCAGCTCGACGAGATGCTTGACGATCGCGAGGCCGAGGCCGGTGCCGCCGGGCCGCGAGCGTGACTTGTCCACGCGATAGAAGCGTTCGAAGACGCGGGACAGATCGTCAGGTGGGATGCCCGGTCCCGAATCGGACACCGTGATGTGCACCGCGCCGTTGTCGCGCGTCGCCTCGAGGCGAATCGTCGCGGCATCGGGCGAGTAGTGCACCGCGTTCTCGACGAGGTTGCGCAGCACGTCGTGCAGCTTGGCCGGGTCGGCGGTAATGCGGCACGCCTCCGGATCGACCGCCGTGCTGATGCGCTGGCGCCTGGCTTCAGCCGTCTGGGCGACGTCGCCCACGACGGTGTTGAACAGCTGCTGGAGATCGCACGGCGCCAGGTCGAGCGCCTCCTGACGCGCGTCGAGGCGCGCCAGGCGCAGCAGATCGCTGACGAGCCGCTCCATGCGCGCGCTGTGCCGCGCGATCACGTCCAGGAACTTCCGGTTGTCCTCCGGATCGGAGCGATCGTCGAGCAGCGCTTCGACGTAGCCGCGAATGGCCGTCAGCGGCGTGCGCAGCTCGTGCGAGACGTTGGCGACGAAGTCGCGGCGGATTTGATCGGCGCGCCGCAGATCCGTGATGTCGTGCAGCACGAGCACGGCGCCGGATGCCTGACGACCTCCACGTACGGCCGGCCGATGGACGCATCGTCGATGCGCAGCATCGCGCGCGCCGCGCGGTTGGCGAGCTGAATGCGCCCATGGCCGTCGAGCACGAGCACGCCTTCCACCATGCCCGAGAGAATCGCGTCGAGCCGCGCGCGATCGCGCGAGAGCTCGTCGAGTCGTCTCCCCAGCTCCTGCACCGAGCCGTCGAGCACGCGCGCGACGTCGCCGAGCTCGTCGGGGCCATAGTCGTAGGTCGGCCGCGTCAGGTCGCCCTTGCTGTAGCGGCGCGCGACGGCGGCGATCGCGCGAACGCGCGTGCTCAATAGCGCGGAGACAAGCCAGGCGAGCGCGAGTGCGAACGGAATCGCGAGCGCGAAGGCCAGTATGGCCTGCGTGCCGACCCGGCGGATTTGTTCCGCGACCGTCGTGAGCGGCAGCGCCACGCGCACATAGTGCACGCGCGGATGCCGCGCGGTGACCGCCGCGTAGAGCATCTCGATGCGCACGGTGGTGCTGTACCGCGCGCCGACGCCGACGCCGCGCGCGCGCGCCTGCTGCACTTCCGGCCGCTGCAGATGGTTTTCGACGTCGGCCAGCGCCTGCCCTTCCAGGTCGGAATCGCCGAGCACCTTGCCGTCCGCGGCGATCAGCGTGACCCGCGCGGCCATCAGCTGCGACAGCCGGTCGGCCTCGTCATCGATGTCCTGATCCGTGGCGATCGTCGGATTGCGCGAGAGGAGCTCGGCGATGAGCTGCGCCTGGCTGACGAGGCGCATTTCGATGCTGGATCGTTCGTCCTGACGGCGCTCGTAGGCGACGATCAGCGTGAGCAGGGCGAGCGCCGCCGCGGCGACACCGAGCGACGACAGAAAGATCTTGGCGCGAAAGCCGAGGCTCACGTGCTCACGTTACCTCTGATCCATTTTCCGCAAGCTTGTAACCAAACTGTTTCACGGTCACCAGCGCGTCCACCAGCGCGGGGAGCTTCTCGCGCAGACGCCGGACGTGCACGTCAACCGTGCGCGTGCCGCCGGTGTAGCGGTAGCCCCAGACGTCGCCAAGCAGCAGATCGCGCGACAGCACGCGGCCGCGATGTTCGAGCAGGTACTGGAGGAGCAGGAACTCCTTCGCCGTCAGCTTCACGTCGCGCCCCGCGTCTTCCACCGTGTGGCGTGTCAGGTCCATGACGATCGGGCCGAACGTCAGCGTCGCCGCCGCGGCATCGGACCGTTTCGAGCGGCGCATCAGCGCGCGCACGCGCGCGACAAGCTCGTTCGGGCTGAACGGTTTCGGCAGGTAATCGTCGGCGCCGATGTCGAGGCCGAGGATGCGATCGCTTTCGTCCGCGCGCGCGGTGACCATGATGATCGGAATCGCCTCGGTGGCCTTGTCGCCGCGGAGCGCGCGGCAGACCTCGAGCCCGCTCAGACTTGGCAGCATCACGTCGAGGACGACCAGATCGACGGCCTGGCGCTTGGCGTAGGCGAGCGCCTCGTCGCCCGCGGCGACGACATGCGCATGCCAGCCCTGCTTACGCAGGTAATGGGCGATGAGTTCCGCGATGTCGCGGTCGTCCTCGGCAACGAGGATGTGCACCGTATCTATTTTTTACCGGAATCCAAACAGCGCGAATGCGCGGTACGTGATCGCCGCGATCGTCGCCGCCGCGGGAATCGTCAGCATCCACGCCCACACGATCTGCCGCGCGACGCCCCAGCGCACCGCCGACAGCCGCCTGGTCGCGCCGACGCCGATGATGGCGCCGGTGATCGTGTGCGTCGTGCTGACGGGAATGCCGAAGCTGCTCGCGCCGAAGAGCGTCATCGCGCCCGCCGTCTCCGCGGCGAATCCGCCAAAGGGCTGCAGCTTGGTGATCTTCGATCCCATCGTGTGGACGATGCGCCAGCCGCCCGAGAGCGTGCCGAGCGCGATGGCGGCGTGCGCCGCGAGGATGATCGGCAGCGTGATGGTGAACTCCTTCATGTAGCCCGCGGAGAACAGCAGGCCCGCGATGATCCCCATCGTCTTCTGCGCGTCGTTGGTGCCGTGGCCGAGGCTGTAGGCGGCGGCGGAGAACAGCTGCAGGCGGCGGAACCACTTGTCGACGCGCGCCGGCCGGAAGCCTCTGAACAGCCAGAGCGTGATCACCGAGATGATCAGCGCGAGCCCCATCCCGATCACCGGCGACATGACGATGAAGACCAGCGTCTTGGTCCAGCCGGACGGAATGAGCGATCCCCATCCAGCCTTCGCGATCGCCGCGCCTGCGTAGCCGCCGACGAGCGCGTGCGAGGAGCTGGTCGGCAGCCCGATCCACCACGTGAACAGATCCCAGACGATCGCGCCGAACAGGCCGCCAAAGATCACCGTCGGCGTCACGATGTTGATGTCGATCATCCCCCTGCCAACCGTGCTCGCCACCGCCGTTCCAAACGTGAAGGCCGCCACGAAGTTGAATACAGCCGCCCACACCACCGCCTGATACGGCGTCAGCACGCGCGTCGAGACGACCGTCGCGATCGAGTTCGCCGCGTCGTGAAAACCGTTGATGAAGTCGAAGAGGAGCGCGACGCCCACAAGGGCGATGACGGAGACGAGAATCGGATCCATGCGCTACGCGTGCTTGACGATGACGCCTTCGAGCAGGTTGGCGACGTCTTCACAGCGGTCGGTCGCCGCTTCGAGGAAGTCGAAGATCTCTTTCCACTTGATGACGGCGATCGGGTCGCGCTCCTGATCGAAGAGCTCGACGATGGCATCCTGGTGGACGCGATCCGCCTCGTGTTCGAGCTGCTTCACTTTCGCCGCCAGCTCCAGCACGCCCGCGCGCCGCTCGAGCGCCGACAGCGCTTCGGTAATGCCATCGATCGAGTCGCAGACGATGTCGACCAGCCGCTTCGCACCGTTTCTCACGCGCTCGATCTTGTAGAGCCGAATCACGGCAGCCGCGGCGTCAATCGCATCCATCACGTCGTCGAGCGAACCGGCAAGCGCGTGGATGTCCTCGCGATCGAGCGGGGTCACGAACGTGCGGTTGAGCCGATCGATGATGTCGCGCGTCGTGCGGTCGCAGGCGTGCTCGATTTCCTTGATGGCCTCGGACTTCGACATGTCGGGCGGATCGCTGGCGATCATCTGCCTCAGCGCACGGGCACCGGACCGGACTTCTTCCGACAGGCTGACGAATTCTCTGAAGAACTGTTTGTCTCTGGGAATCAGACTGAAAGCGGTCATCGCACCTCAGGTGAGCGCCGCCATCGTAGCACGCGGAGGACAGTGGAACAGGGACAGCCGCCGAGCGCATCCGTGGAAGCCGCAGTAATCCGAAGACTTATACGGATGGGATCGGCTGGCATTCGACTTGGAGACCTGTGCTGCAGGACATTCGGAAGGAGGGTTTGGACGTGAAACCGATGGCAGCAGCACTGACGGGCGCCCTGATCGCGGGCGTGGGGATGTACGCAATCGGCGCCCGTGCGCAGGATCAGTTCGCGATGAATCCGGCGCTTCCGGGGAATGTGCCGATCAGCTATTTCGCGTCGCCGCAGCCTGTCGCGCAGCAGCCCGTGGCCTACGCGCCAGTGTATGCACCGGCGCCGCAGCAGGCCGTCTATCGCCCGGCGGCTGCGCCGCGGCAGGCCGTCTACCGCACCACCGAACCGCGCATCGTCTCGCAGACGGTCGAGACCAAGCCGGCGCGCTCGAAGACGAAGACCGCGCTGGTCATCGGCGGCTCGGCTGCCTCGGGCGCCGGCGTCGGCGGAATGATCGGCGGCAAGAAGGGCGCGCTGATTGGCGCAGCACTCGGCGGCGGCGCAGCTTCGATATACGAAGCGACTCGCCGCTAACCGGAAGGGGCGAGGTCCCACACGCCTCGCCCCTTTTTCAACCACGGCGTACTTCGTGTTCTTCGTGGTTCAAAAGGCGGGCGTGAATTTCAGGAAGACGCGCGTCCCGCGATCGCCCCACGCCACATCGAACCGTAGATAGGTTCTCTCGTCGGTCCCGCCTCGCAGACCAACTCCATAGGCGTGCACCACGTTGGACGGATTGATGTCCTGCCAGTCGTGCGCGACCTTGCCGAAGTCGACGAAGCCGGCGACGTGCGCCATCGAGTGAATCTTGTGCCGGAACTCCGCGTTGAAGATGCCGGCGTTCTCGTCGCGGAAGCGGAACTCGCGGAACGAGCGGATGGTGTCGCCGCCGCCGACGTACGGCAGCAGGTAGAAGGGCACGCGATTGCCGGACGCGTTGTTCGCATAGCTCAAACCGAGGCGCAGCGCGATGACGTCGTTGGCCGCGACGGAGAGGAAGTGCGAGCCGACGACGTCGAAGCGCCGGAAGTTGTACTGCTCGAGCGTGCGGTCGTTCCAGAGCGCGTAGGCGGCGCGATAGAAGCCGCCGCGCCGCGGGAAGCCGTGCGCGTCGCGCGAGTCGACCTCGGCGAAGACGCTGTCGTGGACGAAGTCCGGCTGTTCGGCGAGCCCCGGTGCCGTCGCGTCGGTGAAGATGGTTTCAATCGTCCGGAGATTGTCGTCGCGGCCGTGACGCACCGACGGGATGTAGTAGCCGATGTCTGCGCCGACGAGCAGCTGGGGCGTGAGTTTCACAGCCGCGCGCGTCGAGAGATCGGTGCTGCGAATGCCGTAGTCGACGCGCGTCGCGTCGGTCGTGTCGATGCCGAGACCGTAGAAGTCGTCCTGCGTGTTGTTGCGGAACGTCAGCTTGCTCGAGACGTCGAAGCGGTCCGTATTGATCCAGCCGAGCGTCGCGTCGACGCCGCGATACGCTTTGGTCGAGATCGCGGCCGACACGTCGACAAACGCCCAGTCGAGATGGCGGCGATACCCGATGCCTCCCGCAAGCCCGCTGCCCTGGGACAGGCCGCCGATGCGCGGATAGAAGCCGTCGCCCTGCAGCCTCTGGACGATGGGGTTGTTCTGAATGTAGTTGCGGACCTTGCGGACGACCGGCGGCGGCTGATCCGTGGCCTGCGCATCCGCGTCCGGCGGCTGATCGGCGCGTGAGTCGACCGTCGATGGAACAGGCGAGGGCTCCGGGGCAGGATCACCCGCGTTGCTCTGTGCCCACGCGGACGAGGAGAGCAACGAGATACACAGGACGGCGAGCGCAGAGGGGAAGCGCGTCAACATTCACGGTCGCCACGACTTACAGGTCGCGGACGCCGTGATTGTTCAGCAGGAACCATGCCGCGACGAGGCTCAGCAGTACGCCGTTGACGATCAGCACGGTCGGTGCGGAGATCATCGTCGCGAGCCATCCGGAGACGAGGCTGCCGAGCGGCATCCCGCCGCGGAAGGCGATCATGTAGATGCTCATCACCCGGCCGCGCATCTCGTTGGGCGCAATCAGCTGCACGAGCGAGGTGACCGTCGAGAAGACCATCATCAGCGCGAAGCCGGTGAAGAACAGCAACAGCTCGCTGATCGGCAGCGATCGCGAGAGCGCGAACATGATGATGAGCCCGCCGTAGACGATCTGCATCAGCAGCGCCGTCAGCCCCATCCGCTTGAACCTGCCGAGCCACGCGACGGTGAGCGCGCCGACGATCGACCCCGCGCCCGAGTACGCCATCAGATGGCTGTAGGTGCTCGCGCCCTGCTTGAAGACCTGCGCGGCGAAGAGCGGCAGGAACGTGAGCAGCGCGAAGCCGAGGAATGTCGTCGCCGCGGCGAGCACGGTGAGGCCGACGAGCGTGCCGTGATGCCACACGTACGAGAGTCCGTTCTTCAGCTCGTCGCGCATGGCGCCGGTCGTCGCCGGCGGAATGTGCTTCACGTGCAGCATCATCAGCGTGTTGATGACGACGAGGAAGGAGAGCGAGTTGAGCGCGAAGCAGGCGTTCATCGCCTGCGGCTCGTAGGGCAGCAGCGACTGATAGGCCGGGCCGCCGAACGACTGCGCGACGCCCGTGAGGAACGAGAGCGTCAGGATGTGCCAGATCTGAACGACCTGGAAATACATCAGCGCAGCGAGCGTCGCGGAGGTCGCCATCTGGACGTACTGCGAGGCGAGGAGCGTCCGGCGGCGGTCGCGGCGATCGGCGAGCACGCCGCCGGCGAGCGAGAAGAGGATGATCGGCAGCTGCTGCAGGAACGCATCGAGGCCGAGGAAGAACGGCGAATGCGTCAGCGACAGGACGAGCCAGTTCTGCGCGACCAGCTGCATCCACGTGCCGATGCTCGAGGTGCAGGCGCCGAACCACTGCACGCGGAAGTCGCGATAGGTGAAGGCCGCGAACATCCGCATGAACGCGCGCGCGCCGAGCGAGCTGCTGGGCGCGGGAGCGGCGACAGGAGCTTCGGCGGGCGATTGTTCTTTGGGTGCGGCCGCAGTAGACACGAGGGACTTCATATTACCGGCCTTGCCCCCGAGCGAGCGGAGCGAGTCGAGGGGGTTGACGGGAGAACGCAGCTTCGTTATATTTTCGCCCTTGAGAGGCGAAGATATGGCGAATCATGCGCTGGCTGTGCTGAAAACCGCGCTTCGCGCGCGGAAGCTCGACCGTACGCTGACGACCGCGCTGCCGGCGCTCGAGCGTCATGACGGCTCTGCGCTGATCGCCACGGATGTCGCCGCACTTGATGCGTGTCTGCGCGGAGGATTGCCGCGCGGGCAGTTGTCGGAAATCGTGGGGCCGCGATCGTCGGGCCGCACGAGCCTCCTCCTGCAGACGATGGCCGCCTCCACACGCCGCGGCGAAATTGCCGCGCTTGTGGATACGTTCGATCGCCTGGATGTCGCGTCCGCCGCGGATGCCGGGATCGATCTCGATCGATTGCTCTGGATGCGCGGGACGGGAGGACCTGACGACATCGTCACCCGCGCCCTCAAAGCGCTCAACCTCGTCCTGCAGGCCGGCGGCTTCGCCTGCGTCGTCCTCGATCTGACCGATGCTCCGCTTGTCGCGCTCAAGCGGATTCCGTTCACCACCTGGCTGCGCGTGCAGCGCGTGATCGAAGGGAGCGACACCGCCTGCGTGCTCGTGACGGCGCAGCCGCTCGCGCGCAGCGCGGATGGGCTGACGCTGATGCTCACCGGCCGCGCGCGCTGGACCGGCGATGCCGATGGCAATCGTCATCTCACCGGCGCGGATCTCTCCGTGCGCGTCGTCTCGCCTCGAAGACGAGTCGATGGGGAAGTCACCATACCTTCATTCGCGACGACAGCCACTCACTGAAAGTTGCAGGAGTTCGGGGTGTTTGCTGCTGTCTACGCTGCGGAAGGCAGTTCATTTGAAACGCTGGCTGGCGTGGCGCGCGATTTCTCGCCGCGCGTCGAAATCTGCGGGCCCAGAGAAGTCACGCTTGATCTCAGCGGACTGAGTCGTCTCTTCGGCGACGCGAAGACGATTGCCGGCGAGCTGCGGCGCACCGCCGCGGACCGCGGGCTGCGCGTCCGCATCGCGATTGCCGGCACGCGCACCGCCGCGCGTCTGCTGGCCCGCGCGCGCGCGGGCATCACCATCGTCGAACCGGGCGACGAAGCCGAAGCGCTCGCCGATCTCCCAATCGAACTGCTCGAGATTTTCCGCGATCAGAACGATCCGAACGATCCGAACGTGTCGAACGTGTCGAACGTGTCGAACGAACTGACGATCACGCTCCGACGATGGGGCCTTCGGACGCTCGGCGATGTCGCATTGCTTCCGGCAGAAGAAGTCGCGGCACGACTCGGACAAGAGGGCGTTGCCTGGCAGCACCTCGCGCGCGGCGAGGACCCCGCGCCGCTGGTGCCATCCGTGCCCGAAGAGCGCTTCGAGCAGGCGCTCGATCTCGAATGGCCCATCGAAGGGCTCGAGCCGCTGTCGTTCGTGCTCGCGCGGCTGATCGAGCCGCTCTCCGTGCATCTCGAGCGGCGCGATCGCGGCGCGGCGGTGCTGCACGTGCGCCTGCATCTGGTCAACAAAGAGGTGCACGAGCGCTCGCTGCAGCTCCCCGCGCCGATGCGCGACGCGCGCACCCTGCGGACGCTCGCGCTGCTCGACCTCGAATCGCATCCGCCCCGGGCCGCCATCAATCGCGTCGTTGTCGCCGTCGATCCGACGCCGGGGCGCGTCGTCCAGTTCTCGCTGCTCACGCGTCCGCTGCCGACGCCGGAGAACCTCTCGACGCTCATCGCGCGGCTCACCGCATTGATGGGCGAGGACCGCGTGGGCTCGCCGGTCACCGTCGATACGTGGGAGCCCGGCGCGTTCGAGATGCATGCGTTCGCGCCACGCGATGCGCCCGCGACCGCGGAACAGGCCAACTACCTCGGAGGCGTGACGCAGTGGCCATCCGCGATGGAAGACGTCGCGAATTCGCCGAAGATGGCGATTCGCCGCTTCAGGATCCCGATTCCGGCGCGCGTGCACATGGCCGAAGGGGTGCCGGCGCGTATCTACAGCGAGCGGCGCGGCCTGACCGGCGGCATCGTCGAGCGGTACGCGGGCCCGTGGCGATCGTCCGGCGGGTGGTGGATCGATGAGGCGGCCCAGCCCGATGTCGTCCGGGAAACACCTGCTGTCCGTCGCGTGACGAAAGGCGGATGGGACCGCGACGAATGGGACGTCACGCTGAGCGATGGCGCAACGTATCGCGTCTACCGCGAGCGCGACACCGATGCCTGGTTCATCGAGGGCGTGGTTGATTGAGCGATGTACGTCGAGCTTCACGCCGCTTCAGCGTTCAGTTTTCTTCAAGGCGCCTCCTTGCCGGAAACGCTCGTCGAGCGCGCGGCGGCGCTCGGCTATCCGGCGCTCGCGCTGCTTGACGCGGACGGCGTGTATGGCGCCCCGCGTTTTCACAAAGCCGCCAAGCAAGCAGGTCTGAAAGCCATCATTGGCGCCGAACTGTCGATAGCGGGCAGCGGGCAGCGGGCAGCCGGCTGCCAGCCGCCAGCTACCTGGCGCCTTCCCGTGCTCGTCGAAAGCCAGACCGGCTACCAGAATCTGTGCCGCCTTGTCACGAAGATGAAGATGCGCGCGGCCAAGGGCGAAGGCGCGCTCGCGCTCGACGAGTTCGACGGCTACGCGACCGGGCTCGTCGCACTCGCCGGCCGTCCCATCCTCGATGCCGCGCGCTACGGTGTCGGCGGCCTGCTCGATCGCATCGTCGGTCTGTTCGGGCGCAAGAACGTCTGCGTCGAGTTGCAGCGGCATCTGCTGCGCGATGAGCAGGCGGCACACGTCGCGCTCGAATCGCTTGCGCGCGCGTTCGGCGTGGCGGTCATTGCGACCAACGACGTTCGCTTCGCCGAAGCCTCCGATCGCCCGCTGTACGATGTGCTCACCTGCGTGCGCAACAAGACGACGCTGGATGCGGCGGGGCGGAAGCTGGCGCGCAACGCGGAACGGTATCTGAAGTCGCCGAAGGCGATGGCGGAGCTCTTCGCGGATCATCCCGCCGCGCTCGCCGGCACGCTCGCGCTCGCCGAGCGGCTCGAATACACGATGGCGGATCTCGGCTACCGCTTTCCGAAATATCCGGTGCCGAACGGGGAGACGGAGATGTCGTTTCTCCGGCACATCACGGAAGCGGGCGCGCGTGAACGCTATCGCCCGTATCACGACAAGGCGCGCGCGCAGATCGCGCGCGAGCTCGCGCTGATCGAGAAGCTCGATCTCGCCGGGTACTTTTTGATCGTCTGGGACGTCGTCAACTACTGCCGCCAGCAGGACATCCTCGTGCAGGGGCGCGGGTCGGCCGCCAACAGCGCGGTCTGCTACAGCCTTGGCATCACGGCGGTCGATCCGATCGCGATGGATCTGCTGTTCGAGCGCTTCCTGTCGGAAGAGCGCGGCGAATGGCCGGACATCGACCTCGATCTGCCGAGCGGCGATCGCCGCGAGCGCGTCATCCAGCACGTCTACGAGAAATACGGGCGCCTCGGCGCCGCGATGACCGCCAACGTCATCACCTATCGCAGCCGCAGCGCCGCGCGCGAGGTGGGGAAGGCACTCTCGCTCCGCGAAGACGATGTGGATCGGCTCGCGAAGGTGATGAACAACTTCGAGTTCACCGATCCGAACGACACGCTCGGCCGCCACGTCGCGGAAGCGGGCATGTCGCTGTCGATGCCGCGGATGAAGGCGTTCGCCGAGCTGTGGCTGCGCATTCAGGATCTGCCGCGGCATCTTGGTCAGCACTCGGGCGGGATGGTGATCTGCCAGGGCGAGCTCGATGCGGTCGTCCCGCTCGAACCGGCAACGATGCCCGGCCGCGTCGTCATCCAATGGGACAAGGACGACTGTGCCGACATGGGCATCGTCAAAGTGGACTTGCTCGGTCTCGGCATGATGGCCGCGCTGCAGGACGCCATTGAGCTGGTGAACGCGTCATCGGGCAGCGGGCAGCGGGCAGCAGGCAGCAACGATCTGCCAGCTGCCAGCCGCCAGCCGCCAGCTGTTTTCGATCTCGCCCACATTCCGATGAACGACGCCGAGGTCTACGACATGCTGCAGAAGGCGGAGACCATCGGCGTCTTCCAGGTCGAATCGCGCGCGCAGATGGCGACGTTGCCGCGGTTGAAGCCGATGCACTTCTACGACCTGGTCGTGCAGGTCGCGATCATCCGGCCCGGACCGATCGTCGGCGACATGGTGCATCCGTATCTGAACCGGCGGGCGGGACGCGAGCCGGTCGTGCCACTGCATCCGTGTCTCGAGCCGATTCTCGCGCGCACGCTCGGCGTGCCGCTCTTTCAGGAGCAGCTGCTGCGGATGGCGATGGTCGCGGCCGGCTTCACCGGCGGCCAGGCCGAGGAGCTGCGCCGCGCGATGGGGTTCAAGCGCTCCGAGAAGCGGATGAAGCAGATCGAAACGCAGCTGCGCGAGGGGATGGCGCGCAACAACATCATCGGCGAGACCGCGGAGCGGATCATCAACTCGATTACGTCGTTTGCGCTCTACGGCTTTCCCGAGTCGCACGCGGCGAGCTTCGCGCTGCTGGCGTATGCGAGCGCGTATCTGAAGGTGCATTACCCGGCGGCGTTCTACACGGCGCTGCTCAACAACCAGCCGATGGGGTTCTATCACCCGGCGTCGCTCGTCAAGGACGCGCAGCGCCGCGGCGTCCGGTTTCATCCGATCGACGTGCAGCAGTCCGACTGGCGGTGCCGCGTCGAGGAGGACGGCGCCATCCGGCTCGGCTTCATGTACGTCAACGGCTTGCGGAAAGAGGTGGGTCAGGCGATGGCTGCATTCGATCGATCACAAACGCTGGCGCCGCCGGTGCTGTGCGCGAAATGCGGATCAGACGACGAGTCGATGATCGAGATTGTGCGCAACACCCGGGAGACGCGCACGTACTTCTGCAACACGTGCGCGCACGAATGGACGGTGCAGCTACGGTCCGTCGGCCGCTTCACATCGATCGAAGAGGTCGTGCAGCGCACGGGCATGCGCCGCGACGAGCTGACGACGATGGCGGACATCGGCGCGCTGAATGCGTTCACGAACGAAAGGCGCAGCGCGTTGTGGCAGGTGGAACGCGCTGTTCGCCCTGCCGGTGATCTCTACCGGGATTCGGGATTCGGGGTTCGGGATTCGGACGAGCACGAAGATTCGCCGTTGCCCACGATGGATGACCATGACCGGTTACGAGCTGACTACGCCGGAATGGGGCTCACAATCGGTCCACATCCCATGTCATTGCGACGCGATCATCTTGCGCTGCGAGGCGTCTTGCGCGCGGTCGACCTCGCGCAGGCGCGCGACGGCCGGCGCGTCCGCGTCGCGGGCATGGTCATCACGCGCCAGCGTCCCGGCACCGCGAAAGGCTTTGTCTTCCTGACGCTCGAGGACGAGACCGGCATCTCCAACGTCATCGTCCGCCCTGACCTCTTCGATCGCGAGCGGATGACGGTCATCAGGCAGCCGTTCCTGCTCGTCGAGGGTGTACTGCAGCATCAGGACGGTGTCGTATCCGTGAAGGCCGAGCATCTGCAGGGGATCGACGGTGGGGCCTCCGTTGATGCCCATGATTTTTATTAGCCACGAAGGCATTCGCATACACGAAGCACACGAAGCCAAACAAGGGTTGCTTCGTGAACTTCGTGTCCGCGCGCAAAGCGCACCTTCGTGGTTCGTCCTGTAAACTGATTCCGCTTGAGTCCCCTGAGGATTGCATTCCTGGGCTGTGGGTTTATTACACGCGTCCACAGCCGTCATCTGCGCGGCCTGCGCAGCGAGATCACCGCGAGCTACGCCAGCCGGACGCGCGCGAAGGCGGACGCTTTCTGCACCGACTTCGGCGGCGTGGGCTCGTACGCCGATTACTCGGCGGCGATCGAGGATCCGAACATCGACGCGGTCGTCATCGCGGTGCCGCCGCGGTATCACCTGACGCTGACGCTCGCGGCGCTGGCCGCGCGCAAGCATGTGCTCGTCGAGAAGCCCGCGTTCCTCTGCATGGAGGACTACGAGCGGGTCGTCGCGGCGCGCGATCGGGCGCAGCGCGTCGTGCTCGTCGGCGAGAATGATCACTACAAGCCGCTCGCGGTGGAGCTGCGGAAGCTGATCGCCGACGGCGTCCTCGGCGAGATGGTCTTCGCGCACTTCGCGACCATCGCGCACAAGCTGAAGGCGGCCGACGACTGGCGCAACGACGAGGAGATGGCCGGCGGCGACGCCTTCTTCGAAGAGGGGATCCACTGGCTGCATCTGGCCAACAGCCTCGGCCCGCGGATCGTCGAGGCGCATGGCTACCGGCCGCCGATGTCCGCCGCCGAAGGACCGGATCGCCGCGCGAAGAGCATGCTCGTCAGCTTCACGTACGACAACGGCGCGGTCGGATCGCTGTATTACTCGCGCGAGATCCCGTCCCTGTTCCGCGGCTTGCGGCTGTCGAAGCTGTTCGGCCGCAGGCGCGTGATCTCGTTCGAATCGAACGGGACGTTTGTCGTGGTGCGCGGGGAAGGCGCACCGCGGGTCACATTTCCTGGCTTCAGCGACATGCGCGGCTACCGCGCGATGTATCGTGATTTCGTCAGGTCAATCCGGGAGGGAAGTCAGCCGCAGATGAATCTCGAGACAGCGATCCAGGATCAACGGCTGATGGAGCAGATTTACTCGAACGCACGAATCCCGAATCCCGAACCCCGAATCCCGAGCCTGTGACCTCACGCTTCGACATCATCGTCATCGGGAGCGGTGCTGGCGGTGGCACTGTTGCGCATGCGCTCGCGTGCACCGGCGCGCGCATCCTCGTCGTCGAGCGCGGCGACTTCATCCCGCAGGAAGCAGAGAACTGGGATCCGGAGGCCGTGTGGAAGCATCTTCGCTACCGCATCAACGAACACTGGGTTGACGAGCGCGGCCGCGAGTTCCGCCCCTACACGCACTACTGCGTCGGCGGCAACACGAAGTTCTGGGGCAGCGTGCTGTATCGCCTCCGCCGCGAGGACTTCGAGGAGATCGAGCACGTCGACGGCATTTCACCGGCCTGGCCGATCACCTACGACACGCTCGAGCCCTACTACGAGCGCGCGGAGCGGCTGTATCACGTGCGCGGCGAGCACGGCGTCGATCCGACGGAAGTGCCGCGCGGTCCGTTTCCGTACGAGGCGGTGCCGCACTCCACGGTGATGCAGCAGATCGTCTGCCAGCTGCGGCATCTCGGATTGCATCCGTCGCCGCTGCCGCTCGGGCTGCTGCGGCCCGGCGAGACCGACGGCTGCATCCTCTGCAACACCTGCAACTCGTTTCCGTGCAAGGTCGCCGCGAAAAGCGACGCGGAGGTCTGCTGCGTGCGCCACGCGGCGCTGCAGCCGAACGTCACGCTCTGGACGCGCTCGTATGCGCGGCGCCTCGTCACCGACGGCCGCGGCGCGAAGATCGAAGCGGTCGAAGTGGAGCGTGACGGTGAGACAATCCGCGTCGAGGCGCCGGTCGTCATCATGTCGTGCGGCGCGGT
>QHWQ01000096.1 GCA_003222635.1 Acidobacteriota bacterium | reverse complement strand
CGCCAAGATCGAGTTCGTCGAGCGCGAGCTGGAACGGCCGCTGTCGAAACCGCCGTGCGCCGACACGTCCCCCATCGACGTCAGCTCGAACGTCTCGCGCGAGCATTTCGAGGAGATGGTGCGCACGGCGAAGGAGTACATCGCCGCCGGTGACATCTATCAGGTGGTGCTCTCGCAGCGGTTCGAGACCAAGCTCGGCGCGGATCCGTTCACGGTCTATCGCGCGCTGCGCCACGTGAACCCGTCACCCTACATGTATTTCATCCGCATGGGCGGGCGGTCGATCGTCGGCTCCTCGCCGGAGATGCTGGTGCGCGTCGAAGGGCGTCGCATCGAAACGCATCCGATTGCCGGCACGCGGCCGCGGGGGCGCAGCGAGGAAGAGGACGTGCGGCTCGCCGAGGAGCTGAAGCGCAACGAGAAGGAGCGCGCCGAGCACGTGATGCTCGTCGATCTGGGACGCAATGACGTCGGCCGCGTCTCGGCCTACGGCAGCGTGAAGGTGCCGACCTACATGGCGCTCGAGCGCTACTCGCACGTCATGCACCTCGTCTCGATCGTGGAAGGAAAGCTCGCGGAGGAGTACGACCGGCTCGATGCGCTGGCGGCGTGTTTCCCGGCGGGCACGGTGTCGGGCGCGCCGAAGGTGCGCGCGATGGAGATCATCGCGGAGCTCGAGAATCGCCGCCGCGGCCCGTATGCCGGGGCGGTCGGCTATCTCGATTTCGCGGGCAACCTCGATTTCTGCATCACGATTCGTACGGTGCTGATCGAGAACGGCCGCGCCTACGTCCAGGCCGGCGCGGGGATCGTCGCGGACTCCAATCCGGCTGCCGAATACGAAGAGACACGCGACAAGGCGCGAGGCGTCATCCGCGCGCTCGAACTGGCACAGGCAGGTTTGTAGATGATCCTTGTCATAGATAACTACGATTCGTTTACGTACAACCTCGTGCAGTACCTCGGCGAGCTGGGGGCGACGCTGCGCGTCCGGCGCAACGATCAGGTCACGCTCGACGAGATTGCGGCGATGGCGCCCGGGCAGATCGTGATCTCACCGGGGCCGGGTCGTCCCGAGGACGCGGGCGTCTCCGTGGATGTCATCCGGCGCTTCGGTCCGACGACGCCGATTCTCGGCGTGTGCCTCGGGCATCAGGCGATTGGCGTCGTCTACGGCGGCATCGTCTGCCGCGCGCAGGCGCCGATGCACGGCAAGACGTCCACGGTCGTGCACGACGGCAAGGGCGTGTTCGCCGGTCTGACCGCGCCGTTCGAGGCGGGCCGTTATCACTCGCTGATGATCTCCAACGACAAGCTGCCGGGCGAGCTCGAGGTCGCGGCGCGGACGAAGGAGGACAACACCATCATGGCCGTGCGTCACACGACGTATCCGGTGCACGGCGTGCAGTTCCACCCCGAGTCGGTCCTGACGGACGAGGGCCGGCGCATCCTGCGGAATTTCCTGGAGCTCTGATGTTCACCGGGCTGCTCGAAAAGGTCGTGCGCCACGAGGACCTCACCGAAGACGAGGCGGCCGCGGCGATGCGCGAAGTCATGGAAGGGCGGGCGAACGCGGCCGCGCTCGGCGCGCTGCTGACCGGACTCGTCATGAAAGGCGAGCGGCCGTCGGAAATCGTCGGCTTCGCACGCACGATGCGCGAGCACGCGGTGAAGCTGAGCGCGCCGGTCAACGACGTGTTCGATACCTGCGGCACCGGCGGCGATCGCTCGGGCACCTTCAATATCTCGACGACCGCGGCGGTTGTGATTGCGGCGTGCGGCGTGCCGGTGGCGAAGCATGGGAACCGATCGGTCTCGAGCCAGTGTGGATCGGCGGACGTCTTCGAGGCGCTGGGCGTCAACGTGGCGGCGTCGCCGGCGACGGTCGAGCGCGCGCTGCGCGAGACCGGTATCGCGTTCTTCTTCGCGCGCACGTTTCATCCAGCGATGAAGCATGCGGCGCAGGTGCGCAGCGATCTGGGCATTCGCACTGCCTTCAATTTGCTCGGGCCGCTGACCAATCCCGCGGGCGCGACGCGGCAGCTCGTGGGCGTGCCGCGGCCGGAGCTCACCGAACTGCTCGCGCGGTCGCTGATGATGCTCGGCTCCAGGCGCGCCTGGGTCGTCCACGGCGCGGACGGCATCGACGAGATCTCGACGACCGGCTACACGAAGGTGTCGGAGTGCCGTGCCGGCTCGGTCAACACGTTCTACGTGCATCCGTCGGATTTCGATATCCCGAAGAGCGACCCAGCCGCGCTGAAGGGCGGTGACGCGGCCGCGAACGCCGCGATCATCCGCGAGGTGCTCGCGGGGACGCGCGGACCTCGGCGCGACGTGGTGTTGCTCAACGCCGGCGTTGGGCTGTTCGTCGCCGGCCGCGTGGACACGATCAAAGAGGGGATCGCGGTCGCCGCGTCGGCGATCGATTCGGGTGCCGCGGAGCAGCGGCTGCAGAAGATGGTCGAGAGCTCGCGCGCGGAGGCGACGGTATGAGCGCACCAGATCTACTGCGCACAATCGTCGGGGCGACACGCCGGATCGTCGAAACGCGTCGCGAGAAGGGGCCGCGGGCGGCGCTCGAGCGGCGCGCGGCCACGGCGAATCCTGGGGGACAACGCTTCGAGTCCGCGCTCGGCAGGGCGGATCGGATCAACGTGATTGCCGAGTGCAAGCGGCGTTCGCCGTCGAAAGGCGTGCTCGCGGCGGACTACGACCCGGTGCGTATTGCCACGCAGTACCAGCAGGGTGGCGCGGCGGCGATTTCCGTGCTGACGGAACCGACGTTCTTCGATGGTTCGCTCGAGCACCTGACGGCCGTTCGCGCGCGCGTCAGACTGCCGTTGTTGCGCAAGGATTTCATCGTCGACGAGTACCAACTGTTCGAAGCACGCGCGGCGGGTGCGGATGCGGTGCTGCTGATTGTCGCGGCGCTCGAGCAGAAGAATCTCGTCGCGCTGCAGGCGCGCGCGTGGGAGCTTGGTCTCGCGACGCTGGTCGAAGTGCATGAGGAGGCGGAGCTGACGCGAGCGATCGACAGCGGCGCGCGCGTGATTGGCGTCAACAACAGGAATCTGCGCACGTTGACCGTCGACGTCGAAGCGTCCGACAGGCTCGCCGCGCGGATGCCGCGCAGCGTTATCGGGGTGAGTGAGAGCGGGCTGAAGTCGCGCGAGGAGCTCGATCGTCTCGCCGCGGCAGGCTACAAGGCGTTTTTGATCGGTGAGCGCTTCATGACGGATCCGGATCCGGCACACGCAATCGCCGAATTGATGGGGTCGGGGGTCATTGTCAGAGGACAGTCGTGTTCGTGAAGGTCTGTGGCATCACGCGTCTGACCGATGCGCTGCACGCGGTGGAGCAGGGCGCGACGGCGATCGGCTTCGTGCTGTGGCCGCGAAGCCCGCGCGGCGTGTCGATCGAGCGCGCGGCGGAGATCAGCGCGGAGCTGCCGTCGCACGTGATGCGCGTGGGAGTGTTCGTGAACGACTCCGTCGATCGCATCCGGACGATGGCGGAACAGGCGCGGCTGACGGCCGTGCAGCTGCACGGCGACGAGCCGCCGGCCTACGCGGATGCGCTCGACTGGCCGGTGTTTCGCGCGGTGTCCCTCGGGGATCTGGAGTACGCGTCGGAGGCATGGGCGCCGGAGACAGCGCTGCTGGTGGACAACATCGATCCGGTTCGTCGCGGCGGCACGGGCGCGGTGATCGACTGGTCGCAGGCCGCGGCGATGGCGAGCAAGCGCCGCATCGTGCTTGCCGGCGGGCTCACGCCCGACAACGTCGCGAGCGCCATTCGCGCCGTACGGCCCTTCGGCGTGGATGTGTCGTCCGGCGTCGAGGCATCGCCGGGCGTGAAGGATTTCGGCAAGGTGACGGAGTTCATTGCGAACGCGCGCCTTGCGTTTGAGGAAACGAAGTGAAAACCGCTGCTGCAAAGGAACGAACCTTCGGCCGCCGCGATCCGGATGCACGCGGTTACTTCGGTGCATACGGAGGAAGGTTTGTGCCCGAGACCCTCGTCGCGCCCATCGAGGAACTGACAGCCGGCTACTATGCGGCGCGCGACGACGAAGCCTTCTGCGACGAGCTCGATGGCTTGCTGAAACACTACGTGGGCCGCCCGACGCCGCTCTATGAAGCGCGCAACTTGGCGGGTACGGCGGGTGGGGCGGGTGGGGATGTGCGCGTGTTTCTGAAGAGAGAAGACCTGACGCACACCGGCGCGCACAAGATCAACAACGCCCTCGGCCAGGCGCTGCTCGCCAAACGCATGGGCAAGCGGCGCGTCGTTGCCGAAACCGGCGCGGGACAGCACGGCGTTGCGACCGCCACCGCGTGCGCGCTGCTTGGCCTCGAGTGCCGTGTCTACATGGGCACGGAAGACATGCGCCGCCAGGCGCTCAACGTCGTCCGCATGCAGCTGCTCGGCGCGACCGTGCACGGCGTCGAGGCCGGCAGCAAGACGCTGAAGGACGCCATCAACGAGGCGATGCGCGACTGGGTCGCCAACGTGCACGATACCTATTACCTGCTCGGCTCCGCGCTCGGCCCGCATCCGTATCCGCTGATGGTCCGCGAGTTCCAGTCGGTCATCGGCCGTGAGTCGCGCGCGCAGATTCTCGAACAGGCGGGCCGCCTGCCTGACGTCGTCGTCGCGTGCGTCGGCGGCGGCAGCAACGCGATCGGTATCTTCGACGCATTTCTCGATGACACATCGGTGCGTCTGATCGGCGTCGAAGCAGGCGGCGAAAAGATCGCGCCTGGCCGCCATGCCGCGCGCTTCGCCGGCGGCAGCGCCGGCGTCCTGCAGGGAACTCGCACATACGTCCTGCAAGACGAAGCGGGAAACATCGAGCTGACGCATTCGATCTCGGCTGGGCTCGACTACGCGGCGGTTGGACCCGAGCACGCGTGGCTGCGCGAGCTCGGTCGCACGGAGTACGCCTACATCACGGATACCGAAGCGCTCGACGGCTTCAAGACGCTCGCGCGCACCGAAGGCATCCTGCCGGCGCTCGAGTCGTCTCACGCGATCGCGTACACGATGCAGCTGATTCCGACGCTGAAGCCAGGAACGATTGTTCTCGTCAATTTGTCTGGTCGCGGCGACAAGGACGTGCAGACCGTCATGGATGCCATGAAATGACGCGACTGGAGCAGACGTTCGCGCGCATCCGATCGAACGGTCATCCTGGCCTCGTGACCTACATCACGGCCGGCGATCCGGATCTCGATCGGACCGCGGGAATCCTCCGCGCGCTCGATCGTGCGGGTGCTGACGTGCTCGAGGTCGGTGTGCCGTTTTCGGATCCGCTCGCGGACGGCCCGGTGATTCAGCGGGCAACGGAGCGTGCGCTTGCCTCGGGGACGACGCTCAGCGGCGTGCTCGATCTGCTGCGCACGATCCGCGGCGACATCCGCGCGCCGATCGTCATCTTCAGCTACGCGAATCCGATTCTGCGCCTCGGGTCGGAGCGGTTCGCCGATCGCGCGCGCGACGCGGGGGTCGATGGCGTGCTCATCCTCGACCTGCCGATCGAGGAAGCCGACGAGTCACGGACCATGCTCACCCAGCGGGGGATTGATACAATCCTGCTTCTCAGTCCGACGACGACCGACGAGCGGTTGCGCAGGGCCGCGGAGCTTGGCAGCGGATTCCTGTATGCGATCTCGCGCCTCGGTGTCACCGGGGCGCGCGACGCGCTGGCCGCCGGCGCGCAGGACATGGTGGAGCGCATCCGGAGGGTCAGCGACCTGCCGGTCGCGCTCGGCTTCGGCATCAGCAAACCCGATCACGTGCGCGAGGTCGGGCGCTGGGCCGACGCCGCCGTGGTTGGAAGCTCGCTGGTCGATGTGATCGCCCGCGAAGGCACATCTGCCGATCTCAACACCCGCGTAGAGGAGTACGTGCGTTGGCTGAAGTCCTGAGCATCGACGAGCTGCGTGAGCGCATCGACGTCATCGACAACCAGCTGGTGCGGCTGCTGAACGTCCGCGTCGCGTGCGCGGTCGAAATCGGCAAGCTCAAACACGAGCACGGCATGCCGGTCTATCAGCCGGAGCGTGAAAAGAAGGTGCTCGAGAAGGTCAAGCAGTCGGCGCAGGACCTGGCGGGTCCGCTCACCGCGGAGGCCGTGGTCCGAATCTTCGAGCGCATCATCGACGAGGCGCGGCGAGCAGAACGCGAATCGGGTTCCACCAGAGGGGACTTCGGTCCCGCAAGCGGAGAGTGAGAGTACTTATATGGTCGTAGTGATGAACGAACGCGCCACCGAGGCGCAGATTGATGCGGTCATTCAGCGTCTGATCGAGCTGGGGATGGACGTCCACCGCTCGTCGGGCGTCACGCGCACGGTCCTCGGCGTCGTCGGCGCGCACAAGATCGATCCCGAGCTGATCGGGATCCTCGACGGCGTGCACGAGGTGCTGCGCATCAGCGAGCCGTACAAGCGCGCCAGCCGCACCTTCAAGCCGGAGGACACCGTCGTCACGATCGACGATGTGCGGATAGGCGGGGACGAGGTGATCGTCATGGCCGGTCCATGCTCCGCGGAGACCGAGGAGCAGGTCAACGCGAGCGCCGCGGCGGTCAAGCGCGCGGGCGCGAAGATCCTGCGCGGCGGCGCGTTCAAGCCGCGCAGCTCGCCGTACGCGTTCCAGGGGCTCGGCGAGGAAGGGCTGCGCATGCTGCGCAACGCGGCCGACGCGCACAACCTGAAGCTGATCTCCGAGGTGATGGACGTCAGCCAAATCACGCTCATCGACAAGTACTGCGACATCTTCCAAGTGGGCGCGCGCAACATGCAGAACTACACGCTGCTGCGCGAGCTCGGGCACGCGCATAAGCCGGTGCTGCTCAAGCGCGGCCTGTCCGCGACGATCGAGGAGTGGCTGCTGTCGGCGGAGTACATCCTCGCGGGCGGCAATAGCGACGTGATCCTGTGCGAGCGCGGCATCCGCACATTCGAGACCGCGACGCGCAACACGTTCGATATCTCCGCGATTCCGGTCGTGAAAAAGCTGAGTCACCTGCCGGTGGTGGCGGATCCGAGTCACGGCGCGGGGCGACGGGACATGGTGGCGCAGCTGGCGCGCGCGGCGGTCGCGGCGGGCTGCGATGGGCTGATCATCGAGGTCCACAACGATCCCGATCGCGCCCTCAGCGACGGCGCGCAGTCGATGCATCCGCCGCAGTTCGAGCGCCTGATGGCGGAGCTGCGCATCATCGCGCCAGCCATCGGCCGTAGCATTTGCCTCGAGCCCGTCGCGCGCAGAGGGTGGGCTCGGTAAGTAGGTGGCTGCCGATCCCCCATTTGAATCGATAGCAATCGTCGGGCTGGGCCTGATTGGGGGATCCATCGCGCTGGGTGTGCGGGAACGCTGGCCGCAGTCGCGCGTGTTCGGCGTCGACTCCGAGGCGGTGCTTGCGCATGCCGTGGGCGCGGGCGCCATCGAGCGCGGCTTCGAGAGCATTGCCGCACTGCCTGACGCGTCGCTGATCATTCTGGCGGCGCCCGTTCGCCAGAATATCGAGCTCCTGTCACAAGTGCCGGTAGTGTCCGGCTTCAGCCGGACCGTCACCGACGTCGGCGGAACCAAACGCGAGATCGTCAACGCGGCGCGTGCGCTGCCGTCGAACGTCACCTTCGTCGGCGGGCATCCGTTAGGCGGCGGCGAGCGCGGTGGCTTTGCGTTCGCACGTCCTGATCTGTTCGCCGGCCGTCCCTGGATCTTCACGCCGGCCGGCCACGCGTCCACGGCCGCCGTCGATCGCCTCTCGCGATTCGTGAGGGGCCTCGGTGCCAAGCCATCGATCCTTTCAGCCGACGATCACGACCACGTGATGGCATTCATCAGCCATCTGCCGCAGCTGGCCGCAAGCGCGCTGATGGAGACCGTCGGCACCGCCGCGAAGGCAGACGGGCTGCGCATGGCGGGACGCGGATTGGTGGATACGACGCGGCTTGCGTCGAGCCCCGCGGATGTGTGGCGCGACATCTGCCTCACCAACGCCGATGCGATCGAGGACGCGCTCGACTGTCTCATCCAGCGCCTGACGCAGCTCCGCGGCGATCTGCGGCGCGGGGACAGCGTCGAGGCGATCTTCGCGGCCGCCGCGAAATGGCGCGCGGAGTTGATGAAGGATAATCACTGACATGAACAAGGTGTTGAAGAGCGCCGAGGAGGCGGTCGCGCAGATTCCCGATGGCGCGTCGATCATGTGCGGCGGCTTCGGCCTCTGCGGCCTTCCCGAGAACCTGATCCGGGCGCTGCACGCGCGCGGGACGCGCAACTTGACGATCATCAGCAACAACCCGGGCGTGGACGACTTCGGCGTCGGCATGCTCGTCAGGACGAAGCAGGTCGCGCACTTCATCGGCAGCTACGTCGGCGAGAACAAGGAGTTCGAGCGTCAGGCGATTGCGGGCGAGATCAAGTACACGCTCGTCCCGCAGGGAACGTTTGCGGAACGCATCCGCGCGGCGGGCGCGGGCATCGGCGGCTTCTTCACGCCGACCGGCTACGGGACGATGGTGGGCGAGGGGAAGGAGACGCGCGTCATCGACGGGCGCAACTACATCCTCGAGGCGCCGCTCCACGCCGACTTCGCGTTCGTCAAGGCCTACAAGGGCGACACGAAAGGCAATCTCATCTACCGGAAGACCGCGCGCAACTTCAATCCGGTGATGGCCACCGCGGCCAGGGTGACGTTCGCGGAAGTGGAAGAGATCGTCGAGCCGGGCCGGCTGGATCCCGACGCGATCGTCACGCCGGGCATCTTCGTCACGCACGTTCTCAAAGGCGCGCACTACGACAAGCGCATCGAACGGCGCACCGTCCGCCAGCTACAGGCCGTCTAAATGGACAAGCGCGAACGCATCGTCCGCCGCATCGCGCAGGAGCTGCGCGACGGCGATTACGTGAACCTCGGCATCGGCATGCCGACGCTCGTGGCCAACTACGTGCCGCCGGGCGTGGACATCACGCTGCATTCGGAAAACGGGATGCTCGGCGTCGGGCCCTATCCGCTGGAGTCGGAGATCGATCCCGACCTCGTCAACGCGGGCAAGGAGATCGTCACCGAGCTGCCGGGCACGTCGTACTGCAGCAGCGCGGATTCGTTTGCGATGGTGCGCGGCGGCCACATCGACATGACCGTGCTCGGCGCGCTCGAGGTGGACGAGGAAGGCAACCTCGCGAACTGGATGGTGCCCGGCAAGATGATGAAGGGGATGGGCGGCGCGATGGATCTGGTCGCCGGCGCCAAGCGCGTCATCATCGCGATGGAGCACACGACGAAGGATGGCGGCCACAAGGTCCTGAAGACATGCGTGCTGCCGCTGACAGGAACGAAGGTCGTCAACATGATCGTCAGCGAGCTCGCGGTCATCGAAGTGACGCCGAAAGGGCTCGTGCTCCGCGAGATTGCATCGGACACCACCGTTGATGCGGTCAGGAAGGCGACGGGCGCGACGCTGCATGTCGACGGAGAACCAGCTCGATTCTAGGTCCGCCTGAAGGCGGACACTACCGTCAGTCATCGGTAGTGTCCGGCTTTAGCCGGACCAACCGCAAACTGTATATGCCCGATTACGAACCCGCAGTCATCATCAGCGCCTGCCGCACGGCGATCGGATCGTTCGGCGGCTCGCTCAAGAATTTCTCCGCCGCCGATCTCGGCGCCATCGTCATCAAGGAAGCGATTCGCCGCGCGGACGTCAAGCCGATCGATCTCGGCGACGTCATCATGGGGTGCGTCCTGCAGGCGGGCGCGGGGATGAACGTCGCGCGCCAGGCGGCGATCAAAGCGGGGGTGCCGCAGGAAGTGCCGGGCGAGACCGTCAATCGCGTCTGCGGATCCGGCCTGCAGTCGGTCGTCCACGTGGGGCACGACGAGATCCTCGACTCGATGGTCGCCGACGGCCTCACCTGCCCGATCACCTTCGTGCACATGGGCATCACCGCCGAGAACATCGCCAGCCGCTTCAACGTGAGCCGCGACGAGCAGGATGCCTACGCGGCGGAGAGCCAGCGGCGCGCGGAGGCAGCGGTCAAAGGCGGACTCTTCAAGGAGGAGATCGTCCCGGTTCAGATTCCACAGAAGAAGGGCGATCCGATCACGTTCGACATGGATGAATATCCGCGCGCCGGCACGACGGCGGACAAGCTGGCCGGACTCAAGGCTGCGTTCAAGAAGGACGGCACCGTCACGGCGGGCAACGCGTCGGGCATCAACGACGGCGCCGCGGCGGTGGTCGTGGCGACGGCGGAGCGCGCCGCGAAGCTTGGACGCAAGCCGCTCGCGAAGATCCTCTCGTTCGCATCGACGGGCGTCGATCCCGCCATCATGGGTATGGGACCCGTGTCCGCGGTGACGAGAGCGCTCGAGCGCGCGAAGCTGCAGGCATCCGACATCGATCTGTTCGAGCTGAACGAGGCGTTCGCGGTGCAGGCGGTCGCCGTGCTCAAGGAGCTGAAGCTGGATGCGAGCAAGGTGAACACGCGCGGCGGCGCCATCGCGCTCGGCCATCCCATCGGCGCCAGCGGCGCACGCGTGCTGACGACGCTCATCTACGCGCTGCGGCAGAAGGGGGGCGGCAGGGGAGTCGCGTCGCTCTGCATCGGCGGCGGCATGGGCATCGCGATGGTCATCGAGGTCTAACGTTCAGCGGCGTTTCGCACCTCGAAGCTTCGAGCGTCGACGTGTGGTTGTCTTCTGCAAGTGGCTACGGTCGCTTGCCTGCATGTAATGCCGGAGGACACGGTTCATGCGCGTTTGATAACCGCTCCCTTCACTTTTGAACCAGTCCAGGACATCGGCATCGACCCGAATCGTGATCGTCTCCTTCCGCGGCGGCCACTCGACAAGCGGCTGTTTGAAGACGTCGTCATCCAGCTCCGGAATATCACTGTAATCAATACGCTCTTCGCGCACCCTATCCACTCTTTTCAAGTCGCTCTTGATAACGTAACGTTTCGCGGGCATTGCCTTTCCTCATCGAGATAATACGCGTCACGCTTCCGCGTAGGGTGTGGGCGATAATGACGACTCGCCCTTCGAGGATGCCAACGGTGAGATAGCGCGGCTCGCCGTAATCCTGACGCACGTCTTCGAAGGTCAACGTCCGGCCGTCGAAAACGAGCGGCGCGTCAGCGAAGCTCAGGCCGTGTTTCTGCAGGTTCGATTGGCTCTTGGCCTCATCCCATTCGAACTGCATTCGTATTTACATATCGTAAAGACGCGTGGACTCCAAGTCAATGATACGCATCGATCGCGAGGCGCTGACGGCAATCGTCGCGCACGCGCGCCGCGATGCGCCGAATGAGTGCTGCGGATTGCTGGTGGGGAAGGGTCCGGCTGAAGCAACGGCAGGTCCGGCTAAAGCCGGACCCTACGTACTGGAAGCAATCCCCTGCAGCAACGGAGCATCGGAGCCGACGAAGCGCTACGAGATCTCTCCCGTCGACTACTTCGCGCAGATCCGCCGGTGCCGCCGCATCAACGAACAGCAGTCAGAGAATTTCGCCGTCATCGGCGCCTACCATTCGCATCCGCGCGGCACGCCGGAGCCGTCGGAAACGGACAACGCGCAGGCGTTTCGTGATTTTGTGTTCGTGATCGTCGGGCTGGGCGGAGCCGGCATGCAGATCGCCGCCTACACGCTCGCGGGCGACACGCTCACGCCCGTGCCGCTGACCGTCGTCGACTGACTTCCTCGAGCAGGCTCTCGACGCGCTCGATCACGGTCGGCCATCGATATTCGCGCTCGACGTAGGCGAGCCCCTGTACGCCAAGCTCACGGCGCTCCGCATCGTTTGCGAGCAGCCACGAGAGCGCCTCCTGGAATTCGCGCGAGGAGCGGTAGTAGAGCCCGCCATCAGCGCGCTGCACCTGGCCTTTCAGGACCTTGCAGTACGCATTGACCAATGCCAGCGTCGCGTGATTCCACGCCTCGAGCAGCACGATGCTGAGGCTTTCGTACGGCGACGGCACGATCAGCGCGCCCGCATGCGCCAGCAGCGCGTGGCGAACGTCGTCCGCAACGTAGCCGAGCGCGCGAATCCGCGGATGCTCGGGAATCGGCAGCGTCGACGGACCCGCGAGCACGAGCGTCGTGTCACCGCCTTCGGCGATGTACTCCTGAAAGTATTCGAGAAGCGCGGCGCATCCCTTGTTGCGATCGACGCGACCCAGATAGAGCACGAAGTCGCGGGGAATACCGAGACGATCGAGCGCTTCGCGCGACGGATGCCGATCGCGCTCCGGCTCGAGGCCGAGGCCGATGACGCGCGACGGCTGCAGCGATCGCCCCGCGCGCGTGGACACGAGTGCTTCCTCTTCTGGCGTCAGAAAGAGATATCCCGCGGCACGCGCGAAATACTCTGGCAGCACGTCGAGCTCGACGGCGGGATCTTCTTCCGCGGTCGGCACGAGAATCGCGCGATCCGCGACGAGCGGCAGGCCGAAATAGCTCGGCGCATAGCGAAACGCCCAGAAGAGCACGAGGTCGTACTCCGACCCGTGCGCGCGAAGATGCTCGAGCAACGCGGGCGCATCAGGTCCGTTGGCGCGAAACCATTCCTCCTCGCGATCTGGCGTCGAGCCCAGATCATCGAATACCTCGTCGCTGAGATCGGCGAACGCCTTGAGGTTGCGCGGCCGCGCGATCGGAAACCGGTGCACGCGCACACCATCCTCGACGGCCACGCCCGCGGGCAGCACGTTCTGCCATGTGACGTAGTCGCGCGCGGTCGTCGTGAGGACGGCGACGTCGTGGCGAGATGAGAGGCGCTCGGCGAGGTGGCGGCAGTGCATTTCCGAACCGCCCGCGATGCCGGCGCCGTAGCGCTGAACGACGAACGCGAGTTTCAATCCTGAAACGGGAACCAGACTGATCTCACTGACGGCCGGACAGCTCGCGCAGCTCGCGGCGCAACCGGGTCGTTTCGATCGCCAGCTCCTGCACGCAGGCGAACAACACCTGATTGATCCGGCGCTGCCGCTCGAAGTTGTCGCGGTTGAACTCGTAGAACCAGCGCAGCAGCGGCATCAGGATGCGCTGCTTGACGAAGATGATCGGCGCGCCGGCGGCGCCGCGATGCGTCTGGTACTTGATCGAGGTCTCCAGACGCCACGTCGAGGGATCGCCGAGCAGCTCCGGCAGCAGCAGCGCCGACGGCTGGCTCCGCTCGATAGCCGTCCGCAGCAGCGCATCGATCTCGGCAAAGAGGGCGGGGTCTTCGAGCGCGCCCGACGCGCCATGCCTCACGAGCTCGGCCCGCACGCGCTCGCGCACGCGCCCCTGGATCTCCGACATCACCTGTTCTGTCGCGGTCATCTTCAATCTTCAATCTTCTATTTGAGTATCGATGTGCACATCGTGCCTGCGATCTTTCCAATGCTCAAATTGCAGATTGCAGATTGAAGATGGTCAAAAGCCTTCGTTGGCGCCGGCGCGCACGGTCAGCGTGGTCGTGGTCGCCGCGATCACCTTGTCCTTCTGCTTGATCCGGAACGACAGGCGGTAGTCGCCCGAGAGGCGGAATGTATGGTCGGCGCTGTAGCGGCGCTGGATCGTGCTCTTGCCGGCTTCGTACGGCTCGCAGTCTTCGGAGTTTTCCGAAATCGTTCCGTCGTCCCAGTCCCACTGCACGGTCGGGCAGTAGAACTCGGCGTAGTCGTTAGCGCCACCCCGCACATCGACGGTGAGGTGCACGCGAAGAGGCGCGAAGCCCGCGGGCGGATTCGCCTTGAGTGATAGACTTGGTTTCTTGTCGGCGTCGCGCTGCGCGGCCCAGAGAGGCCCCGAGGCCACCAGAGCGGCGGCAAGCGCAGCGATCGTATAGAGCGCGCGACGTGGGTCAGTCATGATTGGTCCTCTGAGCTGGCGCCTTCGATTCTAAGACGCCCCGAGTCCGCCCCACAAGGACTGCAACGCGGAGATGCAAGACGTGCACAAGACACCGGCCGTGGCGGCCACGGCGCGGAAGACGCGCGACCTCGACACCGATCTCCTGATAATTCCCGTCTTCGACGACGACACGCTGGGCGACGAGGCGGACCTGGATCGCGCCTCGGGCGGCGAATATGCGGCCGCGCGGAAGCGCGGCGAGTTCACCGGCAAGCTGTACGAGCAGTTGGTGACGCCGGTTGGCGGCGACAGCTGGAAGAGCCGGCGCGCTCTCTGGGTGGGCGCCGGCCCGCGGCGCGAAATCACCACCGAGCGCATCCGCCGCATCGCGACGATCGGCGGGCTTTTCGCACGGCAGCGGCGTCTCACGAGCATCGCGATCCTCTGCCGCGCGATCGAGGGCATCACGCTGGACCGCGTGGTGCAGGCGCTCGCCGAAGGCGCGGTGCTCGCCAACTACGAGGGAACGACGGCAACCACTGCACGCCGACCTACCTGGCCGACCAGGCCAAGCAGCTCGGCAAGGAGCAAGGCCTCAAGGTTGAGGTGCTCGACCGCAAGCAGATCGAGAAGATCGGCATGGGATCGTTCCTGGCCGTGGCCCAGGGCTCGGCCGAGCCGCCGCGCTTCATCGTCGCGCGCTACCAGGGCGCGGCCAAGGGCGAGGCGCCGGTGGTGCTGGTCGGCAAGGGCATCACCTTCGACACCGGCGGCATCTCCATCAAGCCCTCCGACAACATGGACAAGATGAAGGACGACATGTCCGGCGGCGCCGCGGTGCTCTGCGCGATGGCCGCGTTGTCGCGGCTGCGCGCGCCGATCGCGTGCATCGGCGTCATTCCCGCCACCGAGAACATGCCGGGCGGCCGGGCGATGAAGCCGGGCGACATCCTCACGAGCGCGGAAGGGAAGACCGTCGAGGTGCTCAACACCGATGCCGAGGGCCGTCTGATTCTCGGCGACGCGCTGTGGTACGCGCGCACGCTGGGCGTCACGCATCTGGTGGACGTCGCGACGCTGACCGGCGCGTGCGTCGTCGCGCTCGGCCGGACGACGAGCGGGCTCTTCGGCAGACCGGCCGAGTGGGTCGAGCAGGTGCGCCGCGCCAGCGAGCGCGCCGGCGATCGATCGTGGCCGATGCCGCTGTTCGACGACTACAAGGATCTGCTGAAGAGCGAGATTGCCGACTTCACCAACACCGGCGGCCGCGCGGGCGGCGCCATCAGCGCCGCGCTGTTCATCAAGGAGTTCGCCGGCGAGCTGCCGTGGGTGCACATGGACATTGCCGGCACCGCGTGGGCGGAAGAGACGAAGCCGTATCAGCCGAAGGGCGCGACGGGCGTCGGCGTCCGCACGCTCGTCGAGCTCGCCCTCGATGTGGACGCGTGGGGTAATCTGAAATAACCGTGCTCCAGCAGCCAACCCCGGCGCCCGCGCCGACGCCGGGCCCCTCGCCCGGCAAGCCGATCATCATCGAAACGATCCATCAGCCGCCCGTGACGCGCGAGATCACGATGGGTGACGTCGTGCTCGGGTCCGTCGGCTTTGTCGGCCTGGTGATGATTGTCGCGGCGATTGCGGGCTTGCTCGTCGGCCTCGTGGTGGTGCTGCGCAAGCGCGCCCAGGATCGCGCGGCCGGTCCCACCGATCCTGGTCACGCGCGTCTCAGAAGCTAGCGCCAGTCACCGGCGGCGACGAACGCGGCCCAGTAGAACGGATGCGTGCTCTGGCCCTTCGCGCGCCGCTGCCGGAGCGTCTGCAGGCTCGCTGCGCGCACGGCGCCGGGCGTGTCGAGGCGTTGCGCGAGGCGCGCTTCGTAAAGCGCCTTCATCCACTCGCGCGTCGCCTGATCTTCGACTGACCAGAGGCTCATGATGATGGTGTGCACGCCGGCAATTTGCAGCGCCCGGCGGAGACCGAACACGCCTTCGCCCGCCGTGATCTGACCGAGTCCCGTGTCGCACGCGGACAAGACCGCCCACTCGGTGCCCTGCAGGTTGAGTCCGGCGATCTCTTCGGCGTTGAGGATGCCGTCGCTTTGGCGCGCCCCCGACAGCGCATTGACTCCGGCGAGAGCAAGTCCCGAGAGCAGCAGCGGATTGTCGACGGCTGCGGGTGCGCGTCCGCTGATGAGACCTCCGACACCACGCGTCGTGGGAAGGGCAGCCTCGCACTCGGGTCTAAGAAAGAAGCCGTGCGTGGCGAGATGCACAACGCGATGCCCCGCGATGGCGCTGGTGAGCGCGGCTTTGGTTGCGGCGCGGCCACTCAGCACGACGACGTCGCGTGGATTACCCCAGATGCTCGCGATATCGTGCACTTCGGCGCGGGTCCCGGGCAGATCGTCAAAGTGGAGCGATCCGATGGATCCGCAGCCAGAGCCGCGAGCCGCCGCGGCTGGCGGCGTTGTCGTCTCACCACCGAACGACGGGCCGCCGAGCGCAAGCAGTCCCTGTCCAGACGGTCCGGACGTGCGAACGAGATCACGTTCCGTCGTCAGGTAGTGAAGGCTTACGCCGGTTTCCACGAGATAGCCACGCGCCGCGGGAAACGCGGCGAAGGTGACGAGATTCAACGAGGCGTCCGGGACGATGAAGATTCGCGTTGCGCCTGCCAATGATGCGTCGAGCGGATCCCAGATGCGGGCGCGCAGCGCCGCCGCAGCCGCTCGGTACCGTCGCTCCGCGTCGCGCGGCGTCAGGCCAGTCGCGATCGAGCGTCCGCCGGCCTCGGCGCGCCACGCGTCGACGAGACGCTCGAGCGATGAAGCGGAGCCGAGCGGGATGAAGCGGACCTCGTCGCTCTCCGCACGTGTGATGAAGGCTGCGTATGACGCACTCGTCGTGACTGTGGGACGTGACGATCGCATCAGGACCGACGTGCGTTCGTATCGGACAAAGGACACGAGGGCTGACCCGGCAGGCAGCGCACGTCGCACCTCGTCGAGCCCGATCTGTGCACGCTGCGTTTCTTCCCTCGCCGCAGCGCTCCGTTCCGCGAGCGCCCGCTCCGCATCCTCCTTCTGTTGGCGAGCGTCCTCGAGAAGCCGCGTGGATGCGGCATCGGCGCCGTCGAGACTGCGCACCATTAACGTGGCGAATCGCTGGCGGGCCGCGAGCACGGCGGTATCGAGCACTGCCAGCGCTGGGTCCCCGCCACCAGAGGCGGATTGAGCTCTTCCCGCGAGTTCGTCAAGAATGACACCGCGTGATCGGATTGCAGCGTCCAGCAGACGCGCGGGATCGAGGGATCGCTCAACGACTGCCATCGACAGCGCCAGATCGAGACCGCGCGGCCGCGCGGCCGCATACGCCATCGCCTGACGCTCCGGCATGTACCGGATCGTGAAGCGCAGTTGATCGCGGCCGACCTGCTCCGCTGCGAGCGCATCCTCAGCGCCAGTGTTGACGGATCCGAGAGCGAACTCGCTGAGCGCGAGATCGGCGCGGGCGCTTGCGGTGAGCGGATGTGCCGCTCCGAAGACGCGGGTCCGTTCATTTATCGCGCTGTTGAAGCTGTCGCGCGCCGGCGGGAATTCGCCACGCCGCAAGAGCGCCTTGCCGCGAAGCACAAAGGCGTTAGCGCGATGGTCAGGCTGCTCGCCCACGTTCCGGTCGTAGATGGCCGTGGCCGCATTGACGCGATCCAGAGCGACGCGTGTCTGGCCCGCCGCGTATGCGACCGTTGCCAGGTTGGTGAGCGTCCACGCGACGTCGGGAGAATCCGGGCCGCCGGCTTTCTGCCGGATGGCCAGGGCTCGCTTATAGAAGTTCTCCGCGGCCGCGACATCTCCTCTCGCGGATGCGATCTCCGCCAGCACGTCCAGGACACGCGCGATGTACGGATGCCTGGCGCCGAGATTCGTCGACCATATGCGCAGGGCACGTTGTTCGAGTCGCTGAGCTTCGGCGTAATCGCCTGTGGTCAGCGACAGGACTGCCTGGTTGTGGACGATCGTCGCGGTTTGCGAATGACTGCGGCCGAAACACTCTTCGGAGATGGACAGCGCTTCCGTGTAGAGCGCCCGTGAACGCCGATAGTCGCCGTCGTACTCGAGCAGATTCGCCAGGTCGTTCAACTCGTAGGTTGTTTCCGGGTGACATCGCGCCAGAGCGGATTTCGCGAGGCCTGCCACCGTTTCGAGCAGTTGCCGTGCGCGCGGCAAATTCCCGGCCGCCTTGGCCGAGGCTGCCAGCTCACGCATGAGCAGCAGCGTGAGCGGATGTTCCAGGCCCACCGTGCGTTGCGCGACGTCAAGGGCATCGGTCCACGCACGTTCGGCACCAGCAATGTCGCCTGACAGAAAAAGGAGATCGCCGCGAATTTGCAGCGTGGTCGATCGATGCGGGTGGAGGGGGCCCGCAGCGTTCAGGAGTGTCAGCGCATTTTCGGTGAGGCCGAGGCCTGTCGCGTACTGGCCGTCGTATTTGTGGAGCAACGCTGTGAGGGCCAGCGTTCGTGCGAGCGCGGGCAACGAGCTCTTCTTACGTTCACGAATGGTTCGGGAACGCTCAAGGGCGCTCTTTGCCTCATTGAAACGTTCCTGGGAAAGGAGTGCTTGCGCAAGGCCGTCCAAGGTATGCTCGACGTACACCGTCGCCAGGTTGTCGAGCGACACGTCCAATGACGATGTCCCGGATCGTAGACGTATCCTTATCTTGACGGCGGAATCAGCGAGCGCGAGCGTCGCGGGCTGTCCCCCTTTTCCTCCCCCGACGAGCGCCTTCACGAGGTAATCCGAGACTTCAGCGGTGTCTACCGATTCGTTTCCAAACTGCTGGGTGACCGATGCACGCCAGCGGCGTGCCGTATCCTCGGCTTCCGCGTACCGGCCATTCTCGAGGAGGCACTGCAAGATCGCTGTAGTGCTTGCACGATCGCAGTCGCCCTGGGGAGCTGCCTGTTCCGGGGAAACCCAGATCGAGAGGAGGACAATCGAGGCACGCAGGACGGCACGCGGTCGCGTCATCTGCACGCCTCGGTCATGACGCTACGGATGCTTCTTGAGGCCAGCGCCTACCGGAGCCTCTTCGGGTGACGGTTGCTCCGCCGCGATTTTCCTGAAGATTTTGGCGATCACCGTGAACGCATCGGCCAGCTCGTTTAATGCCTTCGGCGGAATGCCAAGACCACCTGTTTTCGGATCCACGGCCATACAGCCCTCCCGTCTTTGATAAACGACAAAACCTCACACGACGACGAATCGGTTCTCGAACGCAACCTCGCTCCAGTTTGCTCCGGCACCTTCTGTGTCTTCGCTCAGCTGAAGTTCGTTGTAATCGAACATCAGCACTGAATCAGCGAACACGGATTTCTTCTCGTCCTTGTCTCGTTCGTTATCCGGCGGACTGTGGAAAAGGCTGACACCCCTTAGGCCCGATCCGTCTTGCGCGGTGCTGGCTCGAACCAGCGTGTTGGCGACGCGTTCGAGAGCAAGCGCCTGCTGCTTCACGATGTCCGCATCGCGCAGCCGCTTGCAGAACGCGCGAACGTCGATGAGAGCGGGATCGCCACCGGCCATCTCCCTCATCATCCGTCGGCTCGCCTCGCGCTCGTCGTCCGTCAACGACTGCAAGGCGGCGGTCAGGCGCGCGAGCGGAAGAGCGAGGCCCGGTGCTGCGTCCAGCGTGAGACCGCTGAAGGCAATCTTTCTCTCGTACTGATCGGCGAGACGGCCCACGATCGCGTCGAGCATCTCGAGACTTGGAGATGTTGGCTTGAGGAGCTCTTCAAACAGGAGCGTGTACGGCCAGATCTTTTCGATCGGCGCGATGATCTCCTGCGACGCAACCATGTAGCGTGCGACGTCCTTCAGTTCGTAGACGACCTCGAGCGAGCTCGTCCAGCAGTCCTGGAACATCACCACGTCGAAATATCGCGCGCCGAGATATTGCAGACCGTCCTGCAGCGCGCGTCTCAGGTCGGGCAACTTCAACGAAGGATTCGTGCTCGCCGGAGCCGGATCGCGGAACAGGCCGGCAGGCCCCGCGGCATGCCCCCAGAAGATGACCGCAAACCTGCTGTTCTGGATGCCCTTTTCGCGAAGCACTCCGGCCGCCCACTTGAAGAAGTCACCGATGGTCCGTCGACTCGCCGAATTCGGCTCCTTTTCAATCGGTGTACAGATGCGGGCCGCGTCAGCAGAGGAGTCGTCCGGGAACACGCACTGCTTCGGACGAGCGTTGGTGAAGTCGACCTGGGTGAGGACAAGCGGTTGTCCCTTCATTTCGCGAGCCGTCTTCGAGAGCTCGGCGATCTGAGCGGCCGCGATCTTGTTCAACGACGGGTGCCCCGCACCCGGTTGTCGATCGTCGTCAGCGACGATGTACACGAGAACAGTCCAGGGTCGGTTCGCCATAGGCCTCCTTCAACGACGCCGAGTCGGACAAGCGCGGACGAACGACGAATCGGTTGTGACGGGTAGGCCGCGGAGTCTAGCACGGCACACCCCAACCGATTACGTTCTTGCATTCAATAAACGGCCTTCGCGGAGCGTTCTTACAGGGTGTCGGAGAGGGGGTGTTAGGAATGCCGCTGGCCGACGTTAGGGATGGCAGCAACCCACCTCAGACAGGAGTTCCTGTATCATGAGCGCCACAACTCTGACATTCGCGCCGGGTTCGTTCATGGCCGACTACGTGTCTTCACGCACGGGCTCTCGAAAGGCGGCGCCGATCAAGGTGACCAACGCCTTGACGTCCGTGGAGTTGCTCGCCCGCGCCCGGGCCGGCGACGAGCTCGCGCTCAACGACCTGTGCACCCGCTACCTCCCGCGCCTCCAGAAATGGGCGCATGGCCGCCTGCCACAGTGGGCGCGCGCCGGCGCGATGGAGACGGTCGACATCGTGCAAGAGACCCTCGCGCAGGTCGTGCAGCGCCTCGGCACGTTCGAGCCGCGGCATGACGGCGCCTTCCAGGCGTTCCTCCGCACCTCGCTGCACAACCGGATCTGCGATCAGATCCGCTGGGCCAAACGCCGGCCGACCGACGCGCTCGCCTCCGACCGTCCGGACGAGGGGCCGTCGCCCTTCGAGCTGGCCATCGGCGTCCAGGCGCGCGAGCGCTACGAGGCGGCCCTGCTGCGCCTGAAGGCGCCGGATCGCGAGGCGATCATTGCCCGCATCGAGCTTGGATATTCCTATCCAGAGGTGGCGCGCGCGCTCGGAAAACCGACGGTCGCGGCCGCGCACGTCGCGGTAAGCCGCGCGCTCGTCAAGCTCGCGAAAGAGATGGCCATTGTCAGACGGTCGTGACACGAACGTGCTGGACACGGTCGCCTCCTCGATCAGCGACGGTGCGCTGATCGAGTGGGAACAGCTCGCGGGGAAGGTCGCCAGCAACGAGAGCGGGGTCCTCGACGAGCTGCGGGTGCTGGAAAAGATCGCGCAGTTTCATCAGGAGGCGCTGGAGAGCAACCCGAGCAACGAAACAACCGTCGATCCCGACGATCGACGCGACTCCGAGCCGCGCACCTGGGCGCACTTCCTGATCCTCGGCCGTATCGGCGGCGGCTCGTTCGGCGATGTCTACCGGGCCCATGACACCAAGCTGCAGTGCGACATCGCGCTGAAGCTGATGCGCCACGACGACGGCCCGTCCAACGTCTCACGCGTGCTCAAGGAAGCCCGCCTGCTGGCACGCGTGCGCCACACCAACGTCGTCACCGTCTACGGCGCCGATCAGGTGGAAGGGCGCGTCGGCCTGTGGATGGAGCTGGTGCGCGGAACCACGCTCGAAGATCTGCTGCAGCGGCAGGGGATGTTCGGCGCGCGCGAGGCCGCCAACATCGGTCTGGATCTGTGCCGCGCGGTCGCGGCCGTGCATCGCGCCGGTCTCCTGCACGGCGACATCAAAGCCCACAACGTGATGCGCGAGGAGGGCGGCCGCACCGTCCTCATGGACTTCGGCGCCGGTAAGGATCTCGGTCAGGACATCCTGCGCGCGTCCACCGGCGGGATCGCCGACTTCGCCGGCACACCCCTGTATGTGGCCCCGGAGGTGTTCGCGGGCGCGCGGCGCACGAAGGCCGCGGATGTCTACAGCCTGGGCGTCCTGCTGTTCCATCTCGTCACGAACCGCTATCCGGTCGAAGGCGAGACGCGAGCGGCGATCGACGAGGCGCATGGCAAAGACATCCGCACGCATCTGCGCGATCTGCGGCCGGAGCTGCCGGACGAGTTCGTGAGCGTGATCGAGCGTGCGCTGGATCTGGATCCGCATCAGCGGTTTCAGAGCGCGGGCGCGTTCGAGCGCGCGCTGGCGAGCTTTCTTGGAACGCCCTACGAAGAGATCCCCGATTCGCCGCGTACCCTCTCGCTGGCGGTCGCCGCGATCATCGCGGGGATCGTGATCGGCGCACCGGCGTACTGGCTTGCGACGCGTGCATGGACGGCTCCCGCGGCACCGCCGACCGTTGCGGCCGCCGTATCGCCGGCCGCCGCGGCGCCCACAGCAAGCGCCGCGACCTACAGCATCGACGCCGGCCTCTATCGCGTGTCAGGCGCTCGTTCGGCGAAGCTTCGGCCGGGCGATCGCGTCGCGCCGGGCGACCGTCTGATGCTGCAAATTCAAGTGTCCAAGCCCGCGCACGTCTACATCGTCAACGAAGACGACAACGGCGAGTCCTACCTGCTGTTCCCGCTGCCGAATCAGAAGATCGCCAATCCGATCCCGGCGGGCAATCCGGTCAGGTTGCCGGCGGGAGGTAAGACGCCGCTGTATTGGACCGTGACCAGCGTGGGCGGCCGCGAGCACTTCCTGATCTTCGCGGCGCCGGAGCCGTTGCCGGCCTTCGAGCGGATGTTCGCGTCGCTGCCGCTCGTCGGCTGGACGTTCCCGATGGACGGCGCGGAGGCGACGTCCATCCCGGTGTCGTCGCTCGGCGTCGATGGCGCGTTCCACCTCGCGCGGTGAAGATGCTGCGCGGGCTATTGCGAGGCGATCGTTTGCGTCGCGGCTTTCAGCGACCGCTGGTAGCGCATCACGCCGTTGAGAAGCGCCTCCGCGATCTGCTGGCGATAGGCGCCGCCGCGAAGCAGCGTCGCCTCCGGGCGGTTGGTGAGGAAGGAAATCTCGGCCAGGATGCTCGGCATGGTGGCGCCGATGAGGACCATGAACGGCGCCTGCTTTACGCCGAGATCCTTCACGCTCTTATTGGATCGCTTCAGCCGGTCCATCATCGAGGACTGGACGAGCGACGCGAAGTCGCGCGACTCGTCGATCTTGTTGTTGAGCGCGATGGCTTTGACGATGTCGGGGAGCTGGCGCATGGTGCGGGCCGAGGCGGCGTTCTCGCGGGCCGCAATGGCTTCCGCCGCCGGGTTCGGCGCGAAGTTGAGGAAATAGGTTTCGATTCCGCGCGCGCGGTCGTCTTCGCTGGCGTTGGCGTGGATCGACAGGAACAGATCGGCGCCCTCGCGATTTGCGATCGCGGTTCGCTCTTCGAGCGGAACGAATACGTTCGATCGCCGCGTCATCACCACTTGAACGCCGGGATGTTGCTGGAGCAGTTTCTCGAGCCGAAGCGCAACATCGAGGACGAGGTCGGCTTCGCTGAGGCCGTCGTTCATCGCGCCGGGATCGTGGCCGCCATGGCCGGGATCGATCACGATGCGTCCGATGCCCAGGCCGAGCTGACGTGAAAGGGAAAACCCGCCGGCGCCATTCGGTTTCGGCTCGCTCGGAACGGGCGCGGCGACGACCGGCGCCGGTGCCTCGCGCGCGAAGTCGATGACGACGCGATACGGGTTGTAGAGCGCGTAGGTCGTGTGCGGCGCGGCGTTCGTCAAATCGAGGACGACCCTGGTGCGTGTGCCGATCTGACGGCCGACGCGGATCTGGCGCACGAGATCGTCCGGGAATGTCTGCGTCACGTCCTTCAATGCGACGGCCGGCCGGGTGTTCTGCAGGTCGAGGAACACGCGCGGCGGACCATCAATCTCTTCGTCGTGATACGGCGCTTCGCCCTCGAGCTCCAGTGTCACCCGCATCGCACCGGGCAGTGCCTCGCGGCGAATCGCCTTGAGCATGACGGTCGGCTGCTTCGGCATCGTCTGCTCGACGACGACTCTCGCCGCGTTGAGGCGATCCACTAACGGGCCGACCTGCTTCACGAGCGAGCTCGTCGGAAACCGGGCGGGAACAAGCTTCAGAAGACGAAGCGCCGTTGTGCGCTCGTCCGCCTGTCCGAACTCCCAGAACGCGTCCGCCGCCAGCAGTCCGCCATGCCACAGCGCATCGTCGCTGTACGGGCTGGTCGGAAAGAGACGCGAGATGTCCTCGTACGCCTTGATGAGCGTCCGCGCGCGCTCGAGGAGGGGAGTGGCGGGGGAGCCGGCCTTGCGCGTGTCGATCGCCATGCGCAGCGCGGATTCGCGTCCTTCCGCCTCGCGCAGCAGTTTCGCGGCGTTCGACGTCTGCGCGGACACGTCGGGCGCAACGGCGAGGACAATCACGAGTAAGGTCCGGCTAAAGCCGGACCCCACCGCCCTAGCGCAATTGCGCATCGACCTCCTCGAAATAGCCGCGGTCGACGAGCACCTCACGCGGCTTGCCGCCGGCGCCGGGCGAGACGAGCCCTTCGGCTTCCATCATGTCCACGAGGCGCGCGGCGCGGCTGAAGCCGATCCGCAGCTTCCGCTGCAGGTACGAGATCGACACCTGGCCGCTGCTGACGACAATGCGCGCGGCCTCGTCGTAGAGGTCGTCCTTCTCGAACTGCACGCCGTCCGGACCCGTGCTTTTCTCGTCCTCGGCGGTGATCGACTCGTCGAAGACCGGCTTGCCCTGCTTGCGCAGGAAGCTGGCGAGGCGGGCGCTCTCCTGCTCCGAGATGTACGGACCGTGGAGACGGATGCAGCGAGACGAGGCCGGCGGCAGGAAGAGCATGTCGCCCTTGCCGAGCAGCTGCTCCGCGCCGTTGCCGTCGAGAATCGTGCGCGAGTCGATCTTCGACGACACGCGGAAGGAGATGCGCGAGGGCAGGTTCGCCTTGATGAGACCGGTGATGACATCGACTGACGGCCGCTGCGTCGCGAGGATCAGGTGGATGCCGACGGCGCGCGCCATCTGCGCCAGACGCGCGATGGATTCCTCGACCTCGTTGCTGGCCACCATCATCAGGTCCGCGAGCTCGTCGATGACCACGACGATGAAGGGGAGCGGCTTCGGCGCGTCGGGATCCTTGTTACCCGTCTCCTCGAGCACCATCCTGATGTTGCGGTTGTACTGATCGATGTTGCGGACGCCTTCGGCCGCGAGCGTCTTGTAGCGTTCCTCCATCTCGCGGACGGCCCAGCGCAGCGCATTCGCCGCCTTCTTGGCATCGACGACGACCGGCGTGAGCAGATGCGGGATCTCCTCGTACATCCCGAGCTCGAGCCGCTTCGGGTCGATCATGATCAGCCGCACATCGTCCGGCGTCGCGCGGTAGAGCATGCTCGTCAGCATCGCGTTCAAGCCGACGGACTTGCCCGTGCCGGTTGATCCCGCAATCAGCAGGTGCGGCATCGTCGCGAGATCGGTGACGTACGGCTCGCCGTGGATGGTCTTGCCGAGCGCCAGCGTCAGCTTCGATGAAGAACGCTCGTAGGCTTCCGACTGCAGCAGCTCGCGGAGCGAAATCGCTTCGCGATTCGGATTCGGGATCTGGATGCCGACGGTCGATTTGCCCGGGATGCGATCGATGAGCACGGACTCGGCCTGCATCGCCAGGCAGAGATCGTCCGCGAGGCTGGTGATCTTGCTGTACTTCACGCCGGCCTCGGGCTTGAACTCGAACGTCGTGACGACCGGCCCCGGGTGGATCTGCGCGACCTGTCCTTCGACGGCGAACTCGCGGCACTTCTCCTCGAGCTGCCGCGCAGATTCCATCAGCTCCCGTTCATCGATCTTCTGTTCCGCCTTCGCGGGATCGAGCAGCGAGAGCGGCGGCAGCGTGAACGCGCCCTGCCGGCGCGGCGTCTTCTGCGGCTCGGGGTCGGGCAGCGGCAGCGGGGGAGCGATCGGTGCGGCCCTCTTCCTGGCGACGACTGGCGGCGCCTCGGGTTGCTCGCCGGCCGACTCTTTGATCTGTGCCGCTTCGGCCGTTCTCGCATGCTTCGCAACCACCTCGCGGCGCGCCTTCTGCTTGCGCCGATCCTCGAGCCAGGCGCGGATGAAGCCGACGCCGCGCGCGGACAGATCGCGTGACCCCTGGCTGGCGTTGGCAAACATCCGCCCGAATGAAAACTGTGTCGAGAGGATCACCGCCAGCACCATCAGCGTGAACAGGACGATGATGGAGCCGGTGCGATTGAGGTATTCGGCGAACCAGGCGCCAAGCCACGCGCCGAGCGAGCCCCCCGCATCGAACGTCTTGCCGGCGACGTCGGCGCTGCCGAACACGAGGCTCAGGAACGAGCTGCTGCAGCCGACGAACAGGCCGATGCCGATCGCCTTCGTGTAGATCGCTTCAAACGGCTGGCACCAGAAGTAATACCAGCCCGCCCATGCGATGACGCCGGGAAGCAGGTACGCGGCGTAGCCGAGCAGCTGAAACGACAGTTCCGAGAGGAACGCGCCGACGCGGCCGACGAAGTTCGCCGGCGGATGCAAGGCGTCGGTGGTGAAAAACCACACGGGATCGGTCGGCTCGTAGGTGACGAGCGCAATGAGCCAGATCAGCGCGAGCGCGAAGAGCGCCACGCCGAGAAACTCGCTGATCCGCCGCGAGAGGGTTGATTCGGCCATTCATCCTCCGTCCGCCTGAAGGCGGACGCTACCGATGCCTCGGTAGTGTCCGGCTTTAGCCGGACCCTAGATCTCCATCAATACCGGCAGCACGAGCGGCCGTCGTCCCGACCGCTTCTTGAAAAAGCGCCGCAGCTCGACGCGCAGCTTCTCGGTCATCAGTCCCTGGTCTCCGCGCTCTTCGACGCTCGACGCCTGGATGCACTCCGCGATCACGCCGGCCGCATCCTTGAAGAGCGATTCCCCTTCACCTTCACCAACGACGAACCCGCGCGCGACCATCTCGGGATCGCCCGCCAGCGTGCCTGACTGGCGGTTGATCGCGACGACGGCAACGACCACGCCGTCGCCCGCGAGGTGACGCCGGTCGCGCAGCACCTCGTCACCCACTTCGCCGACGCGCGTCACGTCGATGAGCACGCGGCCCGCGGGCGCCTTGTCCGCGATGCGCGCGCCGCGCTCGTCGAACTGGATGATGTCGCCGTCCTCCGCGAGCAGCACCTGCAGCCGGTGCTCGGCGCCGCTCATCACCCGCTTGGCAATTCGCGCGTGCTGCGAGAGCTGCCGGTACTCACCGTGCACGGGCACGAAGTAGCGCGGACGTACGAGCGAGAGCACCAGCTTCAACTCCTCGGCGCTGCCATGGCCGGACACGTGCACGTGCTTCATCGAGTCGGTGACGACATCCGCGCCGCGCCGGGCGACGTGGCTCATGACGCGCGCGATCTTCTTCTCGTTGCCGGGGATCGCCCGCGCCGACAGCACCACGGTGTCGTCGGGCCCGAGCTTCACCCAACGGTGGTCGTCAACGGCGATGCGCGGCAGCGCCGCCTGCGGCTCGCCCTGCGACGATGCTGCGCCCGACAAACGCCACCTTTCGATCGAACTGCACCGCCAGGTCGATGAGTACTTGCATCCGGTAAATGCTCGACGAGAAGGTCGCGACCACCAGCTTCCCCTGCGTGCTCGTGAACAGTTCCTCGAACGCGTCGATGACCTCGATTTCCGGACCCGTGAAGCCGCGGCGATCGATGTTCGTGCTGTCGGCGAACAGCACCAGCACGCCCTGCGCGCCGAGCTCCGCGAACCGGTGCAGATCGAAGTGCTCGCCGTCGATCGGCGTCTGATCGATCTTGAAGTCACCGGTGTGAATCATCACGCCCACCGGCGTCGTGATGACCAGCGCCACGCAGTCGGGCATGCTGTGCGTGACGCGCACGAACTCGATCGTGAACGGCCCGATGGTGACGCGGTCGCGCGGCTTGACGCGCTTCAGCCGGTCCTTCGCGTCGATCTCGTGCTCCTGGAGCTTCGGCTCGATGAGCGCGAGCGTCATCGCGGTGCCGTACACCGGGCCGTCGAACAGCGGCAGCACGTGCGGCACGGCGCCGATGTGATCCTCGTGGCCGTGCGTCAGCACGAGCGCCTTGACCTTGTCGCCGCGCGCCTCGACATACGTCATGTCCGGAATGATCAGATCGACGCCGAGCTGATCGGGTTCCGGAAACATCACGCCCGCGTCGATGAGGATCGTGGTGTCCTCCCACGACACGGCCATCATGTTCATGCCGAACTCGCCGACGCCGCCCAGCGGGACGACCTCGAGCGTGGCCGGAGACACGTCCGGCACGGACTGATTCATTCGGAGCCCAGCTTTGTCGTCCGCCTAAACGCGGACGCTACCGTAACGATTCGCCGGGACGCGCTCCGGGCGGAGCAGCCGTCCTCGCGCAGTTCAGGCCGCTGGGAAAGGCCTAAAAACCGGGAAGGCTCAACGACTTGCGAGAAAAACTATAGCACAGCTCGCGAGAGCCGGGCGATGTCGTGGACCGTGAGCGCTTCAGGGCGCAGCGTGCCATCAACCTGCGCGCGCTCAAGGAGTTCGCCGGAGGAGCGGCCGAGCGAGTCGGCCACGGGACGCAGGGCGTTGGCAACCGTCTTCCGGCGCTGGAGAAACATCCCGCGGACGATGCGCTCGAAGACCTTCGGATCGCCGACGTCGACGGCCGGCGGGCGAAAGCGGAGGCGAACGACGGCGGAGGTGACCTTCGGCGGCGGACGGAAGGCGCCTGGCGGAAGCGTCAGCAGGTGATCGACGTCGGCGAGCAGCGTGACCTGGATGGCGAGCGCCCCGTACTCCTTGCGCCCCGGCCTGGCCACCAGGCGATCCGCCACCTCCTTCTGCAGCATCAGCGTCGCGTCGGAGAAAAACCGACCCTCGTCCGCGGCGCCAAGGAGCCTGAACAGAATCGGCGAGGACACGTTGTAGGGGAGGTTGCCGGCGACGCGCAGCGGCCGCCGCTCGTCGGCGAGCGTCGCGCGAAGATCCACGTCGAGAAAGTCCGACTGCAGGACGCGCAGGTTCTGGATCGACTCGCGTTCGAGCAACGCCGCGAGGTCGCGATCGATCTCGATGGCCACGACGCGGCCGGCGCGCGCGGCGAGCGGGCGGGTCAGCGCGCCTCGGCCAGGGCCGATCTCGAGGAAGGTTTGATCCTGTGTCGGAGCAATCGCGCCGATGAGCTTCGCCACCCACGCGGCCTCGAGGAAGTGCTGCCCGAATCGCTTACGAGCGTTCGCCACGCCAGTAGCGCTCCTCGATCTCTTCGATCTCCCCCTCGCTGAGCCCGAAGTAGTGCCCGACCTCGTGAATGAGTGTTTCCGCGATGCAGTCGCGCACATCGTCTTCGGTCTCGCAATCTTCTTCGATGACGTTCCTGAACAGTGTGACGCGATCCGGCAGCGTGTTGCCGTAGCCCCACGTCCGCTCCGGCAGCGGCGTGCCCTGATACAGGCCGTACAGCGAGTCGGGTGGCTCGATCTCCATTTCCTCGAGCAGTTCCGCGCCCGGTTCGTCCTCGACGACCACGGCGATGTTCTGCATCTCGCGCCGGAAGCGCGCCGGGATGAGTTCAATCGCTTCAGCGACGAGCTGTTCGAACCTTTTTCGGTTCACGCGTCTTCTTCACCACGTGCTGGTAATAGTCACAGTCGTCCCGGACGGAGCACTGATCGCACAGCGGCTTCGGCTTGCAGATGCGTCTGCCGTGAAGGATCTGTACGTCCGACGCGAGCGTCCACAGCTCCTTTGGCAGACGGCTGCAGAGCTGCTGTTCCACGTTGACGGGGTCGTCGCCTTCCGCGATCCCGATGCGATTGGACACACGCAGGACGTGGCGATCGACCGGCAAGCCGGGCACGCCGAGCGCATGCCCGAGTACGACGTTGGCGGTCTTGCGCCCGACGCCGGGGAGCGTCGTCAGCTTCTCCATGTCGGCCGGCACGTCGCCGCCATGCTCGGCGACGAGCTTCTGCGCCATGCCGATGAGCGATTTCGACTTCTGACGGAAGAAGCCCGTCGACAGGATGATCGGCTCGAGCTGCGCGGAGGTGGCCTTGGAGAGCGCCCGCGCGTCAGCGTATTTGCCGAACAGCGCGGGCGTGACGATGTTCACCCGCGCGTCGGTCGATTGCGCCGAGAGAATCGTGGCCACCAGCAGCTCGAAGGCGTTGCGGTAGTTCAGCTCGGTGTCCGCGTTCGGGTGCTGCTGCGCCAGCGTGTCGATGATCCGCCGCGTGGTCTTCGCGGATTTCACTCAGTGCACGGGTCCCTTGGACCAGCCGACGTTCGAATACGACTCCGAGAAGACGCGCATGTGCTCCTGCAGCGCCGCCACGAGATTCGGCACGAACTGCACGGGCACGACGACGCGCGCGCGCACCGGCGCGCGGACGACGTGGTCGGCCTCCGCCTCGCGCAGCTCCTTCTCCGAGAGCGGCATCACTTCGCAGAAGGTGAGCGTGAAGTCGAACGGCGTGTGCGCGATGGAGCAGAAGTTCGCGTAGGTGCGCGGCTCGCCGGGCTGGTCATCGGGAACGATGGTGAAGTTAATCTGCTTGCGCTGCGGGATCTGTTCGTCGGCCATAGGGGCCAATACTAGTCCACCGGCGGAAGAACGCGAACCAGTCGAGTTCCCGCAGGTCGTCGAAATACGAATAGACAACGGGCGTGACGAGGAGTGTCAGCAGCAGACAGAGCACCTGGCCGCCGAGAATGGTCACCGCCATCGACGCGCGCGACCCCGCTCCAGCGCCGCGGCCGAACGCGATCGGCAGCATGCCCGCGATGATCGACAGCGTCGTCATCAGGATGGGGCGCAAGCGGACGTGGTTGGCCGCAACGATCGCCGCGTGGCGCTCCATCCCCTGAGCCCGCAGCGTGTTGGTGTAGTCCACCTGCAGGATCGAGTTCTTCTTGACGATGCCGAAGAGCATCAGCATGCCGATGGCGCTGTAGACGTTCAACGTCATCCCGAAGGCCATCAGGGCCAGCAGGCCCGCCGGAACGCTCAGCGGCAGCGACGACATGATGGAGAACGGATAGATGAAGCTGTTGAACTGCGATGCCAGCACCATGTAGATGAACGTGACGGCAAGGAAAATCGCGATGACGAAGTCGTTCGAGGCTTCGTTGAGCGTCCGCGCGTTGCCGCCGAAGACTACCTGATAGCCCGGCTTCAGGTGCATCTCGTCGACCTTCCGGCGCGTCGCGTCGAGTACCGTCCCGAGTACGGCTCCGTCGAGGCTGGCGTTCACGGTAATCTGGCGTTGCCGGTTGTAGCGATCGATCGACGCCGGCGCCGACCCCATGGTCAGCTGCGCAACGTCGCTGACGCGGAGCGCACGCTGGGTGTTGGAGGGGACGAGGAGATTGCCCATCGAGGCCGGGTTGTTCCTGAACGGTTCATCGAGACGCAGCACGACGCTGTACTGGTCGTCGCCGTCCTTGAACTTGGACACCTCTTCGCCGCCGACGAGCGTGCGCAGGTTCGTTGCCAGCGAATCGATCGGCACACCGAGGTCGGCCGAGCGCGCGCGGTCGACGTTGACGCGAAGCTCCGGCTTCGTGAAGTCGAAGTTGGAGTCGACATCCGCGACGCCTGGAATTTCCTTCACTTTCGCCATCAGCTGCGCCGTGTAGACCTGAAGCTGATCGAGATCCGGTCCCTGGATGAGCGCCTGCAGACGGTTCCCGCTGTAGCCGCCTCCGGTCGAGGCGCCGGAGATGTCCGTGCCGCCGGTGATGCGCGTCCGCGCCGCCTTGTACTTGGCGAGCGCCGCGCGCGCGCGCCGCATGATGTCCTGCTGCGACAGCGTCCGCTCGTCGAGCGGCTTGAGGCCGACGTAGAAGTTGGCGCCGCCCGCGTTCACGTTGGAGAAGATCAAGTCGACGCCAGGCAGCCGTTTGAGCTCCTGCTCCATGTCGCGGGTGTATTCCTCGGTGCGCGGATAGCTCGTCCCGGAGGGGAGCTTGATGTTCACGCTGAACTCGCTCTGGTCGTCGTCGGGGACGAGCTCCTTGCCGATGTGCGGGTAGAGCAGGATCGCCGATGCGGCCACGCCGGCCGCGATGCCCGCCATCGCGAGGCGATGCGTCAGCGCCCACTGCAGCATCCGGCCGTAGCGGACATCGATCCAGGCGTAGAAACCGCGCGACTTCGACGCGATGCCGTGGCCGTGCGAGTCGCTCTTCTTCAGCCACATCGAGCAGAGCGTCGGTGTCAGCGTGAAGGAGACGAGCATCGAGATCAGGATGGCCGCCGCAGAGGTGATCCCGAAGCTGAAAAAGTACCGGCCGACCTGGCCGGTCATGAACGCGACGGGCAGGAAGATCACGCAGAGCGACAGCGTGGTGGCCATCACCGCGAGGCCGATTTCCTCGGTCGCCTTGATGGCGGCCTCGTGCGGCGTGACGCCTTTCTCCTCCACGTAGCGGAAGATGTTTTCGAGCACGACGATCGCGTCGTCGATGACGATCCCGGTCGCCAGCGAGAGCGACAGCATCGTCATGTTGTTCAGCGTGAAGCCGAACGCCTTCATGACGGCGAAGGTCCCGATGATGGAGGTCGGAATGGCGAGCGACGCGATGAAGGTGACCTTCGGGTTCCGCATGAACAGGAAGACGACGAGGCTCGCCAGAATCGAGCCGAGGATCAGGTGCAGCTTGATGTCCTCGAACGATCGGCGGATGAAGCGCGACTGGTCGCGAATGGGCTGGATGCGGATGTCGGACGGCAGCGTCCGCTTCATCGACTCCACGCGCGCCAGCACGCGATCGACGACATCAACCGTGTTGGTCCCCGATTGTTTCTGAATCAGCAGCGAGACGGCCGGCACGCCGTCGAGCCGTCCACCGCTGCGAATCTCCTGCACGTCGTCGACGACGCGTCCGACGTCGCCGAAGGTCACGACCGATCCGTTCCGGTAGGCCAGGATGATGCGGTTGAAGTCCTCGACCTTCTGCATGCGTCCCATCGTCCGCAGGTCGATCTCGGCGGGACCCGCGATGAAGCTGCCGCCCGGCACCTCGACGTCCTGCCGCTGCACCGCCGACCGCACCTGATCGACCGTCAGCCCGTAGGCATTCAGCCGGTCGGCGTTGAGCAGCAGATGGATCTCGCGATATCGATCGCCGATGAACGTGATGGCGCCGACATCCTCGACGGTCTCGAGAATCTGCTTGACCTGTTTGTCGACGATCGTCGTGAGCTCTTTCGGCGTGCGCGAGCCCGAGACGACGAGTGTCAGCACCGGCGCGGCGTCCGGATCGGCCTTGGTGATGACCGGCGGCAGCGTATCCTTCGGGAAGTAGCGCGCGGCGGCGCCGATTTTGTCGCGCACGTCCTGCGTGGCGCTCTCGATATCGCGCTCGAGCACGAACGAGATATTCAGGTTGGCGCGGCCCGGATCCGAGCTCGCCCGCAGCTCGTCGATGCCGTTGATGGTGTTGACGGCTTCCTCGAGCGGCTTGGTGAGCTGTGTCTCGACTTCCTCGGCGCTGGCGCCGGGGAGCTGAACGTTCACGTTGACCACCGGCACGTCGGTCTTCGGCATCAGGTCGAGGCCGAGCTGCCGGTACGAGAACCACCCGACGACGATGATCGCCGCCGAGATCATGATGGCGAACACCGGGCGCTGGACGCTGACGCGCGAAATGATCATGGCGCGCTCCGCCGCGCGGTCACGGCGACACCGGCCGACAGCTGATTGAGGTTCGACGTCGCGAGCGTTTCGTCGCCGCGCAGGCCGTCCAGGATTTCGACGAGGCTGCCTTGATGCACGCCAATCGTGACGTTCTGCGATTTGATCTTGCCGTTGTCGACGATGAACACCGTCGACACGCCGGCGAGCGTTGACACGGCATCCTCGGGCGCGGCGATGACGTTCGCATCGACGTGCGTCAGGATGACCCCCTTCGCGAAGAATCCCGGCTTCAGCTTGTGGTTCGGATTGGGAAGCTCCGCTTCGACCGCGAACGTGCGGGTCGACTGATCGACCGCGGGGCTGACCGAGACGATCCGCCTATGGAAGACGTCGTTCGGGTACGACTCGACGGTGAACTGAATGGGCAGGCCCGCGGTGATCACGCCGGCGTATTTCTCCTGGGCCGCCGTGCTCACCTTGAGCGGATCCATCTGCACCAGCGTGACGACGGGAGTGTCTTCCTTGATGAATTCGCCCGGCTGCACCAGCCGCTCGGACACCGCGCCGGCGATAGGCGCGCGGATGACGGCGTCGTTCACCTTCTTTTGCGCGAGCTGATACGCGGCACGACGATCCTGCAGGCTGGCCTTGAGACTGCGGACCGTTTCGATCGCCGATTCGTAGGCGGCCTCGGCGACCTTCAGCTTCGTTCGTGTCGCATCCACCTCGGCGCCGGCAAGCAGGCCGCGCGCGGCGAGCTGCTCCGCGCGCTGGTTCTGGGTCCTAGCGTCGTCGAGATTGGCGGCGGCGGTGCGGATGGCCGCGATGCGGTCGTCCGGCAGCGGTTCGCTGTCCGCGTCGGACATGCCGAGCTGTGCCTCGGTTTGCCGCAGCGCGCTCTGCGCGCGTTCGAGTCCCAGCTCGAGCTCTCGCGGCGCCAGGCGCACGAGCTCCTGCCCCCGGACGACTTCGTCGCCGAGCTTGATGGAAACGCTCTGAACGACGCCTGCCGCTTCCGCGCTGACCTTGGCCTCGTCAGGCGAAATCAGCGTGCCCGACAGGTCGACGGTCCGCTGGATGGAAATGCGCTGAACGGGAGCGGTTGAGACAGCTATGGCGGGGGATCGGCCTGCGTCGCGGCGCCCCTGGCCCGCGGCGCCGCTGCAACCCGCAACGACAAGACAAAAAATGCCTACCCATCGGTACTGCACGCCGAGTCCCTTCAAGAACGGATGTATGAAGCGCTATATCGCGCCGCACCGCGGCGCAGGCCTATAGATAGAATACGAACGCGGAGGCCGGATTGTTTAGACGAACGAGCTAATACTTCCGCATCACCCCGACGACGACGCCCTGGACCTGCACCTGCTCGGGATCGACCATCAGCGGCTGCATCGCCGGATTGGCCGGCTGCAGGCGCACGCGCCCGTTCTCACGATAGAACTTCTTCAGCGTCACGTCTGTCCCGCCGAGCAGCGCGATGACCATTTCGCCGTTGTCCGCGGTCTTGCGGTCCTCGACGATGACGAAGTCGCCGTCGCGGATCTGCTCGTCGATCATCGAATCGCCCTTGACCCGCAGCACGTAGGAGTCTCTCTTACCGGCCAGCGTCTCGGGGACGGCGATCGTCTCGCTGCCGGCGACGGCTTCGATCGGGTGGCCCGCGGCGACGAAGCCGAGCAGTGGGAGCTCCAGGGCGCGGCCCCCCGCGCGCGCAGGTACGAGCTCGACCGATCGACTCCGGTTCCACGCGCGGCGAATGAACCCTTTCTCCTGCAGGTTCGACAGATGCTTGTGGACCGTTGCCAGCGACGACAGGTTGAAGCGGCGGCCGATTTCCTCCAGGCTTGGCGCGTAGCCGTGGTTCTGGATGAACTCGCTGAGGTAATCGAGGATTTCACGCTGCCGTTTGGTGAGCGGGAGCATTTTTCTCCTCCTGTTCGGTCGAGGTGGCGAGACTATAATGCGAACAGAAGGCGAAAATCAAGGGATGTTACACTCGAAAAGCCAGCCCGGAGTTAGCCGCATGACCCGAATCGCCGCGACTTTCGGTGTGATTCTCGCCATCGCCACGCTCGACGCGGCCGCGATTTCCAAGCAGCAGGCCGATCTGTTCTCGCGCAAGGTCGCGCAGATCGTCGTCCAGGGGGACGGCGTCCAGAAGGCGGGCACGAAGAAGACGCAGGTCAGCGAGACCGAGCTGAACTCGTGGTTCGCCTACAGCGCCAAGCCGCTGCTGCCGGCCGGCGTCAGCGATCCGAAGGTGACGCTCGTGGGCAACGGTCGGCTCGCCGGACAGGCGATTGTCGATCTCGACGCCATCGCGAAGAAGAAGCAGAGCGGCGGCACTCTCGACATCTGGAATCTCGTCGGCGGCAAGGTGCCGGTCAACGTTACGGGCACGCTGCGGACCAAAGACGGCGTCGGCACGTTCCTGCTCGAAAGCGCTGACGTGTCGGGTCTGCCGCTGCCGAAGACCTTCCTGCAGGAAGTGGTGAGCTATTACTCGAAGACGCCGAGCCATCCACAGGGCGTCAAGATTGACGATCCGTTCGAGCTCCCGGCCTCGATTCGGCAGATCGACGTTGGCTCCGGACAGGCTGTGATTGTCCAGTGACACGCTGGAAACTCCGCTTCAGTTCCTCAAGGGCGTAGGTCCGCGAAAAGCCGCGGACCTCAAACGCGCGGGCCTCGTGACCGTCGAGGACCTGCTCTACAGGCTTCCATTCCGCTACGAAGACCGCAGCCACATGCAGCCGATTGTTTCCCTTCGGCCGGGGATGCGTGCGGCGGTGCTTGGCGACATCAAGAGCTCGCAGCTGGCGATCACGCGGCGTCGCGGCTTCAAGATCTTTCACGCGGTGATTGGCGACAGCAGCGGCGCGATCCGCTGCACGTGGATGAACCAGCCGTACCTGCAGGACATCCTCAAGCCGCATCTCGCGGTCGTGATCTTCGGCGACGTCAAGCTCGACTCGACGGGGCTGCACTTCATGAACCCCGAGTACGAGCTGATGTCCGACCAGCTCGAATCGGTCAAGACGGCGCGCATCGTCCCGTTCTACGAGAAGACCGGCACGGTGACGCCGAACATGCAGCGGCGGATGGTGCGGCAGGCGCTCGATCAACTTCCGTCGGAGATTGCTGACCTGCTGCCGACGGATATCCGCGCGCGCCTCCAGCTCGTGCCGCGGCGCGTCGCGCTCGAGGAGGCGCACTTCCCGCCGAACGAAGCGGAGGTCGAGGAGCTGAATGCGTTCCGCACGCCCGCGCAGCGGCGGATGATCTTCGAGGAGTTCTTCCTCTTTCAGATCGGCCACGCGTGGCGGCGCCATGCGACGAGCATGGAGCTCAAGCCGTACGTCCCGAAAGTCGACGATCGCATTCGCGCGTCCGCCGCGAAGATCCTGCCGTTCAAGCTGACGCCGGGCCAACGCCAGTCGCTGAAGGACATCGTCGAGGACATGCTGCGGCCGGAGCCGATGCATCGTCTGCTGCAGGGCGATGTCGGCGCCGGCAAGACGATCGTCGCGCTGCTGGCGGCGATCGTCGCGATGGAGAACGGCCTGCAGGTGGCGTTCATGGCGCCGACGGAAATCCTCGCGGCGCAGCATTTCGGCAACATCGCGCGGCTGCTTTCGCAGTCGCGCTTCCGCGTGGACATGCTGACCGGCAGCACGCCGGGGCTGAAGAAACACACGCTGCACGCGCACATCGAGCGCGGGACGACGAACCTGATCGTCGGCACGCACGCGCTGGTGCAGGAATCGATCAAGTTCCACAAGCTGGGGCTCGTCGTCATCGACGAGCAGCATCGCTTCGGCGTCGCGCAGCGCGCGGCGCTTCGTGCCAAAGGGTTGCGGCCCGACGTGCTGCTGATGACGGCGACGCCGATCCCGCGGACGCTCGCGCTCACCGACTACAGCGAGCTCGACGTCTCGAAGATTCCGGATCTGCCACCCGGACGCAAGCCGGTGCGCACGTGGGTGAAACCCGAATCACGCCGCGACGAGATCTATCAGCTGATTCGCGCGCAGCTCGATGCGGGCCGTCAGGCGTACATCATCTATCCGCTCATCGAGGGTTCCGAGAAGATCGATCTCAAGTCGGCGACGGAGATGGCCGACCACCTGCAGACGGAGATCTTTCCCGCGTATCGCGTCGCGCTGCTGCATGGACGCATGAAGCAGGATGCGAAGGACAAGGTGATGCACGCGTTCTCGGCAGGACACATCCACATCCTGGTGTCGACGACCGTCGTGGAAGTCGGCGTGGATGTGCCGAACGCGTCGATCATGGTCGTCGAGCACGCGGAACGCTTCGGGCTGTCGCAGCTGCACCAGCTGCGCGGCCGCGTCGGCCGCGGCGAGTGGGAGTCGCACTGCATCCTGCTGTATCAGGCGCCGTGGACCGATGATGCGCGCGAGCGGCTGAAGGCGATGGCCGACACGAGCGACGGATTCGTGATCGCGGAGCGCGACCTCGAGCTGCGCGGGCCGGGCGACTTCTTCGGCACGCGGCAGTCAGGGTTGCCGGCGCTGCGCACCGGCGATCTCGTGCGCGATCGCGACATCATGGAAGCGGCGCATCGCGAGGCGCGCGCGCTCGTCGACGAACGGGGCCTGTCGGGCGAGCTCCTGCAGTTCGTGCAGCAGCGCTGGCAGGATCAATTTGGGTTGATTGAGGTCGGGTAGTGCGCGTGATCGCCGGACGGTTCAAGGGACGCCGCCTGAACGCTCCGACGTGGGAGGGCCTTCGCCCCACCTCGGACAAGCTGCGCGAGACGCTCTTCAACATCCTGGCGCCGCGCGTCGAGGGTGCGCGTGTGGTCGATGGCTATGCGGGCACGGGCGCCATCGGCATCGAGGCGTTGAGCCGCGGCGCCGCGCACGTCACCTTCATCGAGAGCCATCGCCGCGCGGCGGCGTTGATCGAGGAGAACCTCAGGGCCTGCGGCGTCGAGCAAGGCTATACTATTCAGTGCGCGGATCTTGTGGCCGCGCTCGACGCGCCTGCTTCCGCGTTCGATCTGATCCTGCTGGATCCGCCGT